>DLGM01000372.1:0-4678 GCA_002482705.1 Cyanobacteria bacterium UBA7694
CTTAACCCTCAATATGTATAACGAATTGGTAAACACCCAAGGTGATTATGTTTTGGATAACCAAAATCGCCGCATTCGTTTACAAGACCCCAATGCTCCCCAGAACCCAAACCAGCGCGTGCCCAATCTGAGCATGCCGCTGCCGCAGATTATGGTGAATGACCTGGGGCAAATTTATAACAACCAGGATAACAACAAGACCGTCTTAGGTCAGATTAAACTGGTGCGTTATACAGACCAGCCCGGTGGCAATGATGCCAATATGGTGCTGGAAATCATGAAAAAATACGGATATGCGCTGCCTGCTGATAATCAACTTTTGCAGGCGCTTGATCCGAACCAAGTGATTGATCCCCAGGATCCCACTTCCCGTCGGCCACGGATTATCCAAGGCAGTTTGGAAGATTCAAATGTCAGCATTGTGAGCGAGATGATCGGTCTGATGATGACTTCGAAAGATTATGACATGTCACAGAAAATGATCTCGACACAAGATAAAATTCTAGACAAGTCGATTAATGAACTGGGCCGACTGCAGTAAACTGCAAAACTGTTTTTTAAATTCAGGAGGAGTATAAGAGTACATGCATGCACTTTGGACCGCTGCCAGTGGGATGGAAGCTTTAAAGACGAAGATCGACGTCATCGCCAACAACCTTTCCAACACACAAACCCACGGCTTTAAAAAGACCGAGACTGAATTCACCGACCTGCTCTATCAGTATTATCGTAAACCGGGCTCTCTCGGCACCCTTGATAACCCTTCAGGTATTGGTTTTGGTTTGGGCGCTCGCGTAGCTGGTACCAACATCCGCCACTCTCAAGGTTCTCTGCAAGTCACAGAAAACAACCTCGACTGGGCGATTGATGGCACCGGTTTCTTTGCTGTTCTGGACCCCAACACAGGTGAGCGCTTGTTCACCCGTAAAGGTCTTTTCAAACTGAATAACAACGGCCAAGTTGTGAATGCTGACGGTTATGTACTCGATCCGGCGATTAACATTCCCCCGGGTACGACTGCTTATCACATTGGTCAAGATGGTGCCGTCTGGGCCAACCAGCCTGGTACGGGTCTGTTGACAGAAATTGGTCGTATCACCCTGTCGCGCTTCCCCAACCCTGCCGGTTTGGAAGCTCGTGGTAACAGCCTCTACTCTGAAACCAGTTCTTCGGGCAACCCAGAAGACGGTCAAGCTGGTCAGAACGGTTTTGGTAACGTCATTGGTCGCGCTTTAGAGCAATCTAACGTACAGATTGTGGCTGAAATGGTTGACCTGATTACCACCCAAAAAGCCTTTGACACCAACTCAAAGGTCATCAACGTGGCGGACAAGATGATGGATACCGCCAACAATATCTCGCGATAGTTTAGCGTGATGAGCAGAAGAGTAAGCGTTTGGCTCGGAGTCCTGTTCGGGCTCTTTGTGCTGGCCAATCCCGCTTACTCTTCTTCTGTTTCTACAACTGATGCGCTCATTCGTGCTATTCGCGAAAACGTCGTGAACGAATACCAAGTGGCTCCTCACGATGTCGTTATCTTCTGGAATGATGAAACCCTTGAAAGCAAACTGCGCAAGTTCGGTAATACTGCCGTTGTTGATCTACAGCCCTCCGTTTTTCAGCGCTTGGTCGCCAAGAAAACCCTTAATCTGCCGGTTATTGAGGGGGGGAAGACACGTTCGCGGATTTTGGTAAAGGTCGAGGTGGATGCCTGGGCCGAAACCTATTCAACGGCACAAGCTGTGCGCCGGGGAGAGCCTTTTTCTGCGGCTAACCTGTCCCCCGTACGCTTAAAGTTATCCCAGTTGCCCGATAATTATGTCCGGCAGAGTGGCCGCATTGCTGAAGATTTTGAAGCAGCCGGAAACCTTTCTGCTGGCGTGGTGCTTACCCAGAATATGCTCAAGGCGCGCCCTTTGGTATTAAAAGGGGGCAAAGTGAAAGTAGAAGTTGTAAACGGCTCCCTCATTTTGTTTGCACAGGGTGAAGCCTTAGAAAACGGCGTCCGTGGTCAAAGTATCCGCATTCGCATTATGAATTTTAACGCCAATACAATGGTGAAGGCCGATGTCACTGGCCGAGATGAAGTGAAACTGGTTGTCAATTGAGTATGGGGCAAGTAAGGAGAGTATCTATGCATATTTTAAAACGGTCTTTGCTGGCCTGCGCAGCAGGCGCAATCGCATTGGGGATGTCTGCACCTGTTTATGCAGACTCAATTTGGAATGATACAAGCACAGCGACTTTATTTACCGATCGTCGCCCCACCTTTGTTATTGGGGGCTTGATCACGGTGGTGGTCAACGAACGCATTAACGCTTTGCAAAAGGCCACCCTCAACGCACAAAAGCAGCTACGTAACACCCACCGCTGGCAGTTTCCCCAGAATTTTGCCTCGGGTGGCCAAAACCTTCAGGGCCAGTTGAGCGACCAAAGCCAATTGCAGTCCAACAACCTGGGTGATACCACCCGCGTTGGCGTGATTCAATTTAATATTACGGCCCGTATTGACGATATTTTGCCCAATGGCAATTTGATCGTGACCGCTCACAAGACCTTCCGCGTCAATGATGAAGAAAATGAAATGGTGTTGACGGGCATTGTGCGTCAAAATGACGTGAAGGCTGACAATACCATTTTGGCTTCGCAGGTTGCCGATATGCGGATTGACGTCACCGGTACTGGTCCTGTCAGTGCCAAGGCAACCGCGGGTGTCTTGACACGAATCTTTAACTTCTTGCTGTAGGGATGGCTTGTATGTTGCGCAAACTCACTCTTGGATCACTGGCCCTTGCTTTTTTGACTGTGCCGTTGGCTGCTGTAGCTCAGCAAGCTCCCCAACAGGCTGCTGTACCTGCTAGCCGTCCTGCTCCCCCCGTGNNATATGGTTGCTCCGGTGTCAGTACGGGTCAAAGACGTGGCCACCTTTCGTGGCGCTCGTGCCAACCAGTTGACTGGTTTTGGTTTGGTGACTGGCCTTCAGGGGACAGGTGACTCCAACTCCACGATCTTCACCAACCGCGCCTTGATCAATATGCTTGAGCGTTTTGGAATGCCTCAATTGAGCAACATTAAAGTCAAGAACGTAGCTGCGGTGACGGTAACAGCCAATATTCCTCCCTTTATGAAGCCTGGTCAACAAATTGATGTCACAATTTCGTCCTTAGGGGATGCCAAAAGCATTGAAAGCGGGTTTTTACTGCAAACACCCCTACGAGGTGCTGATGGCCGTATCTATGCGGTGGCTCAAGGTCCCATTTCTTTGGGCGGCTTTGGGGTTTCCACGGGTACAGGGGCTTCAGCTCAGAAAAACGCAGTCACTGTTGGCCGTATCCCGAACGGTGGCATTGTTGAAAAAGAAATTCCGGTGACCTTGGTGGATGAAAACGGTTATTTATATGCCTATCTGGTCAACCCTGACTTCACCACCGCCACTGAGTTGTCTGACAAAATTAATAAAAACCTGTTAGGTAACGCCAAAGCCATTGATGCTTCTACCGTGCGTGTTTTTGTGACCTCCACCTATCGCAATAATATTGCTGAGTTGGTGGCACGGATTGAAAATCTGACCCTTTCTCCACAAAACAATGCGGCCAAAGTGGTGTTGGATGAGCGTACCGGCACGATTATTATTGGGCAAAACGTCAGTATTGGTCCTGTATCCGTCGCTCACGGCGGGTTGATTGTCAAAATTGATGCGATCACCACCGTTTCACAGCCCAATCCCCTTTCTCAGGGTACTACCGAAACCATTACCAACCAGACGATTACCTTTGAAGAGAAAAAAGGTGATACCCTGGTTCTGGTCAAAGGCTCCACGGTGGGTAACTTGGTCAAATCTCTCAACTCTTTGGGGATTCCCCCACGCGATTTGATTACGGTATTACAAATGATCAAAGCGGCTGGGGCACTCAATGCCCACCTCGAAATTCAATAGGAGTAATGCGATGATTAACAATATTCCCGTTGTTGGCTCTGTCTCGGCCGGTTTTGGCAATTCGGCTCCGGGTTTGCCCGATCTTAACGCCACAGATCCGGTTGCTGCAACACAAGACTTTGTTGCGGTACTTTATTCTTATATGTTTGAGCAAATGCGCAGTGGCAGTGATGAAGAGGGCGGCCTCTTCAGCGGTGAGCATTCAGGCATGTTTATGGGCTTTCTTGACCAAGAGATTGGCAAACAGCTTTCGCGCGGGGAAGGGGCCAACTTGGCTAGCCAGTTGCTTACCCAACTTGCCGGAGACAAGCAAACCCCTGAGTTGGCCAAGGCCAAAGCAGCGGCACAGAATAATCTGCTCAGTGACATGGCACGGGATCCCCGCGTCCAAGCACAGCAGATGCTTGAAGAAATTAACAAAATTAATCGGAGTTGATGCTAAAATAGCGATAATGACCATTCGGGATATGACCGTTATCTAGATGGGTGCCCAAGCAATGAATTCGGCGCCTAACGCTCCGCCTACCAGTAATACTGAGGCGGTTAAGCGTTATTTGCCATTGGTACGCTCGATTGCGCGACGCGTTTCAATGAAATTGCCCAAGCACTATGACTTTAACGATTTGGTGAGTGATGGTGTAGTGGGTCTGCTGCTTGCCATCGAGCGTTTTGATCCCAGCCGCGGCGTCAAGTTTGAAACTTTTGCCACTTATTATGTCAAAGGTGCAATTCTTGATAATC
>DLGM01000372.1:4690-12834 GCA_002482705.1 Cyanobacteria bacterium UBA7694
GCCCAAGCTTCCCAAAGCCCCCAAAGTTCACGAAGAAGTTATTTACGAAGATCCAGAAGAGGTGGAAGCCGATTCGGCAACCCTGTTTAACCGTGTTACCAATTTGGCCTACAGCTATATCCTGTCCCTTGATGCTCCCAGTGGCAGCAGTGACGGGGATGAAGGTTTCAGTTTACTCAGCCAGCTGGGTGACAGCGACACCATTCAGCGCGACATCGAATTCGAACAGCTCCAAAAAACCCTTACTTGGGTGATTGAGCAACTTCCCACCCAAGAACGCACAACTCTCAAACTGTATTATTTTCAACAGCTTCCCTTTAATGAAATTGGCAAACGCCTGGGCCTCTCCGAGTCCTGGGTCAGCCGGATCCACAAGCGCGCCCTCGAACAGTTGCGCATGAAATTAGGCAAGAAAAAATCTGTCGACGACTTTCTGACCATGTAGGAGGAGTACCAATGGTTTTATTTAGTCCCCTGATGACATTTACCGAGAAGATGCTCGACGTGACGACCATTCGTCACCGGGTCATCGCCAACAACTTGGCAAACGTCAATAGCCCAGGGTTCAAACGTTCCGAGGTCTCCTTCGAGGAGGCACTTCAGAAAATTCGTGAATATGAAGAAGATGCCCCTGAAACACAAACGGGCAAAGGTACGGGTATTGACGCACAGCTATTACAAAATCTCTCCCTTGAAAAGATCCATTATAATGGTCAGCACTTTGGGGGCGATTTAGGCGTTAACTTTGCCATTGCGGAAGCCACTTTCCACCATGATTCACAAAAACATCCAGCCGCTGGGATTGAGCTCGATCCCCGTGCGCCAGGGGCCCGGGGCATGAGCCGCTCTGACTTAATTGCTGCCGTACAGCCTGAAGTGGTGGATACGGATGGTACCCAACGGATGGACGGCAACAACGTCAGTCCCGAACTGGAAGTGGCCAAAATGATCAAGAATACTTCGTTCTACAATGTGTTGGTCAGCTCGATTTCCGGTGAGTTCCGCACACTTAAAACTATTATTTCTAACCGTTAGGGGGAGCGTTTAAGATGAGCTTGTTTGACGTTATTAATGCCAGTTCAACCGGTATGGTTGCCAATCGCTACTGGCTCGATATTGTGGCGGGCAACATTGCCAACGCCAATACTACGCGCACTGCTGAGGGAGTCCCCTATCGCCGTCGTTTGCCTGTGTTTCAACAGGCCTTGACCGATGCCATGTCCGATGACTGGGATCCAGATAATATGGGGGCCACCATTCAAACCGCCGTTGAGAACAATGCCATGGATCCAGAAATGGCTCGCCCGCGCGGGCGTGGCGTTGACATTAAAGGCAGCGTTGAAGACACCACTCCCCTCAAAGTTGTTTATCAACCCGGTCACCCGGACGCTGATGAGCAAGGTTTTGTCAGCTTACCCAACGTGAGCGTGGTCCGTGAAATGGTGGACATGATTGCGGCTCAACGGGCATATGATGCCAACGTTCAGGTTGCCAATGCTGCCAAGTCCATGATTCAAAAAGCCTTGGAAATTGGAAAATAAGGGAAGTTTAAAAGTATGACCGTTTCTGCACTTGAATCTTTTTTTCCAGGGGATCTCTTTGTTAAGCGCTCCGAGATGCCCCTCACCTTTGAATTGCCCAAGGATGAAATTGTCGCTAAGCGCTCGTCTTTTGTCGAGGTCTTAAATGACGCCATCAGCGAGACCAATAACGCTGAGCGTCAGAGTGAACAACTCATGACCGATTTGCTGGAAGATAAAGACGTGGATATCCACGCCATTCAAATTGCCGGTGCAAAGCTCGATACCATGGTTACCATGGCGTCTACGGTCACCACCAAGCTGACCACCGCTTATCAGACTTTGATGAATATGCAAGTCTAAGCCTGTTGCCAACGTATTAGAAGGGAGAGTATTTTCAGATGGCCGTTGATGATCAAGCAGTAGGAGGGGGCTTTCTCGGCAATTTACCGCCGAATGTCCGCTTAGCAGTGCTCATTGGGGGAGCAGTGCTGGTGGTGGGCCTCATCGCCTTTGTAATGACGCGTGGCAACGGTGAGGAAAAAGATGATGGCTTCCGCACCATTTATCGCAACTTACCAATGTCCGAAGCGGGGAATGCCCGTGATTACCTCATGGAGGAATACCGCATACCCGTTAAACTGGCTGACGGCGGGACCACAATCCGTGTACCCAAAGACAAGGCCGAAGATGCGCTAGTGAAGTTGGCGCAGAAAAATATGCCCGGTAGCGGCATTATTGGTTATGAAATTTTTGACAAGTCAAGCTTTATCAGTACCGACTTTGAAAAGAAAGTGGCGCTACAACGGGCGATGAACGGTGAGTTATCACGGATTATCAAACGCTTTGACGGCGTCTCGGATGCCCGTGTTAACGTGGTTGTGCCCGAGCCTACGCTCTTCTCCGAGGAACAGTTACCGACAACGGCCTCAGTCCTGATTGAGTTCTCTGGAGGGGGCGGTTTTAAACCGGAAAGCATCGATGCGATCACCCACCTGATTGCCAGTGCCGTTCCCGGCCTCAAACCCGGTAATGTCACCGTGGTTGACACCACAGGCAAGGTCTTGCATGAAGGCCAAGAAGGCCTGTATGGCGCTGGTTCGGAAAGCAAAATGAATAAACAGCTTCAAGAGCAGCTTCGTTTACAGCGTGAAATGGAGCAACGTCTTGAGAGCAAAGTGATTCTGATGCTCGAAAAAGTGCTGGGCCCTGGCAATGTCAAGGCTACCGTAACCGGCAAATTTGACTTTGACCGCGTGCAAGCACGCAAACGCCTTCAGGAGCCTGTTCTCGTTGAAACCCAGCCGGGTCAACGGGCTCAAGGTTTTTTGGCTGAGCGCAGCCAAACGGAAAGCTCAACCAATTCCGGTTCTGGTGGTGCTGCTGGCGGCAGCGCTGGTACGGCTGCAAATCAACCCGCTAATGCGACTGATGGTACTGCCGTGGCCACAACGACCACAACGGGCGGCGAAACCAGTTCTTCCGCACGTGCCAACGTACAAAAGAGCTACAATTACAACAACATTGAAGAGCTGATTTCTCAGCAAACAGGTGTGTTGGTGGCCAAATCGATTTCCGTTCAGTACCAGATTCCGCAAGCTGCTGGAGCTGAAGGCGAAGAAGTTGCAGAAGAAGAAGGCGGTCCACGTATTACCCGTGAATCCGTTCAGGCGATGGTGGAAAAAGCCGTCAACTACAACGGTGAAGCTGGTGACCAAATTGACGTTCAGCAAGTCACCTTCGATAACTCTGCTTATCAAAAGCTCTTAGACGAAATGGAAAAAGCCAACCAAGGTACCCCGATCTGGATGTATATCCTGATTGGTTTGGGCGGTCTGGTTGTCGGTGCTGGTATCGGTGGCGCATTGCTTGGCAAGAAGAAAGCCGCCGCAGGAGCTGAAGCCTTTGGCGCTGTTCCTGGCGTACCCCAGTATGCTCCCATCCCTGGCACTGAAATGCCCGGTGCTATTCCCGGTGCTCCCGGTGCTCCTGGCTTACCCGCTGGAGCCCCTGGCATGGGAATGCCCTCTCAGCAGGCCCAAGAGGTGACCCGTGCGCCGATCATGCCGCCGACTCCGGATAACCCCTTTGGTTTCTTACAAGGGGTAACCCCGCAGACGGTAGCCCAGCTGCTCTCCACGGAGCGCCTGCCTACACTGGTGGCTGTTCTCGCTCAGCTTGACCCCGGTCAGGCAGAAGATGTCATCAACTTGCTGAACCCGGAAATTCAGAACGAAGTGCGTACGCGCTTAGCTCAGAACCCGGTACTCCCGCCGATGACCCAAAAAATGGTCAGTCAGTCGCTCAAAAAGCGCCTTGCTGCTCTTTCCAGCGGTATCCCCTCTTAAGGGCTGCCTAACCGTCTGAAGGGCGTTCTGACCCTTCACAACATTTAACAGTCAACCTCCCTAGAAATGGTTACCATGAAAGGGAGGTTGATCCTCAGATTCCGGGTGGCGTCCTACGCCTGATATTCGTTTAAAGGAACTTGAGTAACGCCCATGGCTCTCGCCGGAAAAGATATTCCCAAAAGCAACGTATTTGCCGACATTGCGTTGGCAACGTTGGCAATCCTTGTGGTTGTCATTCTGATCATTCCGTTGCCGACTGCGCTGATTGACTTTTTCTTGGTGGTCAACCTGTCGGTTTCCATTCTTATTTTGCTAGTTGCCCTGAACATTGTTGACCCGCTTGAATTGACGGTCTTCCCTCAGCTTTTGCTGGTCACAACGCTTTTCCGCTTGGCCATGACTGTTGCGACATCACGCTCCATTTTGCTCAATGCGGATGCGGGCCACGTCATTGATACCTTTGCCCAGTTTGTTATTGGTGGCAACTACGTGGTAGGGATCGTTATCTTCTTGATCCTGATGTTGATTCAGTTCATCGTTATTACCGAAGGTGCCAAGCGGGTTGCGGAAGTCGCGGCCCGTTTTACCTTGGACGCTATGCCCGGTAAACAGATGAGTATTGACGCCGACTTTAACGCCGGTTTAATCGATGCCGAGCAAGCCAAAGCCCGTCGCCGCGATTTAGAAAAAGCCTCCAACTTCTTCGGGACCATGGACGGTGCGAACAAGTTCGTTCGTGGGGATGCCATTGCTGGTATCATTATTACCTTTGTTAACATTCTCGGTGGTTTTGCGATTGGCGTTTTACAAAAGGGTATGGAGCTCTCAGAAGCTGCTTCCCGTTATTTGACCCTTTCGATTGGGGATGGTCTGGTCACCATTATTCCGGCCTTCTTAATTTCCATCTCCGCAGGTTTTGTGACCACCCGTGCAATCTCTGAAAGCAACTTGGCTTTAGACCTTAAAAACCAGTTGACAACTTCTTATAAGTCGTTAGCTATGGCCAGTGTTTTCTTGTTTGCTTTTGGTTTTGTACCGGGCATGCCCAAAGTCTTTTTCTTCTCGTTTGCCGTGGCACTTCTGGTGATTGCCTTTATTGTTTATCGCAAGAGTGTCAAAAAATCTCAGATGGTGGTCGAAGAAGAAGAGGATGCAGCGATTCCCGAGCAAGAGATCAAAAAGCCCGAGAACGTGTTGCAGGTTATGGAAGTCCATCCCCTGGCACTCGAAATGGGTCTCGACCTCATTCCCTTGGTCGATCCCTCTCAGGGGGGCGACTTGCTCGACCGCGTTGTTCCGATGCGCGTTCAGATTGCCATGGAACTGGGCTTTGTTATGCCGGGTATCCAGTTTAAAGACAACCTGAACCTGCGCCCGAACGAATACTCGATCAAGGTCAAAGGCATTGAAGTGGCGCGTGGTGAAATCCTGATGGGTTACATGCTCGCCATTCAACAGCCCGACACGGATATCTCTCAGGAGCTCGTCGGTTTCCCGACCAAGGATCCGGCGTTTGGTACCCCAGCAGTCTGGGTGGCTGGTTACGAAGCCCAGCGTGCCGCTCAGCTGGGTTACATGGTCACCGATCCGACCAACGTACTGATCACTCATGTGGCCGAAATCGTCAAATCCTATGCCCACGAAATCCTGAGCCGTCAGGAAGTGCAGGTGATGGTCAACAAGGTCAAAGAAAAACACCCGGTGGTAGTCAAGGAACTGATTCCCGAACTGCTCAGCCTCGGCGGTGTTCAAAAGGTCTTGCAAAACCTGATTCGCGAGCGCGTATCGATTCGCGACTTGGCCACCATTTTGGAGCGTCTGACCGACTTCTCCAAAATTAACCAAGACCCGGATACCCTGTCAGAACTGACGCGTCAGGCTCTGAACCGTCAAATCTGCAGCAACTTGGCCAACGATCAGAATATTATTCCGGTCATTACCCTCGATCCGAAAGTCGAGCAGGCGATTCAGGAAAGTATTCAGCAAACGGCGCAAGGGGCTGTGTTGGCGCTCAACCCTCAGGTTAGCCAACAGGTCTTGGCCAAATTGGCCAACGAAGTCCAGTCAGCTACCAATGCGGGTCACAACCCGGTGGTTCTCTGTAACCCCACCATCCGTCCCCACGTGAAGAAGCTCACGGAGCGCAACTTCCCGGCTCTGACGGTACTCTCGTATAACGAGATTGCCCCGAAAATCAAGATCCAATCGATTGGGGCTGTGGCAATCAGCTTCGGCGGATAAGCCTCCTCTACATCAGGCCCGGTACATTTTGTACCGGGCCTTTTGCTTTGCCCCCCTCTGGAAAGCCAGTCCCCCATCCGGTATACTGGGTGCAATCAGATACAGGGAGGCCGGTTGTGGAGCAAAATCCAGCTTTGGGAAAACCCACATGGTTCAGCTACTTTGTGCTCGTTGTGGCGGGGTTTATCGCGATCTTCCCGGTGTTCTGGATTTTTTCGACCTCGTTGAAGCCGCGCTCGGAAGTGCTGAGCCCAGATATTTCGATTCTGCCCAAGACCCCCACCTTCGAAAATTATGAACACGTATTATCAATGCAGGGGGGCATTTTTTGGCAGTGGATGTTTAACAGCGTAGCCGTGGCTCTCTGTACCACTTTGATTGGTATTGCTCTGGCGGCAACAACCGCTTATGCGGTATCACGCTTTAATTTTCTAGGTAAAAAAGGTGTCCTGTTTGCCTTTTTGGTGGCCCAGATGTTTCCTGGGGCAATTCTGATTGTGCCTTTGTATAACATTATGCGTGACCTGCAACTGCTCAACAGCTTTACCGGGTTGGTGATTGCCTACTCTACCCTTTCACTGCCCTTCTGCGTCTGGATGCTCAAGGGCTTTTTTGATGCCATTCCGATCTCTCTGGAAGAAGCTGCCATGATCGATGGCATGAGTGCTTTTGGTACCTTTTTTAAGATCATTTTGCCTCTGTCTCTGCCGGGGCTCGCTGTCACCGGATTCTTTTCATTTATTACCGCTTGGAATGAGTTCATGTTTGCCCTGACCTTTATGAGCGGAGAAAACAACTACACCCTGCCCATTGGCTTGCGCACCTTTGTTTTCGAATTTAATACCGATTGGCACTTTATNNCATGATTGTCACGATTCCCGTTTTGGTTGTGTTTTTGGTGGCTCAGCGCTTTCTCATTTCTGGCCTGACCGCAGGCGGAGTCAAAGGTTAATCTGCTTCCCGCTTTTCTCAAAGATTACCACCTTCTCCGCGAGCAACTGCTGCAAGCAAGGGTTCCTGGTCAGGCTTTGGAGCTGTTGTTGTCACTTTTGGCTTTATATGTAGAACCCTTGACTCTTGATCTGGCTGCGCACTTGGCTGCTACCGATCCGGCTCTACAGAGCGCAATCCAGAACTGCCGTACCTCCCTTTTTGGCCGCCTTCCGCTGTCAGTCTTTCCCTCTTTGCCAGTGCTTACCCATTCCGACGTGTCACCCCTCCGGGCTCATTTCCAAGCCCAAGCCCGTTTAGAGGTGATCATGATTGTCCGCGATGAGGCTGCGGTGTTGCCTCAGGCCTTGGCCAGTATCCAGGATTTAGCGGATCGGGTGGTCGTGATGGATACGGGGTCTCATGATCGGACCGTGGAAATTGCGCGTGCAGCCGGAGCTGAAGTGTATCAGGCTTCTTGGGCGGATGACTTTGCCGCAGCACGTAACCAGAGTCTGGATTTGGCTCAAGGGGATTGGGTATTGGTACTGGATGCGGATGAAACTGTAGCCCCTGAGGCGATTCCCCTATTGATGGCCTTTAAAGCTTGGCATTTACCCATGCGCACCGCCTTTAGCCTCACGCAACAGCATGTCTTGTCCGCACAGCGCAGTGCCACGGCTCAGGTTTTACGCTTGTTTCGTGTGAATAATCACCTGCGTTTTACGGGCATTATTCACGAGCAATTGGTGTGTCATGAGCCCCCTTATTATGTACAGGTTTTGCCCTTGCCCATTACCCTTCAACATACAGGTTATTTACCCGCTGCTTTGGCCCGCAAAAGAGGGCGGCTGTCCTTGTTACAGCGCAGCCTTGACCAGCCTGAAACAACATCAGCTTATCTCCGTTTTCAAGGGGTTCATGCTCTTTTATTCCAGCAGTCATCTCCCGATTGGGATGCTGCGCTGCCGTTATTGCGCGAACTGACAGAACGGGCCTTAGGCTGGCAGCAGCAGGGTCCCCAATTCCCTGAAGATCTGACGCCTCCCCTCGATTTGTGCGGCAATTATCTTTTGGCCGCTTTGGGACAACAGGGCCAGTG
>DLGM01000148.1:0-3187 GCA_002482705.1 Cyanobacteria bacterium UBA7694
GGTGAGGGGGCTTTTGAGCTGCCCGGTGCCATTGATTTGGCTGACCGTTTGGCCCGTTAGTGGGGTGGTGGCGGCAATGCCGCCGAGATTGTTGCCTTGCCCTGCTTGGGCAGCGGTGCTGCGGCGGGTGGCGCTGGCCAGTTGCAGCACTTCAATTTTGTAATTGCCGGGGGTGGCTTCGGCATTGGCGGTGGCAAGCAGGGTTTCATTCTGATTGCTGCTGGCTTTGCGGCCAACAATATTGGAAAACTGAGTCAGGGCAAAGGCTTTGTCTTCTAGGGCACTGAAGCGGGTATTCAGATCTTTAAATGCATCTACCTGGGCTTGTAAGGTGGTCTTTTGGCGATTGAGAATCGTAATCGGGCGGCTTTCAACCGCAATCATCTGCTGGATTAACTGATCGGTATTGAGTCCTGAGATCAGTCCTCCAAACGAAAAGAGTGCCATGGCTGCAACCTCCCTGTCGCATCAACATTGTCCTTATGTTCTATCATAGTCGACTGGGCTGCCCTTGACAATGATCCGGGCTGTAGCGCATCGGGGGAGGTGCCTGGGGCGATTACCCCCAGACATCGAGGTCAGGCATTGGGCTGGATATAGGTTTTTAATTTGGCGTACAGTTCGCTAGGATGAAAGGGTTTGGTGGCCAAATCGTTCATACCGGCGGCGCGGATATCACTTTCAATGTCTTCGAGGGAAGAGGCTGTCAGCGCCAGAATGGGAATGCTCTGAAACCGTGCATCTGGGAAAGCCCGAATGTTTCGAGCGGCATCATACCCATCCATTTCGGGCATTTGCAGATCGAGCAAAATGAGATCGTAGTGATTTTGGCGGGCCTTTTCGACCGCTACTTTGCCATCAGGGGCAATATCTAAGTGTATTCCCCATTTTTCGAAGAATTTCTGGGCGATCAACTGGTTGATCTCGTTGTCTTCGGCCATTAATACGTGCAGGCCTTCGAGCCCGCGTAATTCTTGAGGGGTGGGTGGTGATTGGGGCAAGGGTTTGCGTGCTGCCAGAGGCATTTCGAGGACAAAAGAGAAGGTGGAACCCTGTCCAGGTTCGCTGATCAGCTCAATTTTACTGCCTTGAAGTTCGAGCAATCGTTTGGTAATGGCCAGACCCAGACCTGTGCCGCCATATTTGCGGGTGGTATCACTGCTGGCTTGGGTAAAGCTTTCGAAGATGTAATTGTGTTTATCTGTGGGGATACCAATGCCTGTATCTTGAATCGAAAACGCAATGCGGGCCCGCTGTCCGTTTTGTTCGAGGTGTCGCAGGGAAAGGGTGACACTGCCCTGGCCTGTGAATTTGATCGCGTTGCCCACCAAGTTGGTAATAATTTGACCAATACGCACGGGATCGCCGACCAAAGCAGGAGGAATATGGGGGTCGAGATCGAGGTTGAGAGTCAGGTTTTTTTCTTCGGCTTTGGGCAGCAGGGATGAGCGAATATTGCTACACAGTTCTTCGAGGTTGATATCGACTTCTTCTAGGGAAATCATGCCCGCTTCAATCTTGTTGAAGTCGAGGATGTCGTTGATCAGAACCAGCATATTGTCAGCGGAGAATTTGAGGGTCTTGAGATTGCTCAATTGTTCGGGGCGGGGATTCTCTTGCATGAGCAGATAGGTCATGCCCAGAACGGCATTGAGGGGGGTGCGCAACTCGTGGCTGACGACGGATAAAAATTGGTTGCGCACCATGAGTGCCTGCTCAGCCAGATCACGGGCCTGAATCAGCTCTTGTTCCATGCGGATACGCTGCTCAATTTCGTTGCGCATTCGGGCATTGGCCGCTCCCAGTTCTTGGGTGCGCTCCTCGATTTTACGCTCCAGATCTTCCGCCAAATCCCGTTCCTTTTGAATGGGACGCAGATAAGCTTTAATGCGGTTGACGAGGGTGGTGTCGTTGATCGGTTTGGTGATATAGTCTTCAACACCAATTTCGAAGCCACGCTGTTTATAACGTTCGGATAAGTAGGCGGCGGTGAGCAAAATAATCGGAATGTGCTCAGTTTTACGGCGACGGCGTACCAGTTGGGCCAGCTCAAAACCATCCATATCGGGCATCTGCACGTCGAGGATCAGCAGATCCACATCGTGCTGCATCAAGAGATCCAGGGCATGCAAGGCCGATTGGCTTTCGAGCACTTCGGCTTGAATCGAAGCATTGAGCAGGCTACGCAACGTAACGAGATTATTTTTATTGTCATCAACGATCAGGATTCGCAAAGGCTGTGTCATGGTGCGTGCACGCTCTTTAAAATTTTCGTCGCGGAATCATAAACTGAAAAACCTTGCAAGCTGGCTGGCATTTCAGTTTCCCCTAAAACAACAAATCCATTGGGTACACACGAATTATACAGCAGAGTCATGACATGCTGCTGTAGCTCCGGTTGAAAATAAATGAGCACATTCCGGCATAGAATGAGGTTGAATTCGTTTAAAATGCCAGTATTTACAAGCGAGTGAGAAAAAAACAGCATCGGTTTTAATAATTCGGGGCGAATGCGTAAACACAGGCCTAAATCTTCAAACCAATCGCTAAACTGCCCCTTGCCGCCACTTTGTTGGTAGGTGCTCTGATTGTCTTCAAAATCCTGTTTGGAAAAATAGCCATTGCGTGCGATTTCCACCATATAGGGGTTAATGTCGGTTGCGTAAATATGGCTTTTATGCAATAACCCTTCCTCAGCCAGTAAAATCGCCAGTGAATAGGGTTCCTCTCCGGTTGAGCAGGCTGCGGACCAGATTTTAATATGGGGGTATGAACGCAAGTAGGGGATAATTTCGGTGCGTATTTTTTGAAAAACAGATGGTTTTCTAAAAAAATGCGTAACATTAACGGAAAATTCGAGAAAAAGACGCTCAAAGGCTTCGGGGTTGCTCAGAATTTGCTCGCGAAAATGGCTGAAACGGTAGATTCCCTGTTCATGCATTTCTTTGCGCAAGAGACGCTGTAGGCTGCCGGGGCTATATTGGCGGTAGTCATAACCATAGGTTTCATAAATGGCCTGTAAAAACTGCGCAAGTTCGCGATCGGGGATAATTTGAGGGGGGCCAATACGGCGACTGAGATAGGAGTGCATTTCGGTCAGGGGAAAAATATAGTCAAAGTGGCCGGTCTTGCGACCATGTAACAAGAGTTCTTTTTCCCGGCACTCCCGTGGGTCTTGAATAATGAC
>DLGM01000148.1:3209-6600 GCA_002482705.1 Cyanobacteria bacterium UBA7694
GGAATGGCTGCCGTCATTGTTATAACCGGAAAGCAAAATGGCAATCAGCCCGGTTCCATATTCAATGGCAAGCGATTCAAAGAGCACATCAATCGAGGGGCGGGCAAAGTATTGGGGGGGATCGTTGCCCAATTCAATGTGCCCTTTTTGCACCCGTGTATGGCATCCGGGAGGGGCAATATACACATGCCCAGGCTCAACGGGGGCTCCCTGCTCTGCTTCCTTGACCTGATAACGGGTTTTCCCCTGCAATAATTGGGCCATTTGATTGGGATGATCGGCCAAGATATGCTGCACCACAAAAATGCTGATATTACTTTCCGGCAATTGTTGCAAGATTTCGAGGATGCTGTGAAAACTCCCAGCAGACCCCCCTAGGACCAGTGCCTTACAGGGGGTATTTGCGCTTTTTTCCAGCCGTCGGGTTTGTAAGGTATGGGGAATTTGCAAGCGGAAGAGGTAAGATGCCAGCATTTCGTGGTAGATCATCAATCGGGTTTTGATCCCTTGCTGATAGCGCTGAACCAGAGCTGCCAAAATGGCTGCAGGTAGCGTGCGCGCATCATAAAAAGACAAAGTCAGAGGCTCGCGGGCCAAGTGTGTGAGCTCTTCGCTTAAGGTCTTGAGGGTACTGCGTCGGTTCACATCCCCAAGAATGGCCAGATGGAAGCCCTGTTCATCGTGGGTTCGTTTAACGGTCATGGGTTTAACCAACGTTGAATGAGTGCCAGCAAGACCTGAAGGTCAATGGGTTTGGCGATATAGTCATTGGCCCCGGCTTCAAAACATTTGGCTCGGTCGTCTTTGAGGGCTTTGGCGGTGGCGGCAATGATGGGTATGTGGGCTGTGGCGGGGTTGGCGCGAATGGCCTCCATTGCTTCATAACCATTCATGACCGGCATCATAATGTCCATCAGGACCAGATCCACATTGGGGTGAGCAGCTAACATATCTAGGGCTTCCTGGCCGTTTTTGGCCGTCAGAATGAGGGCTCCGGTCGATTCTAAGGCAGAGAGTAATACAAAGGTGTTTTTGACATCATCGTCTACGATTAATAGCTGCTTGCCGTGGAAGTCGGCTTCCTCTGGGGTTTCAGCTGTGGTGAGATAGACCTGCGGTTCAGGCTGTTCGCCAATGCGGTTTAAAAAGAGCTTGATTTCATCAAGTAAGCGCTGTTCGGTTGCTCCGCTTTTGAGCACGATGGTGTCACTGACCGGGTGTAATGCTTGGGTTTCGGATTCACTGAGTTCGCGGTGGGTACTCAAGATAATCGGCAAATCGGGGCGCTCTTGGCGCAGTTGGCGGGCCATGAGGTGGGGATCCACACCGGGCAAATCCAGATCGAGCACCACCCCATCAATGGGCGATTCGATTAGTTTTAACAGGGCTTCTCCGATTGATCGTGCATGGAGTAGCTTGATTTGATTGGAAAGTTGGCTGCGCAGGCTCTCAACCTGGGCTTGGCTTTCAGCAATGAATAAAACGGTCTGGAAGCTATTGGGCTGGGACAATTGTCCCAGAAGTTGGGTCAGATCCGCTTCACTGACGGGTTTTTGATGGAACCCATCGGCCCCCCGCTCTTCTGGGCGGACGCTGGCGCGGTCTTGGCCGGAAATAATGTGCACGGGAATGGTGCGCAAATCGGGATGTTGTTTCATGTGATCCAGGACATCCAGGCCGCTCATATCTGGCAGGCCAATATCGAGAATAATGGCTAGGGGTTTATAGGTTGCAGCCAAGTGCAGGCCTTCTTGCCCAGAGGGAGCAATGAGGGTTTTAAACCCCTGTATCTCGTTGACTGCAGCCACTGAACGGGCGAAGGTGGGGTCATCTTCGATAATCAGGATGGCCCGCTCCCCAGGGCGTAGGTTCATGCGATCATCACTGGGGGCTGGCATTGGCTGTGACATTGGCAGCGGGGCATGGGCGGATAGGTGTGTTGGCGGTGGGGGATCTTCCTGTTCGGTGGGTTTGATTTCCCAGGGGATCAGTAATGAAAAGGTGCTGCCCTGGTTGGGAGTGCTTTGGAGTTCGACCCGGCCCTGTAACAGGCGTGCCAATTCAAGGGCAATCGAGAGCCCTAATCCTGTGCCGCCATACACCCGCGAGGTGCTGCCATCCACTTGCCGGAACGCTTCAAAAATCAGGGCCTGTTTTTCGGGGGGAATGCCGATTCCGCTGTCTTGAACACTCAGGCGCAAGGGGTAGTCTCTATGACCGGAGTCAGAGGCAGTCAGGCGTACGTGACCCGCATTGGTGAACTTAAACGCATTGGAAAGGAAATTGCGTAAAATCTGTGAAACCTTGCTAGAGTCAGTGGTGAGGTGGGTATGCTGGGTCTGGTTTTCGACCTCAAATTGTAAGCCTTTGTCTTCTGCCAGGGGCCCAAAATAGGCCTGTTGTTCCGTGAGTAAGTCGGTCAGGGGGAAGGTGCGGACTTCGAGGCTCATGTGCCCGGATTCAATCTTGGAAAGGTCGAGAATTTCGTTGATCAGGCGCAGGAGCTCTTTGCCTGCATTGTGGACAACCTGTACTTTTTCGATGTCTTTGGCATTGAGGTTACCCCCGGGGTTACGCCCCAAGAGCTGTGACAATAAAATAATTGAATTTAAAGGGGTGCGCAGTTCGTGACTCATATTGGCCAGGAACTCGGCTTTGTATTTATTGCTTTGTTCCAGTTGTTTGGCTCGGGCATCCAGTTCAATCTGTGCTTGGCGAAGATTGCTGTTCATCAGATCGGTGGTTTCTTTTTGTTGCTGTAACAGGCGCTGCTGTTCTTCCATTTGCTGGTTGCTCTGTTGCAGCTCTTCCGCTTGCTGGCGCATTTGCTGTTGCTGCTCTTCCAGCACTTGGTTTGACTGGTGTAATTCCTCGGCTTGCTGGCGCATTTGTTGTTGCTGCTCTTCCAGTTCAGCGTTCATGCGCTGCATGGTGCGAGCCTTGTTTTGTGTTTCTTGTAAGAGCTCTTGGATTTGTTCTTTTTGGGCTTTGGCGGCGGTAATATCGGCCCCCAGCATCAGCACCTTTTCGACCTCACCATTGCCATTCAGGATGGGGTTATAAGCCCCACGGAGCCAAACGTCTTGGCCGTTTTGGCTGGTGAGACAAAACTCGCCTGATTGGGACATTCCTTGGCGTAACTCTTCCCAAAATTGGTGGAGTTGGGTGTCGCTATAGTGATCTTTGGGAATCAGGATTTGTAACGGTTGGCCCAAGAGTTGTCGTGGCAGGTAACCGAGCATTTTGAGCATCATGTCGTTGGCATCGAGGATCACGCCCTCAATGTCTAAAAAGAGAGAGGCGTTGGTTTGGTTGATAGCCTCGACTTGAGCGGAAATTTCACGCTCTTTGGTGCGCACTTCGTTCAGCAGACTGCGCACCTGTTCGCCTT
>DLGM01000309.1 GCA_002482705.1 Cyanobacteria bacterium UBA7694
GTTCTTGGATGTATTCATAACGCTCCTGAATGGCGCGGATTTGCACTTCATCAAGGCTACCGGTGATCTCTTTGCGATAGCGGGCGATAAAAGGCACGGTGGCCCCTTCTGCCAGGAGTTGTAGGGTGGCGGCAATACCCCGGACGGGCAGTTTGAGTTCTTCCGCCAGCAGGGAAGCTGTATCGGTGACAAAGGCGGTGGTCATGGGCAAAAGTCCTCATCAAGTCAGGGTCTATACAGCATAGAGGAGAATAGCCTAAAGGTGTCAAGCCAAGCAAGGGCGGGGACCCCAAAATAGCTCTCGGCCCAGCAGCATCGTAAGCAAAGACAATTTCAGAACGATATGTTGCTTGGCATTCAGGTTGTGTTCAGGTCTGGAGATTATGCTAAAGTTATCCTCCCATTGAAAGGTTACCTCATGAATAAACACCTCCTCATTTTTGGCACCGTTATGGCACTAGGCCTGCTCAACCCCGCTCAAGCAGCACCAGCACCTACTTACATCCAGCTCGAAGGCCCCGTTCAAGCCATGGTAGCCCAACACATCGGCACCTGGAAAATTGGCGGGCTGAGTTTTGTCGTCAATGCCCAAACCCAAGTGGAGCAGGGTGATTGCCCGCTCAAAGCCGGGGGCCACGCGGAAGTAAAGGCCTACGCCCAAGGTAATCAGTGGATCGCCACCGAAATTGAATGTGAGCGCACCCCCAAACCCCAAGTCAAGGTCGAACTCAAAGGCATCCTCACCACCAAAGCAGCCCCCGGCGGCGTCTGGAAAATCGGCAATACGCCCTTTAAGGTCAATGCCCAAACCCGCTTGGATCAAAAGGATTGCCCTTTACAGGTCAACGGTTATGCGGAAATGGACGGCTATTACCAAGGTAAACAGTGGGTTGCCACTAAGGTAGAGTGTGAGCGTCAGCCGTAAAAATAGCAGGAGCAGAAATGTTCTGCCCTATTTGCAGAGCATGGCCCCAGCTTTAAGGCTGGGGTCAAACCCATGACAAGGGTGTTAAAGAGCTTCGATATCAGTCAAGGCCAAACCCGTGTATTTTGCAATGGTTGTGGCAGGAATACCGTCGCGCTTCATATTTTTTGCAGTTTCCAACTTTCCCTCAAGCTGGCCTTCCAGTTTACCTTCTAGCTTGCCTTCTAGCTTGCCTTCCAGCTTACTCTGCTGCATTTTTTGCGCGATATCCTCTTTGACAATGGCCAGGGCTGTTTCTTTTAATAACTTGCGTTCCGCAGCAAGGCTCATAAAATCTAAAACCTCCTTGGCATCTAGGGGATGAATCAATTGCATGGCAGTAGTAACTGAGCGCAGCCATGCTTCTCTCTGCTCTGATTCTAACATAGACATAAAAGTGGTCTGTACTGCTTTGCCGGATTTGAGAAAGAGCTTAAGCACAGTGTAGGGCAATTCAAAGGGTAAATCATGATAAGCGACTACATAGATTGGGAATAAGCTTTCTGAGCGCCAAAAGCCAGGCAAAATCTCGGTCAGGCGGATCTGATAGTGAGCTAACGCCTCGCGCAACGCCTTGTTCATACGCTCAACAATCAGCCAAGCAGCCAGACCCTGTTGATAGTCAATTTTGTATTTTTTGCGGTAGAGAAGCGTATAAGCCAACCAAATTTCCAGATCACCAAACAGAACGGGATCATTGACCGACTTGAACTCAACCACATTGTAGGTGTGACAGTGACTCCAAAGAGGATGCTGTCGCCATTCCCCTTGCAGATCCTGAGAGTGAATGATCACCAAATCAGCCTTCAAGGGCAATTTACCCAGCTTGATATCCGATTGCACCGTCAATCCCAATAAGGGTAAAGTGTCTTGCATAACTTGCTTAAATGCATCATCCCAGGGAATTTTTTCCTGAGATGGCTCTTCGGGATGATGTGGATGACTCTCAGCAGTAAGGCTCATGCCCCCAAGTTTAACAGAAACCGTATCTCAGGGGCAGTCGTGCTGTGCCAGCAAGGGATGGGGGATGCTAAACCCCACAGAGAGCAGAAGTCTACCCTTGCTATTTGCGCAGGGCGTGGGGCGTACTTTCGTTCCAGCCCGCGCCGCTCATACGAATAAACTCGGCGTTGGCTTCCATTTCACCAATGGTATGGGCCCCCAGATAACTCATGCCAGAGCGCACGCCACCCATGAGCTGGGCGATGATCTCGCGCACGTGGCCTTTATAGGGAATCACGGTTTCGACCCCTTCGGGCACATAGTCATCGAGGTCAACCTGATAACCTTTTTCAGCGGTTTGACGGTTCATGGCGGCGTCAAACGAGGCCATGCCACGATACACCTTGATCTTTTGACCGTCTTTAATACGCGTCAGACCGGGGCTCTCTTCACAACCCGCCAACAGCCCGCCCAGCATGACGGACGAAGCGCCAGCCGCTAAGGCTTTGACCATATCCCCGGAATTGCGCACCCCGCCATCGCCAATAACAGGGATACCAGCAGCTTTGGCTACGGCACAACACTCTAAAATGGCCGTCAACTGGGGCACCCCGGAGCCGGTGACAATGCGCGTGGAGCAGGTCGATCCGCCGCCAATGCCCACCTTAATGGCATCCGCTCCGGCGGCAATCAGATCACGGGTGCCCGCAGGCGTGGCCACGTTGCCCGCAATGACATCCACTTCCGGGAACTCCGATTTGACGTGTTCTAAGGTTTCGATCAGGTAACGAGAATGGCCATGGGCAATGTCAATCACCAGCACATCGACCCCCGCCTTCACTAACGCCTGCGTGCGTTCTAGGTAATCATTTTTGACACCAATGGCAGCTCCGACGAGCAGCCGTCCCCGGCTGTCTTTGATGGCATTGGGATATTGCAAGCGCTTCTCAATATCCTTGACCGTGACCAAGCCTTTAATTTGACGCTCCCCATCAATCAGGGGCAGTTTTTCGAGACGGTGCTGGCGGAAGATCTGTTTGGCTTCATCAAAATCAATGCGTTCATCTGGGCCCAACTGCTTACAGATCAGGCGTTCAAACGGCGTCATCAATTCTTCGATAGGGGCATTTTCGCGATCTTCAAAGAGTAAATCGCGGGGGGTCACAATACCGCACAGACGCTGGTTGGCATCAACGACCAACAGCGAAGTGACGTGGTGATGCGCCATGGCATGACGCACGTCTGAATAAGTTGCACCTAGAGAAATCGTGACCGGGTCGGCAATCACAAAGTTATGGGAGCGCTTCACCCTTGCCACCGCCCGCACCTGATCTTCAATGGTGAGGAAACGGTGAATAATACCAATGCCGCCCAGTTCAGCCATGCGTGCTGCCATCGGGGCTTCCGTGACGGTGTCCATATTCGAACTGACAATTGGAATATTCAGGCTCAAACGGCGGGAGAGCTGGGTTTCGGTATTCAGGGCTTTGCGGGTGGCAATGTCTGAGTATTTGGGTTCAAGCAGCACATCGTTAAAGGTCAAACCTTCGCGCATGGGAAATCCATCCTTTGTAGAAAATAAGGCCTCAGCCTCTGATTAATCACCAAAGACGCGTAAAATTTCGCGGTAACCCCGGCTTTGCTCAACCCAATCCAGCAGTTCAGCCAAACGCCAAAGCGGGAAAGTGGGCGGTTCAACGTCACTGGACAGTACGCCCCAATAGCGCTCAACCCAACTTTGTACCGATTTCCGCTCCAAGAGGCGGGCCTGGCGCACAAACTGTTCAAGACCGGCACGGGTAATATTGCGCCCGCCAGACTCGTACATCATCAAGTGAGCCATAACCATCTCGCTTTGAGTGACCAGGAGACCACTGCGATCGGTGCTGAACAGTGCTTTTTGACGCCAAGTGATCAGCGCCATTTGAGCCGGAAGACTGAGCATGTCCGACAAACTCGCCAATGGCGTTTTTTTCAGCACCGAGCCTCCCATCAAGACCAAATCAGCCAAAAGCTTGAGCGGCAAATGTTCACAGTGGATATGTCCCAATTGCTGAGCCAAAAGCGTCAGTTGTTCAACCTCTTCGAGTTGCAGCAGATGGGGGGGAAGGACAATGAGGGGTTGCTCCAATCCAACCGTCATGGGCGCATGCAAAGGGCCATTAAAACCGATCTCAGACACAAACAGAGCGGGCAGCTTGTTCATGCTGAGGGTATGGGCCGCAATTTGCAGCTTGGCAAACAGCTCCGGGTACATCTGTTCACTGACGCGCAAACCATTGGCGCTAAAAAAGACTTGGTAAAACGCGTCAATATTGAGATCTTGAGCCCGTTTCAGAGCCCCTTCAACGCCAGGCACACGGCGCAAAGCCGTCTGTGCTTGGCTATCAATCGGGTGCAAATAGACACCCGGATCGAGGTAACGGAACTTAATATGCGGCTGATTGGCCAGCAACAGCTTACAATAACCGCAGCGCACCTTGATTTTGCCGAGCATTTCGGGCTTGACCTTATTCAGGCGCTGGCAATAACGACAGCGCATCTGATTGGCGGAAGCCGCAGGGACAGCCTGGGAAAGGCGAACATCTACCATAAAGTTAGGTTCAGACCTCTGTTTCAAGCTCCTGAGCGTCACCACCCAGTTTATTTAAGGCTTCCATGGCAATCGACTGCACGCGGGTATCTTCATCTTCCATAACGGCCAAGAGCGGACGCACCGTTTGCTCAGCCAAATTGCCAAGGGCACGGGCGGCACGACTGCGCACACGGTTATCACCGCGCTGGAGTGCTTCAATCAGGGGATGAATGGTGCGCTCAGCCAGCTTTTCAATGGCTTCAGCGGCACTGGCCCGCACGCGGCGGTCATCGTCTTCGAGGGCTTGGATCAGAGGGGCCAAGGCCCGGCCATCACCCACTTCACCCAGCACAAAGGCCACGCTGGAACGCATACGGCTGTCGGGATCCTGTAACGACAAAATCAGACGATCAACCGCTGCTCCGCCCAGTTTACCCAAAATAAAGGCGGCACTGGTACGCATGCGGCTATCTTCATCCCGCAGGGAAGTGAGAAGCAGATCAATGAGGCCATCATCGCCAAGGGCAATCAGGCTTTCAGCGGCATTGTTGCGCACTTGGCTGTCTTCATCTTTTAACAGTTCGAGC
>DLGM01000013.1:0-2944 GCA_002482705.1 Cyanobacteria bacterium UBA7694
GTACGCACCAGCTCTAAGTCGCCGACGACGGTGACGATTTTATCACTGCTCGTGTCACGGCATTGCAGCACCGTATAACCCGCCGATTGGTAGCTGATTTCGCGCACGCGGGCTTCTAAAGTTTGGACCCCGGCTGGGGCGGTGATACGCTCGGAACACATGCCTTCATGATACCCGCTTCGAAGGCCAAGGAAAACCGGTTGGCAGGTATTCAGTTTGCTGTGTGGCGATCGTAGGCGATCAAACGCTGGCCAATCTGGTGGAGGCTGTGGCACACATCGGCAAAGGCCGGGAGAGTGCCATAGACTAAGCTTTGAAAGGGGCCTTGGTAGGTTCTTTGTAAGCCCGTCCAGAAAGCCTCAGAGGCCTGAAAGAGGGGAGCCTGAGCCAGCGGCTGCTGTGCCCATGCGCCCTGAAATTCGCTGTTTTTGGCGTCGTCGGCCCGGACGGCATCGAGCAGTGTAAAGAGGTCGTCACTGGCTAACCATGCCTGCATATCCGGGCGCTGTAAAGCTTGGTGCAAATCGTACAGGTGGCGGATTTTTTCTTGTAATTGTGCCAGTGGCTCAAGATGGTAAGAGGCTCTAATGATGGCCATGATTTTTTCGGCAAGGGTGCGTGATAGGGATAAAACTTGAATATTAAAGGGCTCTAGCCCAAATTCTGAGACGAGATTTTCTCGTCCCGTTTGTATACAAAAATCTGCAAATAAAGTTTGAATTGATTTGTTTTCAGCGGGAGATGGGTTGGCAAAGGCGTTAATTTCTAAAATTAAATCCGAGGATAATTGGCTTTGAATAGGAAATTCGCTGATTTGTGGATAACGATGTGCTGTTCTTCGAAAGCGGGAGCCTTTACTGGTTAAACCCTCAACGTAATTTTCAGGCAGCCCTTCTGTTAGTTGTTTGGAGATGGTGTCAATGGCTTTTTTGACTTGATTATTGCTTTGGCCTTCGGTAATGAAGGCGAGATCGACATCTTCGGAAAACCGTTGAATAATCTGGTAGGCTTTGGACAGAGAGGTTCCCCCTTTAAAGACGCATAATTTGTAAAAAGGAGAATCAGCAAGGCGTTTGAGAACAAGACTTAGCCAATAATCTTTTTCAACAAAAGCTTCTACAATTTTAAAGTGTTCTGCTGTGGCTCTGAGCATTTGCTCGAAACGTATCGGCTGTTCATGCAAATTCATTGAATCCTCCATTGATGGGAGCAAAGATGGGGGGGCAGCCCTATCTGGTAGACCGACAACGGGTTTAAACTTTTATGTAAGCGTAATGATAGCTGCTGATGGTTGAGTTGCTCTAAGATGAGTCCCAGCAAAGCCCGCGTTGAGGGGGGATAGCTAAAGGCTAGGTTCACAATTTCTTCGCACTGTGATGGTTTGAGTTTAGCTATCAATGCTTTTAAGATCTGATAAGAATGGGTAATGTTACCGTCGGGAATTGTTTTAATTTCAGTAAGTGCATCCAGAATTTGTAATAAGCGAACGTCAGAAACGGGTTGAGAGATGCGACTTTTGACAAATCGGATAGTGGTTCCCGATAAATAGAGGGGGGTACGCCGTGGTTTGTCTGTAGCAATGAGGTACTCTTTTGCTACTTGGGTACTGAGTTTGAGGCTGTTGTAAGCATATTGACCGGTAATATAGCTCACGTTGTGTTTTTGGACGTCTAATATTTTCTGGAGAATTTTAAGGGTGGAAGGGCGAAGCTCTCCAAACTCTGAGGGTTCAGGCTTATAATAAATGCTTTTGCATAGGCGCTTTAATATACCTTGGCGATAGAGGATACTTAAGGCTTGTACAACCATGGGGATGTTTTGTTGGGCTGTTGGGATTTCGCGGTAAGTGAGTAATTTGCCAACAGGTAATTGTTCGATTTGTTGACGTACTTGATTGAGAACACTCATGGGCTTTTTCCCTTATAAGACTATGGCGCTTATCAAATTATGATGCTTTGGTATTAACTTTACAAGTTTTTACATGTAAAAACTTGTAAAAATTATCGGAAACCCTCATCTCCTTATCTTCATTAGGCCCGCCTTATTTTTTGTAGGCGGGAGGTTCGCCCGGCGGCAGCCCCAGCCAGCCTTTGGCGCGGAAAAAGATCAGCAGGCCGAGGACGGTGCTCGCCATCAATAACAGGGAAAAGGGGTAACCATAGACCCAATTGAGTTCGGGCATGTTCCAGGGGGAAACATCGGTGCGGAAATTCATGCCGTAAATCCCGGCAATCAGGGTGAGAGGGCTGAAAAAGGCCGTCAGGATGGTTAAAAACTTCATGATTTCGTTCATGCGGTTGCCAGTGGTGGACAGATATACCTCCATCAGGTTGGAGGTCAGATCGCGGTAAGTTTCGATCAGGTCCATGAGCTGCACCACGTGGTCGTAACAGTCGCGCAAATAGACCTGAATGCCGTCCCCAAGGCGGGGATGGTCGCGCAGGAGGGTATTGACCACATCGCGCAGTGGCCAGATAATGCGGCGCAGGGTCAGCAGTTCGCGGCGAATGGCGTAGAGCTGGTGGATCATGCCACTTTGGGGCCGGGTAATAATTTGGTCTTCGAGCTGTTCGAGGCGTTCGCCATAGTTTTCGAGAATTGGGAAATAATGATCCACAATGCCATCGAGCAGGCTGTAAAAGAGGTAGTCGGGCCCGGCTTTGCGAATGCGTCCCAAATCGGCACGGATGCGCTGACGCAGTGGATCAAAGCAGTCTCCGGGCAACCCTTCCTGAAAGCTCAGCACATAGTCTTCCCCCAAAAAGAAGCTGACCTGTTCGGTACTCAGATGCTGATCGTGCAGATAGGCCATGCGCACAACAATAAACAGGGCCTCTGGGTATTCATCGAGCTTGGGGCGTTGATGCACGTTGACCACGTCTTCGAGGGCCAGTTGGTGCAGGCCAAAGTGTTTGCCCAGGGAGCGAATGATGTCGATGTCGCC
>DLGM01000013.1:2952-4937 GCA_002482705.1 Cyanobacteria bacterium UBA7694
GCCAGGTGACCGGGTGTTTGACATTGAGTTCTCCGAGCTGCTCTGGTTTCAGGTTGGCGATCTCATGTACTTCATCAGGGCCATAGGTAAACAGGGACAGGCGCGGCGGTGGCGATTGGGGGTCAACGACTAGGGTGCCGGGCAATTCGCCGGGTCGGGAGCGCCGCCGCTGAAAATAGGAATGGCGCAAAGGCAACAAGGTGGGTGCTTGCTCCCGATGCCGGGGTGACCACCAGACCATTTAGAACACGTTGGCAAACCCGCCGTAAAACTCGACGGGACGGGTCAGGGGGGTGATATTGTTGCCAATCAAAGATTTGCCGACTCCAAGGAAGAGCTGGAAATTGGTGCGGGCGTTAATGACCGTTTGGGCGCGTAGCTCTAGGCCTGCTGAAACATGGGGGTAAGGATTGCGCTTGGCCGGGTACCAGGCATCCCCAAAGTCGGTGAAGGCGGCAGCGGAAATGCCGGTGAGGTAATTATTGCCCAGGTTCCAGTTGAGGTCGCGCACAATCGGAAAGCGGTATTCGAGGCTGCCGGCCATCAGCATGGGACCCTGCAATTCGGCAAGACGGAAACCACGCAGGGGCAAAATGTCTTGGAAATTGAGGATCAGCAGGTTGTTCAGCGGGGGGCCACCGAGCAGGGCTGGGCGGGTTTCCCCGGAAATGGCGGTCCCGGATAGACGATAGGCCAGGGTATGCTCTCCGAATACGGGAATGTAGTGCCGCCAGTCGGCACTTCCGGCAATGTACTGGTACTGGCTGCCCCAGATATTGCTGGCTCCGGACAGGTTGAGAGAATAACGGAAGCCGTCTCCGGCGCGCCCTTCGATGCCGTTAAAAGCGGCTGACAGGACATTGGTAAAGCCTTCGCGCAATTCACGCGAGGTCGTGACTTCGCGCAGCTCTTCCCGCAGGCTGGTATTGTAAGAGGTGCTGAATTCGAGGCTGCCAAAGCGGCGAATGCGGGTAGCTCCTGTATCTCCGGTGCCTTCGTTGAACAGAGGGCGATTGACAAACAGGGAGAGCTGTTGCTCGCGCTGCAAAAAGAAATATTCGCCTCCGGTGGTGAACGAGAGGGTGGGGCTGTCGCTGATTTGCACGCCCAGGGTGGGATCAAACATCTGGTTGATATAGGCTAAGCTGTAGCCAAAGCGCGAACTGGCAAGGCCATAAAGCACAATTGCGTTCACGGCATGCTGTTGGAGCAGATCGCTGAACTGGGATAAAAAGCCAATCTGTTCGCCTTTTTCGTCGCGACCAATGACCGGGATCAGGTATTCAAACCCCAAACCGGGTGCATAGGGTTTTGATTCGGGCTCAAGGGCAATCGGGGTTAAGTTCAGATCGGGCTGGGATAACAGGCCATCGCTGATTGTTTCAGGGGCTTCTTGAATCGGGCGCAACTGCTCCAGTTTGACCCGTTCCAGGGAGGTGCCTTCGGCGTGGTGGCGCATAAACACCAGCTTTTGTCCGTCGCTGGACAAAGCCGGGGATTCAACCCCCGTATACACTTGGCTGAGTTGGGCGGTGGTGCCGCTGCTGAGCTGATAGCGGAAGAGGTCTGTATAACCCGTGCGGGTGGAGCTAAAATACAGGCTTTGGCTATCGGGAGCCCAGATCGGCTGTTTGTCGGCATACATGCTGCTCGATTCGCTGAGCTGGCGCTGTCTCCCGGTTTTGGGGTCGATCAGCAGCAGGTTGCCGCCTTCACCGGGCAACATCACCTCAGCGGCAATCCATTGGCCATCGGGGGACCAGTTTAAAGCTTGATACTGGCGGAAATCGCGGGCTTCGAGCAAGACCTGGGTGACTTGGCGGGTGGCGATATCGAGCAAAACAATGCGGTCGCGCTCCCCTTCTTCCAGGACCATGGCCAATGTCTTGCCATCGGGGGACCAGGTGGGGGAATGGGCGGTGGCCTGGGGGGTGAGGTCGATCAGGTCGCCCTCTCGTTCGGGTTTGCCGTCGTTATTGATGCGC
>DLGM01000030.1:0-970 GCA_002482705.1 Cyanobacteria bacterium UBA7694
GACAGCACGTTAATTAGTACGGTCGCTGGTGCTTTGGCAACCATCTTGATTTTATTGGTGGTAACTTTGCCCGTTTTGAGGTTGCGCTCAACCTTTTCGACGTTGGCTTCCGTGAAGGGAGCGGCACTGAGGGTGCTCAACATCTCTTCAAAATCGGCTTGACCTTGATCGTCTTCGGATTCAGAGGCGGTAGGCTTGGGGGTGGGTTTAGTATTCGGTTTTGTGGATGCAGTGGGTTTGGGAGTGGGCTTCGTAGTGGGTTTGGTAGTAGTAGAAGGTTTAGTGGCGGTGGTGGGAGCCAGTTTGATATTGTCGAGCTTGTCTTTGATTTCTTCAAGCCCTTCCATGATTTTGGGCAGAGCAGCCGCAATTTCGCTTTGGCTCATGTTCGAAGCGGTACTCGAGGTAGATAACGTATCGAGGGCACTGCTCATATCCGAAGGCAAGTCATCATTGCGGCCACAGGCGCTGAGCAAAAGGCTACCCGCCACCATGGCGGACATGATTACCGGGGTCATTTTGAACTGTCTACGCATCGCTATACTCCCAACCTGGATTGAGGCAGAACACCTCATTGGTTTATCTATACAACTAGTATAGGGGATCTTTCAAAGTAACTTGTGCTGAAATGGTAAACTGAAGATGATAATAAATTTAAGAAAAAGTTAAATTATGCGTGCTTTGGAAATGATGCAATGCGTCTTAAGGGTAATGATGGCCGTGATATTCTCCTTTCTTACCCATTTGCCGGTTTTTGCTGCTGAGACCCCTCATTTTGTGACTGTGAAGCATTGGCGATACGCCTTCAGGAGATCCGGGCGCGCAGCTTTCCAGAGTTAGCGGGTCAATCGCTGTATTTGTCGACCTTTGTGGCTTCAGACGCCTTTTTTCAAAGCAACTTTGAAGTGGCTTCGCTCTTGGTGGGGCCTGTCCAATATGTGATTGAGGTCAATCCCCGCATTTTTGCCTT
>DLGM01000030.1:989-5109 GCA_002482705.1 Cyanobacteria bacterium UBA7694
CTCCTCAGGCGATTGATGCCGTATTGGCCCATGAGTTGTCCCATACCCTGGATTACCATCGGGGGGGGCTCTGGGGCATTCTGGATATCCTGAACCAACTGCGCCTTTATCCCAGTTTGGTGCGTTATGAGCGTCGCACCGACCTCCAGGCGGTTTTTCGCGGTTATGGGCCGGGCTTAATCGCCTACCGTCACTGGATTTATCGCGTGATTCCCGCTTCAGATGTTGCCGCCAAGCGCCAAACCTATTTCACCCCCGAAGAGATTCAGGTCTTGTTAGGCATTCTTGCTGAAGCGGAAGCGCTCGGGCTGCGCTCACGTTTAGAGACCTACTGGTTGGCCGACCCGCCCCTGTCACTGGCTGAATTAAAGCAAGATTGGCACAATTTTCGCCTGCAGTCGGGAACTTTATAATTTAGATGTACATCTAATTAGATAAATATCTAAATAGGAGTGTCTCCATGGATCCCGATAAATTTCAGATCCTGCTCGAGTTTTTTAAGGCCCTCGCAGATGAAAGCCGTTTGCGCTTAATTGGTCTGCTCGCTCAAGGGGAGTGCAGTGTTGAAGAGTTGGCCAGTCGTGTCGATTTAAAAGAGCCCACGGTCTCTCACCATTTACAACGGCTGCGCAATTTGGGCTTGGTGACCCTGCGCCAAGAGGGAAACAGCCGTCTGTATTCGCTCTGTAGTGATGCTCTCCAACGGTTGAGCAAAGAAATGCTGGCGCTTGAAATGATTACAGCCCCGGAGGCGGACAGTGAAGCGCGGTGGGATAACAAAGTTCTGGCCACCTTTGTACAGGGGGATGTGCTGGTCAGTATCCCGGCGTCACGTAAAAAACGTCAGGTAGTATTGCACTGGTTGGTAGAGCGATTCTCACCCGGACAGACTTATACCGAAGCCGAAGTCAATCGTTTGATCCAACCCGCTCACGCAGATTCTGCCACTTTGCGCCGGGAACTGGTCGCCTCAGGGTTATTGGTGCGTCAGGAGGGCTGTTATTTGCGCCCGCTTGCTAAGCCAGTAGAAGTCTAACGCTCTCAGTCAGCGCCGATCTAACAGGCCTGAGAGAAGCTAAAAACCACGATTTTAGGGTATTTTGGCTTCTCTCACTGGCGTAGTACAATAGAGCCCATGAATCTCAATGACCTCTTCCAACGGGCAACCCAGTTTTACCAACAAGGCGAGCTGCCACAAGCACAGGCTCTGTGTCAGCAACTTGTCAAAAATCAGACCGATTTTGCCGATGCCTGGTATCTGTTGGGCGTTATTTCTTTGCAGCGCAACCACACGGAAGACGCGATTCATCAATTGGCACGGGCTGTGAGCTTAAATTCTGAACACCCAGACTATTTCCGCCAGTTGGGGCATGCCCTGCGCAAAGCCGGAATGTTATCCCAAGCTCTCGAAGCTTACCGCCATGTGACCCAATTACAACCAGACTCGGTGGCTGCTCATCACAATTTGGCCAAAGCGCTCTTTGATGCAGGACAATTGGAAGCTGCCACGGGCGCTTTTTATATGGCTTTGCGTTTAGAGCCCGACAATGCGTCATTGGCTTATCAACTGGCTTCGACCTACCTCGAAATGGCCCAGTATGAAGCGGCGGTTCACTATTTTGAACAGGCCCTCTCTTATCGCCCTGTGTACCCGGAAGCCCGTATGGGCATTGGTGTGGTTTTGGCCCGCCAGGAAAAATGGGACGAAGCGATTGCCTGTCTGGCAGCTGTGCAGCAACAACACCCGGAGTTGGCAGCGGTGGCCACCCATTTAGGGGACTGTTATGCCAATCGCGGCGATTGGAAACAGGCGCTGAAACACTATGAGAAGGTTTATGCCTTACAGCCGCGCTCAGCAGCGGCCTGTGTGCCTTTGGCCCAGGCGCTGATGTTAACCGGGCAACGGGACTCGGCCCATCAATATATTACCCGGGCCTTGCGCCTTGAGCCGACCTATGCCCCGGCTTGGCGCATGCAGGGCACTTTGGCTCTGTATGCCAGCGATTGGCAGCAGGCCGCTGAAAGTTATACCCGTGCCTATTGCCTCTCGCGGGGTGAGCCCTGGAATCGGACCGATGGCAGTTATCAGCCTTCTGAACCGGGGGAATCTGTGTCGTTACCGGCTCAGGTCAGTGCCCACAAGCTGCGCCATGATGCCCAACAATTGGCCTGGTTAGAGGCCCGACAGCGGGTGCCCAGCGGTATGCCTGCGTCTTCCAGTCTCTATCAAGTGGTGCTCGAAACGCTGGTGGCCAAACATACAGGCCCAGGCCCATATCCCCTGAACCCTGAATTGCGAGAGCAGTTGCAGCCTGTGTGGGCACGTCCTGTCTATTATTCCCCGCCTCCGGCCCGTGAAGGGACCCCCTTGCAGCCCCTTGATCGGGAAACCTTGGAAGCGACCTATCGGGAGCGTGGCATGGTGACCGTTGATCAGCTCTTGCATCCGGTGGCCCTTGCTGCTGTGCGTGAATTTTGTTTGTCTTCCACCTTTTGGCAGGATTATTATCCCCATGGCGGTTATGTGGGGGCCTTCTTAGACGATGGTTTCTGTAGCCCGCTGTTGCTACAATTGGCCTATCATTTGCGTGATGCCTTGCCGGGGGTGTTTGGCTCCCATCCCCTGACTTACCTCTGGGCCTTTAGCTGTGATGCCCAAAGTGAGGGGATTGCCCTGCATGCGGACAAAGCGGCGGTCAATGTTAACTTTTGGATTACCCCGGATGAAGCCAATCTCGATCCTGATCATGGCGGTCTGGTGATCTACGATGTGCCCGCGCCCCCTGACTGGGATTACCGCCGTTATAACAAACGCGAACACATGGGTGAAATGGAGCAGATGTTGGCTGCCAAGCAAGCACAAAGTTATACTGTACCTTACCGGCAAAATCGCGCCGTGATTTTTGACTCCAGCCTGTTTCACCGTACCGACACGCTGCAGTTTGCGCCCGGCTTTGGCTCGCGGCGTATCAATATCACCCTGCTGTTTGGCGAACGTGCCGAAACCCGTGGGAAAGATACCTACCGATGAACGACCGCTTCTCCGACTCATTTATCAGCCCGCTCAAACACCGCTTTGCGCAAATTTTTAACACCTCCTCTTCCGGTGACAATCCCCAACGCAATCCCTATTCTCGTACCCCCAAAAACGAGACCCAAGACTCTGAGAGCGGCAATTGGGAGCGCGAATCACAAAATTTCTTTGACGACTTTATTTCCCTCGACGAAGAAAAGATCACCCGGGGTCTGTCCCAAGCCGAAGCCCGGCGCGCCTTTGATAAAAAATTTCGTCAGTCGCGCAGCAGTGAACAACTCGCAGAAGAGACAGAAGCCCTGCTTGATGCCTTTAAAACCAGCACGATTGATCCGGCCATTACCCGTGAAAAACTTCTGCGGGTGGCCACCTTCTTACAAGAAGTGGCCCGCCTCTTCCAAACCCGTTATGCCACGCTGCACGGTCACTTTGAGCTGTTTTCCCTGCCCACCCTTGAACTGCTCAAGGCCGCAGGCTTTCAAGACAAATACCTTAAATTTCTGATCTATATTGGTTATTATCACCACGAGCGCCAAGAGTTTTTAAACAATCCCGCCGCCCATGCCCACACCCAACTGACCTTGCATCTGCTGGGGGTGCCTGTGCCTCTGTACCAGCTCGAAGGTGATACCGAAAAATACCTGATCGATTTGGCCTCTTTCCAGTCGTTGCTCGATCAAACCCTGCACTATATCGAACTCAACCTGCCCCTGTTTGAAGCGGTCGAAGTGGCCATTCGCGAACGCAGTCTAGCGGCCCAGCCCTATTTCCTGAAGCGCTTGCAGCGCGAAGGCTTAAACCTCCATAAACGTTTGGCACGCAAACACCTTGATAACCGCTACCGCCGGGTGCGCAGCAATTTACAGTTGGTGGCCAAACAATTGGCGCACCTCGATCAGCAGCAGAGCCCGGTGGCCCATTTATTGGGGGAAAAAGCCCCCCTGATTCAAGCTTGGCAATCGATGGAAAGTGACTTGGCCTCGACCCTGGCCTTGCATGAAATGGCGCGGGGTGGATTTCCCATTCCGGCCAGTTATTTGGCAGATCACCTCATCTATGTCGGTGTTGATCCCCAACAGCCCGCGC
>DLGM01000030.1:5145-5403 GCA_002482705.1 Cyanobacteria bacterium UBA7694
CGTCATCCCTGCCGAACCCTGGCCGCGCGTCTTTCCGGTGCTGACCCAGGCCACCCCCGAGCTACAGCAGGCAGTTCAGGCCAATGATTTGGCCGCCCAGGATAAATGGTCTTTGCTCAAAGCCCAACTGATGGCCCAGCTGACGGTCAAAGTTTTAGACCCGACCCAGGAGCAGTTGGCGCTGCTGCTCAAACACTGACTACGCGCCCGTCCCGCAGGGCAATGGTGCGCTGACAGCGTTCGGCCAGTTCGAGGTTG
>DLGM01000285.1 GCA_002482705.1 Cyanobacteria bacterium UBA7694
ACATGACCTTTTTAGGCATGGGTTCTGACAAAGTGGAAGGCCTGCAAATTCCGCTGGTAAAAATGCCGTTACAGCCCGGTGCCCGCTGGGAAGACGACAACTGGATTGGCAAAGTGAAAGGCCTTGAGAAAATCACGGTGCCTGCCGGCACCTATGACGCCTGGCGCATCGAAGTGATCGGCACCTGGGACAGCGCCTATACCGCTGTGGGCGACTATTGGTTTGTGCCCAATCTGGGCATGGTTAAAAGCCGCATGACCATTCCCAACTGGCATGTTGATACCCAACTCACCCACGCCGGGGTGGCAAGATAATCCATGCGTACCAGCTTGGCAGCACTCACTCTAACCACTATCACATTCCTGCTGTTGGCCTGTACGCCACGCATTATCTTAGGCCCAACGGGCAATCCCGGCACCGGTCCAAGCCCCGCCCCCAGCGCTGGCATTGCCAACCCCGCCTCAGTTTTCTGCACCGAAAATGGCGGCAGCTTACAAATTCGGCGCGGTCTCAGCGGTGAAGCGGGTTATTGCGTCTTTAGCAATATTTCAGAATGTGAAGAGTGGGCCTTTTACCGGGGACAGTGCAAACCCGGCGATAACCCTTACAAGCCATGACCTCCGTTGCTCTGGTAACCTGTGCCAAGCTGCCCGATCTGCCCCCGGATGATCAGCTGCTGTTAGCCCCTTTGCAAGCCCTAGGCATCAAGGGTGTACCCGTAATTTGGGATGACCCCGGCATTGATTGGAACACCTTTGCCGCGATTGTCATTCGCTCCACCTGGGATTATCACGAACGGCTGCCCGCCTACGAAACGTGGCTGGCCCAGGTGGCCACCCATAACCTGTGGAATCCTTACTCCGTGCTCAAAGCCAATGTGCGCAAAACCTATTTGCAAAAGCTGCAAGCACAAGGAGTACCCACCGTTCCAACCGTAACCCTCTTGCCGGGCGACCCCCACACGCTGGGAGATATTTTGAACAGTTATGGATGGCCCGAGGTCGTGATCAAACCCGTCATTTCAGCCGCAGGCTCACATACCCACAAGCTTCGCAAGCACGAAGCAGCCCCCTATGAAAGCACCTTTGCCACACTGATTGCCCAGGGAGGGGTACTGGTACAGCCGTTTATGCCCGAAATCATTGCCGAAGGGGAATGGTCACTGATCTGGATTGGCGGTCATTATAGCCATGCTCTGTTAAAGCACCCCCCTTCTGATCATTTTTTGGTGCAGGAACACTTTGGCGGAACCTGGGAAACGGCCAAACCGAGCCCATCTGTCATTTCCCAAGCGGCGGCGGTGTTAGACACCATCCGTGAACCGCTGCTGTATGCCCGCGTAGATGGGGTCTTGCATGAAGGACGTTTCCACGTCATGGAGCTGGAATTGACCGAACCCAGCCTGTTTATGCTCGCTCATCCCCCCGCAGCCCGACAATTTGCCGAGGCCATTGCCCATGTCTGTTAAACCGAAACGTAATAATGGCAAACTCTTTATTGTCGCGGGTTTCCTCGACTTGGTCGTAGGCTTGGCCTTTAGCATGATGGTCGGCATCCGCGAATCGTGGCCCCAGGCCTTTATGCTTGCCACGGGCTTCTTTTTTGTCGCCAATGTGCTCTTTTATCTGGGCATTCAGCGTTTGTCCAAAGACCCCAGCGGCCCCAAGCCATAGGTTACAATGGGGATTCTAACCTTGCGGCTCTGATGAGCCCCTACGAATTGAGTGCGTTATGTTTAAGTACGAATTACAGGCCGTCTGCCCCCAAACTGGGGCCCGCGCCGGTCGCTTCTCCACCCCCCACGGCTGGGTCGAAACCCCCGTGTTTATGCCTGTTGGCACCCAGGCCACCCTCAAATCCGTGCCCCACAACCCATTTCTGCTGGAAATGGAAACCCAGATCATTCTGGCCAATGCCTATCACATGTATTTGCGCCCCGGCACCGACTTGGTCAAAAAGGCCGGGGGCCTACACAAGTTCATGAACTGGCCCCGCCCGATGCTGACCGACAGCGGCGGTTTCCAGGTCTTTAGCCTGAGTTCGATGCTCAAGGTCAAAGATGAAGGCGTGCAGTTCCAGTCACCCCGCGATGGTTCTTATCACTTTATTTCGCCGGAAAAAGCCATGCAGATCGAAAACGATCTTGGAGCCGACATCATTATGGCCTTTGATGAGTGCCTGCCACCGGGTGTCAGCCATGCCGACACGGCCAAGTCGCTCAAGCGCACCACCCAGTGGGCCGAACGCTGTCTGAATTCCCACCAGCGCAAAGACGACCAAGCCCTGTTTGGCATTATCCAAGGCGGCATGTTCAAAGACCTGCGCGCTGAAAGTGCCAAAGACATCACGGGTATGGATTTCCCCGGTTACGCCGTTGGCGGCTTGTCAGTCGGGGAAAGCATGGAACAAATGCACGAAGTGCTGAGCTGGACTTTGCCTTATATGCCCGCGCACAAACCCCGTTACCTGATGGGGGTGGGTACCCCCCAAGACATGCTCAAAGCGGTGGCCACAGGGATTGACATGTTCGACTGCGTGATTCCCACGCGGGTGGGCCGCCATGGGCAAGCGCTGGGGCTGCACGAAAAGATCATTATCCGCAATGCCGCCAACCGCGAAGACTTTTCGCCCCTGTTTGCCGACTGCCCCTGCCACACCTGCACGAACTATACCCGCGCCTATCTGCGCCACCTGTTTAAGGCCGAAGAACATCTTGGCGGCACCCTGCTGAGCATTCACAATATCTTCTTCCTGGTCGATCTGATGCGCCAGGCCCGCAAGGCCATCCTCGACGGTCGTTACGGCGACTTCCTGGCGGAAATCAAGGTGCCGGTGCCCTATCCGGCGCTACAACTGGCCAAAGTTTAAGCTTTCAGCCCCCTGCGTGAGGGGGCTAATTTTAGGAATTTTTAATAGCTAAAAACTATTGATTATTAAAAATCAATTGATATAATTAGAGTATAGGGAAATACCCTCCCGGCAAAAGCGCCGAGATGGGATTACAATAGCTGTGTACGGCTCCCGACCAAAGGAGATAGATGATGTTAGACATTAACAAATTGACCGAAAAAACCCAAGAAGCCTTGATGGCAGCCCAACAACATGTAGAGGCCTATCAAAACAACTACATTGACAATGAGCATATGCTGCTGGCCCTGCTCGAACAGCCGCAAGGGGTGACCACCGAACTGCTCAAAAAGCTCGACAAAGACCCGGCCAAACTGATCAGCCGCACCCAGCAAGAGCTCAACAAACTGCCCAAAATCACCTCGAATACCGGGGATGTCAACCGCGCGTATCTCTCGAATCGCCTCAACCGCGTCTTTTCCTTGGCCGATCAGGAAGCCCGGCGCATGAAGGATGAATTTATCAGCGTCGAACATGTGCTGATTGCTTTGACCGATGACCAAGACCGGGGGCCCGCTTTCCAGATTCTACGCGAAGCCGGAATCACCCGCGATGCCCTGTATCAGGTGCTGACCATGGTGCGCGGCAAACAGCGCGTGACCGATAAAAACCCGGAAGCCCG
>DLGM01000450.1:0-1020 GCA_002482705.1 Cyanobacteria bacterium UBA7694
CATCATAACGGGTAATCTGGTTGGAGCCCTGTTCTACTTGGCGGCGCTGATCCTGCAAAAAGCGCACGTCACGCTGTAAACCATTGCGCCGGGTAATTTGCTGATTTAAGCCCCCAATTTCACGGTTAAAGCGATTAATTTCGGGCTGTTGGGGGCTTTCACCGGGGTTGGGTGTAGTTGCGGTGGGTGTGGCCGAAGATTCAATCCGTGTATCGTCTTGGCCCACCAAATTGGGGTTTTCGAGGGGTTTCAGGCGAACTAGACTTGGGGGTGTAGCAGTCCCTTCTTGGATGCCCGGTGTGCGAAACTGAAGCGCCAAAGGCTCAGATGTGTGGGCCGACCGTTCCATCTGGGTCAGTTGATCTTGAGTGCCTGTGCCGACCTGATCATCAACCTGACCATCAAGGGCATCAGCCAAAAAGTGGTTAAATTCGGCTTCGGCCTGTTCAGGAGTGGCACCCGCCGCTACAGCCTGCTCAACATACGAGGCCTTGAGCGCCTGTCGGTCTTCCGGGCTCACAATCCCGTCCCCCAACGGTTGGGGGGCTGTGGTTCCGTCTTTCAGTGGCTGGCCCTGGGCTATTTTTTGTTGCGAAAAAGTGCGATTAAAGCCTTCAGTGCCACGAAATTGGATACTCATACAGCAAATTTACCCTTTTTGTCTTAGCTATACCGACAGGTATGATTGGATATTGCATTATACCCACTAATCTTGGTTTTTAAGCATATCTAAAGAAGAACAGCGCCGCCCTAAATCGCTACCGCCTAACCCGCAAGCATCTTCCCAGTTCCCGGCTTAACAAGAGAGGCAAATCACAAAAAAAGGATTCGCTAACAGGTTGCAAGCTTCATCAAAGACAACCCAAAGCGATAATTAACACCGATTATATTCACTGTAAAAAAGACCCAGATAGTTAGAATCATTTAAAAATCTTTATAAATAAATAGATATGACAAACTGTAACTAACCTTACATACAAAGCAAAAATTTATATCACCAGCTTGCGGTGGGTGATGTTG
>DLGM01000450.1:1029-3828 GCA_002482705.1 Cyanobacteria bacterium UBA7694
TCATGATTTATAATAGTAAGAGCCTCTCTAAGCAAAAGGGTTAACATGATGAACTTAAGTGCCCTCCACAGCTTTCAATCTCAGTTGGACAAACTCTCATCAGATCGGCATCATAAAGCGGGTTCCAGTTGTGAAACAGGGCTCAGGTTGTGCCAAGAGGCCTTAAGTCAAAGCCCACCAGACTCTGAAAAACTCAAACAAGCCGTCAAGTTATTATTAAATGCAATCCAACAACATCGGCTTAACCCTGAGCCTTATCAGGCCGTTGCCATTATTTGTATTCTGTTAGAGCAATGGCAACAAGCAATTAAAGTAGTAAGAGCCCTATTGGCAATATCGCCTCAAGATGCGGGTGCTCAAGCTCTGATGCAGTACATTCACACAGCTATGAATGGCGGCATACCAGAAACAAATGCTTTTGAAGAACCCTCAGAGAACCTAGACGCTGACATCCATCAGTTGCTTCACGCCATCTTCAAAGTGGAAAAAGCTATCAAAACATCTGAAATGAACAGCGCATCCTTTGCATTACTTAAAATTGAATTTGAGCATGTTCTCCAGTCGCAGCAAAACATTACGGCCCAAATAGGACGTTTAGAGTCTTACACTGACACAACGCCGTTACATTTCCGCATGAAACCCATTCTCGAAAAAATCAGCCGTTGTGAACAAGATATCCAAGTCTATACATCCCTGTTTCAATGCCAACAACAGGTCATCCAATTACAAAAAGAGGTGATAAGACTCTATCAACAGCTCAATGCAGATGAAAATCTGTCCGCCTCAACAGAACATCACCTCGAAAACATTTTAGACGCTTGTGACCACATTGCCGACACCCTTGATGCCCATGAACAAAACGGGTTTTCGATTGGGTGGGTCGAACAACCCTATACCCAATTGACGCTCCAAATTGAGCAACTACAAGAGCTGCTTGATAAACCCCGGATATTAGTACCGGCCATGTAAAACACTGCAATGATTTAAAAAGCATAAGGAGTTGTGTCATGCAGCTATCTTCTTTTCAACCCCGGATAGATCCTCGGAGTCTTCATTCCCGCTCAACCCAAAGCCCAAATCCTATTTTGGGCCGTCAACCATCCTCATTGCAAAGCACTTCTTCTCGTGAAAGACCGAGCAGCAGTTTTGAACGAAGCCAACCCCACTCTTCTGGAGAGCGTTTAAGCAGCTCCGATTTACAGGAGATAGAACAGGAAATCTTTTCGTCCATTGACTCCGATAAACTCATCAACACAGATCAACGCATTGACAAACTGAGTAAAGAGCTGTCTACAGCAATGCCATTGTCGATTACGCGAACATTCTTTTCACGTGATATGTCTAAACCCCTCCAAAAAGCTAACCAGTTACTTTTAGAGCTGCAGTCTCGTTATGACAGCATTGGCTCACCACAAGAATATATCCTTGAGGCAACAGATGACTTTAAAAAGGTTGTCGGGAGTGAACCCCCTGGTGGGGGTTATGCCGTCACCTCACGGGAAAGGAGAAACTACGAAAAGAAGGTCGTCGTCTATGTCAGCCTAGACAAAATGAATGATTGGCTAAAAAAAGGCGAACTGGGCAATTTAATGAATACGATTCGCCATGAATACCAACATGCAAAACAAAAATTAGCCCCTGATTACGAATCCCGTTACCAAAGCAATGACGATTTACGAGAACTTGAGGCCTATTGCCACGAGATGCGTTCGACCCTTAAGTTTGCCAAAGCCAACGATAACGCATTGACTGACACTGGAAGTTTATTACGCGAACCTGTAGCCACTGAAAGTGAATTGGATCTTCCCATCCAAAATGCTTATCGCCATGCTTATTCTCAAGAAGACAAAACAGATAGAGCTCTAAAATACGGAAATCCTCCCGATGCGATCCATTTTGTAGATAAAAGCCTCTGTTTATTGGCCCAAGATGTATACAGACAAGAGGGAACTCCCTTTCAAGCAATCCGCCAAGCGGATGCAAACCCTAAGCTGAAAGGCGCTTTATTACGACTTCTTGACGACATGGAAAAACATTACCCTGTCCTGACAGAGGCCTATAATGAAGGCATCATTAACAGAGATGTCATTGCCTCAAAGTCAGCGTTTGAACTCTGTGATACGATCCAGGAACTGGCAGAAGTCGCAAAATGGCCACTGCGCTCAACTTTTTCGCAACCGTCTCTATCTCAGTCAGAACAACGCTCTTCATCGCTTATAGACTCTGCCCCAAAAACAACTTCTCAAAATTTCAATCTCATCGATTTTTCGGATTAGTAGCTATCCGCACTGATTCATCGATTACATAACAACCCCAACAAAGGATAGATCCGATGAAAATCACCGGCTATATTTGGTTACACCCGGCCTTAGAGGCCGAGAGCACAGCCTATATTCGTCTCAAGCGCGCTCATCTGGCGCGGTGGTGCCAAGATCAGGGCTGGGAACTGGCTGACTTTATTGTCGATGATGCCCGCACCGGGCGCTTGCTCGACCGCCCCGCCCTCAAGGGCTTACTGGAAAGCTTAACCCCTGGTGATATGTTATTGGTCGACAGCCTCGAAGATTTAGGCCGCCGCTTTAATGACGTCTACCAGCTCTTATTGGCCTGTGAAGCGCGCCAAGGCATTTTTGTCAGCCTTGAAGAAGCGCTGCATACGGGCACCCCGGAAGGTAAAATTTTGGTCGATCATTTACAGCGCATCCCGCAGTTGGTGCCCCAGGCCCCCAAACCCGTTGCCAAAGTGATCGCCCCCCGGTCGCGGGTGTCACGTTATAATGGCGGGGCCTGCCCCTACGG
>DLGM01000449.1 GCA_002482705.1 Cyanobacteria bacterium UBA7694
GAGCGGCAACAGCGTTAGAAGTATACTCGTAAATTCGAGGCATATTCATATGTTCTACCTTTATTGAGGTATTAACACGTGAATGAGAGGCTCTACCACCTTTGAATTTGAATGCATTTCGTAATCTTGACTTGACATCATATGCCAGTGCAGGCTCTGAATCAATACTTTCAAGATAAGCTCGCTCTGCGAATGCAATAATGGCATCTAGTTGAGTTTCTTTATAGTCACTATTTTCTTCTGATTTGTTGAAGTAGTTCTCATAAAGTTGGAATAAATCTAACCATAAATCGAAGACTGCTCTGGGTGGGCCTGATAAAATATCGGCTGTTTGTGGCCAGTGTAAAGATTCTTCCTGTGTCGATAATTTATGCTTATCAGGAGCAGTTTCTAATGTGATAAGTTCCCATAAGTTTTTTGCTGGTGTTACATAATCACGGTAAAAGCTTGCAGATTCTGGCGGCAGCTTAATCTTACAAAGCAGTTGTTTGAGTGTCCACTCAATTTCATTGTATTTATCGTTTTCTTTGTCTTTTTCTTTGGCATTGAGAAAATTAAAAGGAACAAAGTTAGCCGCCTCCCAGCGAGTGAAGGGCTTTATTTGAATGTGATGGACTCCCCCAGGTAAATTTTTATGCCGCGCAGCATACCCCAGTTGTGAAGCCAAAGCCATGACACGATGGTGAGGGTAGTCTTTGTTTGCTCCAAACCCCTGTGTGAGCTTCTGAAAGTCAGCTAAGAAACCAAACTCAAACAAATCTTTGAAGTTATCATAGTTGCCAGAAATGACAAAAAACAGGTTGCGGGCGGGCAACATGCGAATCAGCTTAAACAACTCGGCATAACGGGTCGGGTTTAGGTCGGCATCGTCTACAGGCAAGATAAACAGGGGCATTTTGTGGTGTTCGCTCTGGGCCTTGTAGAACTTGGCCATGTCTCCCAAAATTTGGTTGAAGTTGCGGATATTAAAGCGCGCCTGCTCGGTGCGGCGCAGTTCTTGGGAATAACTGTCGGGGTCACTGGCACGGCGGCTCATGAGCTGTGAATCCCATCCCAATGACACATCGTTCATGAGTTTGTTGAAGCGCTCTAAAGGCGATTTGTCGTTTTTGGGGTACAACAAATATTCGTGGGTACCTTGGCTTTTGTCTGGGGTGACTTGCTTAAACACGTCTTCCAGCCGCACTAAAATGGCGGCCAAGAGGTTAGACTCGTCGGGTAATAACTCAAGATCTAAAGGCTTCAGCCATTGGATGTCGGTATCTTTGTGTAATGCGGTAATGGCTGTAGCACAGTCATTTGCATTCTCTTGTTGTTCATTCCGATGATTTTTGAGAAACCAGTCTTTCCCCTTGTCGCTGTACGTACTTTGAATCAGGCTCAACAAAATCGATGACTTCCCAGACCCTCGTTTGCCATCAATGAACAGGACATTGGCCAATTTGCCCACCTGTAGGTCGGGATGAATATCATCATCCTTACTGGGGTTACAGGCTTCTTGGGCATAACTGCGAATGACTTGGATTGCGCTCAGCAAAGCATCTTGCTGGCGGGAATGAAGCTGGTGCAGTTTCAGCGGGACGGCATTCTGGCGCAGGGTGGGTAATTCAGTGGTCATTTAAGCCTCCAAAGTCATTCAGCAAGGGATATGCAGATACATTGTGATCAAAGCCCTAAAAGTATACCTCATTTTTATAAAAAGGGCTTTTGCTGTTTTACGGGGCGTGGTCGCTGTTGTGATTCGGGGAATCAGTTCTATGCCGACACCTCCTCAGAAGGCGCTAGGTCTCTTTTGTAGGTATCTTCAGAAGAGGGTGCATTTAGGCGTTAGGCGTGATGCTGGTGCACAAGATTTTGTGCACCTACGTGGGTGATTGAATGATTGACCCGTTTTGTTACAGGACGTGGCCTATTGGATGATTGCCCCGTTTTGTTACGGGACGTGGCCGATTGGATGATGGACCCGTTTTGTTACGGGGCGTGGCCCATCGCTTGATTGCTGCCCTCGTTGGCCATCCTCTTGTGATCTGTTATGCTAGACCCCATCCCCCGCCCAGGAGCTTGTGATGAGCCAAATCCCTGAAAAAGCATGGCAGCAGCGCTACGAGCTGCGGCAGACCCTGAATGCCAACCCGCAATGCCCGACCTATTTGGCCTGGGACCGGGAAGCCACCTGCGAAGTGGTCATCAAGGAGCTGCACTTGAGCACCCTCGACGACTGGAAGCGCCTCGAGCTGTTTGAGCGCGAAGCCCGCACCCTGGCCCATTTGCAGCACCCCCAAGTACCGCAACTGCGCGAGTTTTTCCGCAACCCCGAAGGCACGGCCCTGTATCTGGTGGTCGAAAAGGTCGCCGGGCAATCGCTGCTGGCCCGCCTTGAGGCCGGTTGGCGTCCCAGCGAAGCCCAGGTGTGTGATCTGGCCACCCAGCTCTTAGAGATCCTGGTGTATTTGCATGGCTTGCATCCCCCGGTGGTGCACCGCGACATCAAACCCTCGAATATCCTGCTCGATGAACGGGATCAGGCCTATCTGGTCGATTTTGGTGCGGCTCAGCAGATGCTGCACCCGGAAGGGGGGCGTACGGTGGTGGGCACCTTTGGGTATATGGCCCCGGAGCAGTTTGGCGGTCAGGCGAGCCCGGCCAGCGATGTATATGGTGTAGGGGCGACTTTGTTACACGTCTTGTCCGGGCGCATTCCCAGCGACATCCCCCAACAGGACATGCGCTTTCAGTTTCGCCCCTATGTCAGTGCTTCAGCCCCTTTGGTGAGCTGGTTAGAGCGTTTGTTGGAACCTTCGCCTGGGCAGCGTTTTCCTTCAGCTCAAGCGGCTTTAGAGGCTTTGCGGGCTGTTCGGCAGGGGCGCGTTATTCCTCCTTCTGTACCTGTTGTGCCCTCTTCATGTCAGCCTTGGCCACGTTGGTCAGTGGCGGCTATTGTATTGTTGGTTCTGGGCGGTGGTTATCTGACGATGCGCCCGGAGCAAGTTCCCCAGCAGCAGTGCTTCCAGGCACCCCTGATGCGCATGTCGGCAGAGACAGGAAGCGAAGCTAATGCCTTCCGCCAGCGTTTTCGCAGCCAGTTTCCCCTACCTGCTGCTTGGGCTAAAGTATCTGTGCCACCTGTGACGACCTTGGATGAGCTCAACGCCCTGTGGCGTTGCCAAAAAAATCGCAGTGGGGCTGACCCGGTGTTTTTTAAAACAGCCTGGAACCTGATTCTACATAGTCCTTTGGATGACAATACGGTGGTCAGCTCGATTAACCTGATGTATTCGGCTCAGGAAAATTATCCGCAGGCCCCAGAATTATTAAAATTTGCCCTGGAGAATTATTTTGATTTTAAATCCCCGGAAGATTGGGACACCTCAGCACGGGTTGTGGCGACCTTAACCCGTGCTTATGGGCGCTTGCTGAATAAGCAGGGCAATTATGCCGAAGCGGAGCGCTGGCTGGGTCGAATTTTGCGTGAGCGCGGCAAAGAAATTAATCATCCCACTTCCCAGCTCATTTATCAGGAATATGCTACGGCGCTGTGGAAGCTGAATCGTGGCCCGGAAGCACTCACCGCATTGGATCATGCGATTGCGACCTACGGCACCGAAAATTGGTATGGGCAGCTTATCAAACTGCGAGAGCAGATTCAACGTTCTTAATAAAAAGAATGAAATAACTGACGATTTGGGTATTAGTCTAAACCAAACTGAGCTTTACTGATGACAACTCCATTTTGGCACATAACGGTCATTGCTGAGCCACTGGGATTTTGCCAACTGTACATGACGGTTTTAATGTCTCCAAATTCACTGCTGCTCACTTCTCTGAAGCCAATGCTCGGCAATTGTGTAATAGCTGTAGAGCAGCTCATACCGTCATAAATGCCGAGGTAATCCATGTAGGTCAAAAGACGTTGGCTGTCAGAAGATGAATCGGTAGCAAAGGTGGGTTTTTCACTGTCTTTATAAATATATTTTTGTGATACCCATCCCTGCTGTGAGTTTACTTCTACAGCGACCCAGATTTGTCCATCATTAGAAATACGGCGTGGAAAAGTGTTGATCAGCTCACCGTTTCCGAGTGTGGTAATCGATTTTGCCTGAGTAGTGGGCCATTCACGGACGTTTAACTTGTCTGTGTTGGAGTGGTATATTTCCGGTTGATTGTGGCCGTTTTTAGCATCAGGTGACGCCTGTAAAAAGGGCTTGGCAACCCACCCTTCTTTATGATCCAGCAGTTTGACTTTCACCCAGGTATAATTATCTGCCTCGACAGTTTCATCACTGGTTAAAAGGGGGAAATTAACGGGTGCAGTAAATATTTTTACGGCTTTTGTAGACGGTGCTGAGCGAACATTAATCCCGTCTTCGCGAATAAACTGTTGGCTTGAAAAAATTGTGGCGGTTTCTTTGTTTTGTTCCGGTTTTGTAGGCTCCGAACTGTCTGGAGTGGCTTCTTCAATAGGCAGTTGCAAACGCTTTGCCAATTTTTGTGTTTCTACATCAATTTCTTGCCGAATTTTCTCTTGTCGCTCTTCGTAGGTGTCAATGATATTGTCCCGTTCCAAGGCAGCCAGCGTTAACGGATATTTGGCTTTGGCCATAATATAAGGGAGTGCTGATAATTCAGTCAGGGAAACCATGGGTTCTGCAAAACTCATTTCCACTTTGCGGACGAAGCGCAGCCCTTGTTCGTCATAAAGGATATGGAAGTGTGTATAAAGCCCTATCATAACCACACATAATAGAATCGGAGCTGGGAGTAACTGAATCATCCTGCGGCGCTGGGATGCACGCTGAGTCTGCTTGTCTTGGATACTTTTGTATTGGTAGAGATAATCGTTGCATTCTTTGCAATGCTCATTGTCTAAAGCATTGGCTGTTCCGCATTTGCCACAGGTGATCGTGGTCGGGCGTTGGGCAAATGATTTTTGGCAACCTTTGCTACAGAACACAAGGCTTCCTTGTTCGATGCCGCCAAATGTAGGTAGATTGCATTCACTGCAAGGCTTCATGCGTATACCTGGCGCATATAACAATGGAGAACGCCTGTTTTTCCTATGAACAAAGTTTATTCCCCTTAGGTTGAAATATGTAAGGCAATGGATTAAATCACCTTACATATTATCACACAATGCATTTTGAGCCGATAAAAAGTTCGTCTTATATATGCTCTTCAAACAAATCCGGGCGCGTCAACGACCGCCGCACCTTGGTGTGAATCTCTTCAAGCCACAGGCGGTACATATATTCCGAGGGGTGCAGCAGGTCTTCGGCCAATAGCTGCACCGGATGGGTTTTGGCCTTGCGCGAAATCTCGGTAACGCTGATGTACTGCACATTGTACTGATAAGCCAGACGGGCGTTGACCTTGTTGAAGGCGTTGAGCTGTTCGGTTTCGCCGGTGCGCTCCAGTTTGTGGGCATAGGGCGTGACGGTCCAGTCGGGAATCGAGATGACAAATGTCCGGTGCTCACGCATGCCCGATAACACCAGGGCTTTTTTGAGCAGTTGCTCAAACTCTTCCTGGTATTCTTCCAGGCTGCGGCCCTGGTATTGGTTGTTGACGCCAATCAGGAGCGTGACAATGTCATAAGGGGGCGTGAGTTCGGCGGCTTCGACGGCATTGAGCAGATCACGGGTGGTCCAGCCGGTTTGGGCAATAATTTCCGGGTCCGCCAGGGTCAGATTTTTATCTTGCAATTGGGCAACCAAACGGTTGGGCCAGCGGGCAGCGGGGGGGACGCCTTCGCCGATGGTATAGGAGTCACCCAGGTTGAGAATGCGAATCATAGGTTTCCTCTGTGTCAGTGGTGTGTTATCATCGTACCGCCTTTGGGGGGCGGTTGGGGCCGGTATCAAAAAGGTGACCCAAAACACTGAAATGACCACTGCCAGATAACGAAACATGATTTTTTCCTCCTCTAAGCAGGTTTTAAAAGTGAACACATGGGGTTATTTGTGCCTATACAGTTATTGTAGACAAAACCCCTGAAATAACCAAACCCTGTTTTTGTCTGTGATCAGTACCGTAGTGGTTATGCTCAGATTAAATCTCTAAAAATTGTTATAAAAATCACTGAAAAAATCACTGCCAAAAATAGAAGGCTGTTTTGCGTGGGTATTTAGTGACTTTAAAGGACCTGAAAGCTATCTGTTGAGCGAATCGTGTTATTGGATTTAAGCAAAAATGACCTTCAAATTATTGTATATGAAGAGGCTAAAACCCTGTGTTTTCCAAAGCTCATTATATCCAATAACGTCTATTATTGTAGGTGTGTTTTGGTGTCATAACGCACATTTATAATAACAGAGATTCTGTACTGAGTGCAAAAAAGAGCCGTCTGGAGATGGCCTACGGCGTTATTTTAGAGCGTCAGGTTCTATATGGTTAAGATAAGATTATGTAAAAAAACCAAAAAAAGGGCTCTCGGTTGTCCATTGTCAGAACGGATGAGGGAGACTCCTACTACCCGATATCTTCAAAGCGCACCAGCTTGCGCTGATGTGGATCCCAGAGCGTATAGGCAAAAGTGCCCCAAGCGGCTTTTAGATCGAGGGTAGGGGCTTGTTGCCACAGGGGGTCGGCGGCATGACAGGCCGGGAGCCGATAATTGGGAATGCGCACCGACAGATGGTGCAAATGGTGATACCCCGTGTGGCCAATGCTCCACTGCAACCAGCGCGGCAGTTTTAAGTAAGAGCTGCCCTGCATGGCCACTTGCCAGGGATCTACCTGTCCTTCTTCGGCCCAGTAGGTGTGCTCAAACTGGTGCTGCACAAAGAATAGGAAGACCCCAGCAGTACTGGCCAACATCAGCATTGGAATCTGGATTGATAAAAATGCTTGCCATCCAAGTAAGCTGCCCATCAGGCTCCAGAGCACAATCAGCGCCAGGTTAGTGGCATGTACGCTGTAACGCTCAGCCACCGAGAACTTGGCCACCTGGGTCAGGGGCATGCCCGGTAAAATCGGCAGCCGCTGAATGACAAAAAAGAGCATAAAAGGCACTATCCCCAATACAAACAGCGGGTGCCGCAGCAAACGGTACTGCCAGCGCTGGAAGGGTGACCGGGCCAAGTATTCATCCACCGTCAACAGGGGGAAGTCACCGACGCTTCGCCCGACTCCTAGGTTCCCGGCTTCGCGGTGGTGGGTGGCATGAATTTTGCGCCAGCACTGATAAGGCGTGATTGTTACAATTCCGCAGATAAAGCCGAGGAGGTCACGCTGCCAGCGTTGGGGTAAAAACGAACCATGCCCGCAGTCGTGCTGGATGCTGAAAATGCGCATGATGCCAATGGCTCCGGCGATGCAGCACAGCAGGGTCAGCGCATAGTGTACCGATAGGCTGTGCCAAGCCAGCATCCAGGCGCCGATCCACAGCCCAAAGGAGCTGAGCATCTGGCGCACAGCCGGGCCATACCGCGCCTGAGCAAAGGGGCGGATGCGCTGTTTCCAATCGGAGGGGACGGCAGGAGCTAACATATTTCCAGTGTACGCGATCATGTGCCCCAACGATGTTTGAGCGGTGTTTAGGTATACTGAAGCCATCCATGTACCTGGAGAGACCTTGTGTATATTCCCATTCCCGATTTGTTGCGCATTAAGCCCGGCATTTTGCCCAAAGCGGGTAAATACCTGAAACAGTTGGGTTTACAGCGAATTGTTGTTCTTTATGGCACAGGCCTGGAGGCACTTTATACCGACATCTTGGCTACGAGTTTTGCTGATTATGGCATTACCTGCCTGCACAGCCTGACCCTGGCCGACCATGACAGCCAACACCTGTTTGCCCTTTCCCAGCAGTTCCCTGCCGGGCTCGATGGCCTGTTTGCCTTGGGGGGCGGCTTGGCTCTGGACGGGGCCAAATACCTTTCCCATTTGACCCATTTGCCGCTGCTGGTGTGCCCCGGAACGCTCTCCAATGATGGTTTTGCTTCGCCCTTTTCTTCATTGCTGGTGCAGGGGCGGCGGACGACGGTGCGAACCCGGATGCCTCGGGGTGTGATGGTTGACCTGGAGCTTGTGCAACGGGCACCGCAGGGCCTGTATTATGCCGGGGTCGGCGACCTGATATCGAACTATACCGCCATCGAAGACTGGAAACGCGCTTTTCATGCCCAGGGTATCTATGTGGATGACTTTGCCGTTTCGCTCGCGCAAATGGCGGTGGATGCGTTTGTGCGTTTGCCCGATTTAAGCCCGGCTAACCTCGATGCCTGGGCAACTTTGGCCCAAGGTTTGCTCATGAGCGGCATTGCCATGGAAATAGCGGGTTCCAGCCGCCCGGCCAGTGGGGCTGAACACCTGATTTCCCATGCCCTGGATCGCGATGCTGAGCGTCCCATGGCCCATGGCCTCCAGGTGGGGCTAGCCAGTTATTGGACCAGCCAATTGAGTGGCAAGCACACGGCGACGATTGCCCAGGCTTTAGAATCCAGTGGTTGCTGGGATTTGTTGCGACAGCAGCAG
>DLGM01000185.1:0-4158 GCA_002482705.1 Cyanobacteria bacterium UBA7694
ACCGAGTACTTCGGCATAGATATCCTCTTCAGTTACCTGTTCTGGATTTGCAACATAGAGATACAAGGCGACCGGATCTGCCGGTTGAAAAGTTTGAATAAAAGCATGGAGTGATTCTTGCCAGTGACTGAGGTTGTGTGGGGCATAATAGGTAAGAAAATGGCGCTTGCCCGCGTGCTGGGGCTGGAGCGGAGAGCTGTGAATGGCTGTGGGGGCTAGGTGGACGTTTTTCCAGTGGTGTTGGCACAGGAAGTGATACTGTAATGGGGTTTGAGCTAAAATGTTCAGGTTTTGTTTGTGCTCAGAATCCAGGTTTGAGCTCAATAAGCGGGAAATATCTGTCAGGGTATAAACCCAGTTGGGTGAACATTCCGATAGGGTTGTGGGCCAAGCGTGAGCGAGGGGTTTGAGGATGCCATTCCAATCTGTGCAGGGAGCCGTGGACTGTTCACAGAGTTCAATGATCAGCTGGGCCAAGTGGTGCCCCATTTTTTCCCAGCTACATTCCGCGGTCACAATTTCTAGGGCTCTTTGCCTTTTATCGCTGTGATCATTCCAGACCGTGGTGATCTGTTGTTGCATGTTTTGGATATCAAAGGGCTGGATATAGGTAATGCTGTCACCAAATAATTCATTTAACACGGAGTTTTCGGTCAAGACGACAGCGGTTCCGGTAGATGCGGCTTCAATGGCTGATAAGGGTGCCACTTCGCTGGCGCTGGGCAAGACAAAAATGCGCGCCGCTTTGATCGCGGAAGCGAGCATGGTTTGGGACAGGTTTTCAACACGCATGACTTTGCCATTACTGGCTGTTAAACACAGTTGGTAATAGATCTCTTCTTCTGGAGTGGTAATGGGAGCAACGATGACCAAAGGATAGGGTGTCAGAGCAAGGGCTGCGCAGAGGCCAAGTATGTTCTTATTGGGTTCTAAGCGACCGATGGTGATAATAAAATCTTGGTCAAAATATTGGCTTTTAAACAGTTGGGGATCGGCCTTTTCAAAGAGCTGGAGGATACATCCGTTACTGATGACCCGATAGGGTTTGGTGCTGAGTTGGGTGGGTGAAAGGATGGGGTAGAGTTCTTTGGCTGCTTGGGGAGCATAAAATGTACAGACATCCAGTTGCGTGAGCTGTTGTTCAAGCTGGGTCTGCATTTGGCTAATCCATGGGGTTGTGTGTACTTGGGTTTTGAGGGTGTTGAGGTCGAGATGGCCTAAATATTCACGCAGGAATCCCGCTTGTTGTTCTGATGGGATGGAGGCCAGGTGCTGGCGCAAGCTGCTGTATAAAATTTCGCTAATGGCCCATTGCTCTTGGTAGAGGGTTGAAATAGGCATCCCCAGAATGGGCGCTTGCAAGTGTCTGAGGGCCTCAATTTTATACGTTTCATGGAGATAACCGACCACAAACACGAGCTGATAGGTGTCAGGGTTTAAGGTATAACTCAAGGTGATATCGGTGTGGACCTGTTGATCTTTGAAATAGGCCCGACTTCTGAACATTTGATAATCAGCGCCACCAAATAACATCACTGAGTCGGGTCGCATGACAATCAGAGCGCGGTATTGGGGCTCCCATTTGGGTTGTTTAAAGAGGTAAACCACAACGATATTGCTAAATGCTTCACGTTCAATAATGAAGCTATTGCAGCCGGTGAGACTCTGCAATTGTTGACGTGCGACTTCGGGGTCAATCAGGTGGCGGGTGACACCCACTATCAAGAGGCCCTTTTCCCGCAGGTGATCAAAGGCCTGTTGCAGGGTGTGAGGGTCTGGCATTTGCTCGCCCCAATAACAAGCGATGTCGTAGCCGTCTTGGGGGGTATCTTGAAAGCTCCATCCCGATTTACGGGCATCGGCAAAAAAAACCGGGTCTTGGCTGAGGTCAAAAACTTCGTATTCATTGGAGGGACGAGAGGGATATTCCGCTTCCAAGAGCGCCTTAATCAGGCCGGTGNNGTGTTCAAAAAGCGGGGTTGAACCCCACAACAGCGTAGCGAGGCGGTGAAAAGCCAGCGCCCTTAGGGAGCTACTGACGGGGGTACTTTTAAAGTGAGCCTGTAGCGAGTGATTGATTAAAAAAGGAAGGGTATGGAGGGCTTTTTTTGCGACATAATGGTCTAAAATGCTGTCTTCAGCTTGGGCAAAAGTGTGGTGTAGCTGAGGTATCTGGGCGGGGACTGTGCTGCCTGTGAGCGTGTGAAGCAGATCTTGGTAAGCGGGGGCCCGTTGTGAGGGATGAGCTGCCATCAGCCAAGTGAGCAGTTTTAAATTATAGAGATTTTCTGGTGATGGGCTGATTTCAGCGGCTTGTTGGGTACAAATAAAAATCCAGTGGGGGAAGTTTTGGAGCTGTTCTGGATTGGCAGCCTGTAAGTTGGAGTAATGAAACATCTCGCCGAGCCGATAGAAAAAACGCCGCCCCGTTTGTGCATAGAATGTGAGGCTTTGCAACAGGGTATAGGCCAGGTCTTGATAAGCAAAGGCTTGGGCTTCGGCTCCAGGATGGTGGGTCAGTTCCGGGTATAAATCGGCAAGGGTGCCCTTATTCAGCATAAACAGCTTGCTCAAGGTAAGGGTAATACCAGGCATAGGTTTGCGCGAGCCCTTTATCCAGAGGGGTCCAAGAGGGGGTAAATACTTCCGCTAGGCGGGAAATGTCCGGGCAGCGTCGATTCACAGAGCCAGGTGGAGCCTCTACCAACAGGACTGGAGCCGTATATTGGGTNNAATTCAGCAATTGTGATTTCCTCTTGGGGGTTGCCCAAATGGAAAACAGGATCGTGTGTGACGGTGGCATCCATGGCGGCCACCGTTTGTTTTACGGCATCTTCGACATAACAGAAAGCGCGGGTTTGGTCGTGTCCATAAATGCTAAAGGGGGATTCTTGGGCCTGGATACGGCGTAAAACCTCAGGAATCACGTGGGCAAAACCCATGCGTGGCCCATAAATGTTGTGGTAACGCACAATTTTAAAGGTATAAGTGTTGGGGGCGTGAAAACGGATCAATTGTTCACCCACCATTTTGCTGACCGCATAAGTAAAACGGGGGTTAGCCAGGTCTTCTACACAGATGGGAATCTGCTCTGGGGTGGGGACAGGTAAAATGTTTTGACTGTAACCACCCGCATAAATTTCCGAGGTCGAGGCAAAAAGAATCTGGGGATTTGTTAAGGTTGCGGCCCATTCCACCAACTGTTGCGTCATCTTGATATTGGTATCAAGGACTCGGGCCGGTTGACTCATGCAGTGTTTGACCCCGACCATGGCCGCAAGGTGGTAAATGTGGGTGATATCCTGCGGCAGGGCTTGCCACGTACTGTTTAAGGTTAAATCTCCGCTGTGTAATGTGACGCGGGGGCTTTCCAAAAGCGATTCCAGCTCCTGATCGCGCTGACCCCGTTGAAAATTATCGGCAATGATCAGCGTGTGGTCAGTATTCTGGAGTAGGTACCGGGCCAGATGGAAACCAATAAATCCAGCTCCACCAGTAATCAGAATACGGCTCATATCAGCGTCTCCTTGAGGGTTAAAATATGGCCTTTGCCAATGCCGATGACATCACATCCCTGTTGTAAAAGGCCGATGATGGCCTGATCATCGAGGAGATTATTGGCATCGACCCATAACTGGCCAGTGCGTGCATAGGTGCGCCAATCGTGGTTGCGGTATTGCTGATGGCGGGTTGCCAACACCACAATGTCAGCCTCGCTCAGGGCTTCGAGGTTGGGCAACCAAGGGATATGCGGGAGTTCGGGCCAGGCGTTGAGGTAGGGATCATGGACCTGTACTTGGGCCCCGGCAGCCAATACCGCATGGCAAAAGGTTTCACTGGGGGAATAGCGGGTGTCACCGACGTCTTCGCGGTAAGAGACACCCAATAGGGCGATTTTGGCATTGCTCAGGGAGCGTTCGGCCTGAATACGGGCAACGGTGTGTAAGGGCATTTTGTCGTTGATGGCAATCGCCTGCAAAGACAGGGGCAAACCGTGTTCAGCTGCGAACAGGTGATCGGCAGACCATTGGGCCAGCAGTGCATCTTTGGTGAGACAATAACCGCCGACTCCAAAACCGGGATTCATGATGTTTTGGTGGGTTTTACGGACGCGGATGCCTTCGACCACAGAAAACAAATTGACGCCCATTTTTTCGG
>DLGM01000185.1:4206-9302 GCA_002482705.1 Cyanobacteria bacterium UBA7694
TATTGACGCTGCGGTAGGCGTTTTCCATAATTTTTGCCAATTCTGAAGCATTGGGGTGGGCTTCCTGGCGCAGAGGGGCTTTGTGGGTATCCACGATATTATTGAGGAAGTGCTGGGCACGTTCTGCTGCTTCGGGGCTCAGCCCTGAAAAGGTGCGGAAATACTCGCGAATGGAGCGCAGGTAATCGCGTCCGGGCATGACCCGCTCATAGGCATGGGCGATCAACGGGGCGTCGGTGAGGCCCCGTTGTGTGAAGGCGGCCTGTAGGGTGGGAGCAATCATGTGTTGGCAAAAACCGGGTGGAACAGTGGTTTCGACCAATAAGAGGGTTTCGGGGCGCATGAACTGGCCCAAGGTTGTTAAGGCCTTGCGAAAGGGGCCATCCATGAGTTGATAAGGGGGTGTTTGGCCCGGCAATTTGTGGATGTCCAAGTTGATGTCGAGCACAATAATGTCTGCGTGGGCCAGTACACTGGGATCAGAGAGGGCCAAGAGATTCTGCTGTTGGCAAACCGCCGTTTGTAAGGCGGGGCTAAAGCTCTGATCTTCGGTGGCAAAAGGCAGGTGCCCCTGATTGATTTGATCGAGGCGGGACTGTTGTTCCGGGACGTCGAGGCCGATCACGCGATAGGCGACTTCCCCCGATGCATTTTTTGCCTGGGCTACCACTGTGGCCATCGCCAGACCTACAAACCCCAGGCCCATGACCACAACCAGTGGGGTTGGGGTCGGTTGTAGCAAAGATTGGCGCCGCGCGCTGACAGAGGGAACAGACATATGAACTCCTTGGGCACAACTTCAAGAATTGTAACCGAAGGACCTGAAGGCTGCCACCTTGCCCCGGATTTACCCAGGGTTGTGGTGCTGCGATGGGAGGGGCTGAAAGGGGACAAATCTGGTATGCTACCCCCAAGCTTTTTTGCAGGAGATATCGATGACCACAGGACCCAAGCGCGCTGTCATTCTTGCCGGGGGCAAAGGTAGCCGTCTGTACCCCTATACCACTGTATTTCCCAAGCCTTTAATGCCGATCCAAGAGAAGCCGATTCTCGAAATTGTCCTCAACCAGTTGCGTGAAGCGGGGGTTGAACACGTCACCTTGGCTGTAGGTTATCTCGCTGAGTTGATCCAGGCCTATTTTGGCGATGGGGAACGGGTGGGTTTACACATTGACTACTCGCGTGAAACCGAGCCGTTGGGCACCGCTGCCCCTATTCGCCTGATCGAAAATCTGGACACGGATTTTTTGGTCATGAATGGGGATGTTTTGTGTAATATCGACTATGCGGAAATGTTTGCTTTTCACCGTGCTCACGGGGCCTTGGCGACGGTGGGGACCTATCGCAAAGATGTCTTTATCAATCTTGGGGTGCTCGAAGTAGGGGTAGATCAACAGATCATCGATTATATTGAGAAGCCCACTTTGCACTATTTGGTGAGCATGGGCATCTATTATTTCCGCCCCGAAATTTTAAGCCATATTCCCTATCAGCAGTACCTTGATTTGCCCGATCTGATGAAGCAGCTCATGGCGCTGGGAACGCCGCCTCACTCTTATTTATTCGAGGGTTTGTGGCTCGATATTGGCCGTCAGCAAGATTATGCGGAAGCACAGGAACTGTATGAAAAAAACAGTCACCTGTTCGGGAGGGGGCATGGCTAAGATCTTATTGACCGGAGCCAGTGGCTTTATTGGCACCCATCTGTACCCTGCGTTGCAACAGGCTGGGCATGAAGTGGTGGCCTTGGCGGGGCGGCAGGCTGTCAATCTGTGTGATGCGACTGCAGTAGCTGCCCTGCCCCCCTGTGAGGTGATTGTACATTTGGCGGGTGCCGGTAATCCGACCGACTTTGATCGTGACCCGGCCACCAGTTGGGAGGTGAACGTGGCTGGAACGCTGCATTTGCTCAACTATGCCCGTGCCTGCCAAGCCCAGCACTTTATCTTGGCCTCTACCTATGTCTATGGCGCGCCTGAGCATTTACCCGTGTCTGAAGAACACCCGGTGCGCCCCCCCCATGCTTATCCGCGCAGCAAATACCTGTGTGAGCAAATGCTGGCACAATTTGTCAAAGATGCGGGGTTGCGCGGGACCAGTCTGCGCATTTTTAATGTGTATGGCCCTGGTCAAAGCGCCCATATGCTGATTCCGACCTTGCTGCGGCAGGTTTTTCAAGCTCAGATGCAGCTCCAGAACCCGGTGCCCCGGCGTGATTTTGTGCATGTACACGATGTGGTGCAGGCTTTTGTAGCGGCCTGTGCGCGCTCGGGTGAGGCCTATGCCACTTATAATATTGGTTCTGGCTCCAGTTTAAGTGTTGCAGAGCTGGTCGATTTGCTGCTGCGTTTAGCCGGAACACAACCCACCGTGACTTATTCACAGCAGGTGCGCAGCGGCGAGGTCAATGAGGTGGTCGCGGACATTGCCAAAGCGGCCCGTGAACTGGGATGGCATCCCTCGGTGGCCCTGGAACAGGGGTTGCAGGAGCTCTTATGCGCATCTTAATGTCCATGTTTGGCTGGGATGATGAAGGGGGCGGCACGATTATGCCCCGGCAAATGGCCTTGGCTTTGCAAAGAGCGGGTCATGAGGTGATGGTCATTTATGCTGGAGCCCCGCAAATTCCCAATGCCCCTGCTTATAGCCTATATGAACACGTGGAGCAAGGGGTTAAGCTGGTGGGTATTTTTAACCGCCCGGCGGTCTTTTTAGATGCCCATAACCCAGAACGGGAAGTGCTTGATCCCGTTGTGCGCTCTATATTTGCCCGCTATTTTGACCAATTTTGCCCCGAGGTGGTGCATTACCATAATTTTTTAGGCCTCTCTTTAGGGATTGCTGATGTGGCCTTTGAGCGGGGAATCCCAAGCTTTTACACCCCCTATAATTTTTGGCTGCTGTGCCCTACTTTGTATCTGACCTACCCCAACTTGGCCTTGTGTCGTGGCGTTAATGCGGTGGGCAGCAATTGTCTGAGCTGTACACAGGCAGCGCTGCCCGGTTCCCGTTATGTGGCCCGCCGTGACCAGTTGCGCAGTCATTATCACGAGCGGGTGGGTCCCTGTTTGGCCACGTCTGAATGTGTGCGCGATTTGCTCTTAGAGAATGGTTACGATCCAGCCCAGGTAGAGCTCCTGAAATTGGCCAATGGCCGGGCTGCCCGTATTTGGGAAGAAGTGGGGGCTACCCGTCGGCCCGGAGTCGAAGGCCCGGTGCAAATCGGTTTTGTGGGCCAAATGGTGCCCATTAAAGGAGTCCATGTGTTGGTCGCGGCAGCACAATATTTGCAGGGTGATTTTCAGGTGGTTTTACATGGCGGTGGCCCGGAGTCTTATGTGCAACAACTTCGGGATATGGACACAAAAGGGGTTGTCACCTTTACCGGCCGTTTTGACGATGCGGATCATGGGCGCCTGTTGGCAGCCATGGATGTGGCCGTGGTGCCCTCGGTCTGTTTTGACCATTCCCCATTGGTGATCAGTGAGTTTCGCGCGGCGCGGATTCCGGTTGTGGGGGCTGATATTGGGGGCATTCCCGACTATATCCCCACCGGGGCCGGGAGCTTGTTTGAAGCGGGCAATGCCCAGGCCTTGGCCGCCGTTTTACAGGCCTTGATTGATGAGCCGCAACAGATTGCGCTCATGCAGGATGAGATGGAATGTCCCCCTTCATTTGATGACTATATTTCAGCCCTTGAGGCCCGGTATATCCAGGCGATAGGAACGGTCAGTGAACAGCAGTACTTGCAGCGGGCGCAACAACTGTTGCGCGCTCATACGGAACCTCTTTATTGGGGGGCTGACACCTTAATTCCCCTGCCTGCCCCCGTGTCCGATTATGGGATGACGCTCAGCCCCACCTGTGATCCTGTGGCCCTGGCGGCTCCCTTGGCCCAAGCGCAGTGGGTCGTGTATGGGAGCGCTGAGCAAGGGGCTGCTCTCCAGCAATGGGCTCCCACCCTGCCTGCTTTTGCTCTTTCTTCTCCTTGGCCTGAAACCCCGCCCGGACCGCTGGGCGAGTTGCCGGTTGATCAGCCACACCGGCTATTGTTGCCGTTGCGGCCTGAAAGTACAGATTGGCAAGATGTGTTGGCAGCTTATCTGCGGGTTGCCCCGGCAGATGCGGTGTGTCTATTATTGCCGTGGGGATGGGATGTGGAGGAGGCCCAGGAACACCTGTTGCAATGGATGGAACAAGCTGGGTTTAACCCGGATACCGCTCCCGAAATGGTATTGCTTGAAAGCCAAACCCTGGCCCAAATTCCCGAGACCTTGAGCCAAGTTACCCTGTTGGCGTGTCCTCCAGCGGCTTGGTCCGCTTGGCTGCCTTTGGTGCCCCATGTGCTTGCACCCTCTGCGCCGGAATCGATCTGGACGGCTGCTTCTCCCCCTGTTTGGCAAACATTATTGGCGGCCCTCTCGCCTGGCTTGCTGGGGTGGGGGCTGACTCACACCCGAGGGGCCTATGAACAGCAGCGTCTGGATAGCTTGCTCACTTTTTTGCGGTCGCGGAACCCTTTGACCGATTAGGGGCTATAATAAGCCTATGAGAATCACGCTGATTCAACTCCACGATGGTTACCACGAAATGTCTGGCCGTTATCCCCTGGGATTGGGGTATATTATGGCGCCGCTGTTAGCTGCGGGCCACGAAGTCGAGGTCATCGACTTTAAATTTACTTACCACAGCGAAGCTGAAATTGTGGATAAGCTGCGCCGCATTCGCGCCGACTTAATCGGCTTAAGTGGCCTGATTTCTTCTTATGGTTATCTCAAGCAGGTGACCCGTTATCTCAAGCAAATTCACCCCCAGGTGCCGTTGGTCTTGGGCGGGCCGATGCATTTTGCCCTGGAGCCGCTGATCTTGCAGCACAATCCCCTGGATGCCCTGTGTTTGGGGGAGGGGGAAGATACCTTGCTGGAAATGGTGCAGGCCTTGGCGCAAAACCGTGACTGGCGCGATATTCCGGGGTTGTGGCTCAAAACGGGGGAGCAAACCTATAAAACGCCCCCCCGTTCTCAGACGGACGATTTGGACACTATTTTGTACCCGGCCTGGGAGCACCTTTCGCCCCGCACTTACCGCTTTGACCC
>DLGM01000463.1 GCA_002482705.1 Cyanobacteria bacterium UBA7694
CCGAAATTCGTGGCCACCGCCGCACCTATGTGGGGGCTTTACCGGGCCGCATTATCCAAGCAATTCAGCGCGCGGGTACCACCAACCTCGTGATTTTGCTTGATGAAGTGGACAAGCTGACCCGCAATATCCATGGTGACCCGGCTTCGGCCCTGCTGGAAGTGCTTGACCCGGAACAGAACGAAGCTTTCCGCGATCACTACCTCGATTTGCCCTTTGATATTTCCAACGTGCTGTTTTTATGTGCTGGTAACGTGGCGCAAAACATGCCCCGCCCCCTGCTCGATCGCATGCAGTTGGTGCAACTCAGCGGTTATACCCAGGAAGAAAAACAGGCGATTGCCAAACAGCATCTGCTGCCCAAACAATTGGGGCAGACGGGGCTCAAAAAGCAGAAAATTGTTTTGACCAAACCGGCCCTGACCTTTTTAATCCAGCGCTATACCCGCGAATCAGGGGTGCGTGAACTAGAACGCCAAATTGGCAATGTCTTGCGCCGTCTGGCACGCATGCACGTGCAGGGCGATGAATATCCCCAGCGCATTACCAGTGCTGAATCGGTCCAAGCACTGCTGGGCCCCCCGAAGTATTCCCCCAGCCAAGTGGATCACCTCAGCGAAGTTGGCTTGGTACGTGGTTTGGCCTGGACTGAAACCGGGGGCTCGGTGCTGCCGATTGAAATCACCCTCAGCCCCGGCAAAGGCAAGCTGGTGACCACCGGCAACCTCGGCGATGTCATGAAAGAATCGATGCAGATTGCCCTGGGTTTTGTGCGCCATCAGGCCGCTGACCTCGGCATTGACGCAGAGCTGTTCCAAACGCGCGATATCCACATTCATGTCCCCGAAGGTGCCATTCCCAAAGATGGCCCTTCCGCTGGAATTGCGATTACCACCGCTTTGGTGTCCTCTTTCACGGGCCAACCGGTTTCAGCCAAGGTCGCCATGACTGGCGAAATCACCTTGCGCGGTAAGGTGCTGCCGATTGGGGGCGTCAAGGAAAAATCCTTGGCTGCCTACCGCGAAGGCATTCGTACGGTCTTAATCCCCAAAGATAATGAGCCCGATTTAGCAGAAATCCCCGAAGAAATTCGTAAAAAAATCACCTTTGTGCCGGTCTCTGACATCACTCAGGTGTTAGAATTGGCGATTCTGCACGGGAAAGCGTAAACGTGCGCTGTCCTCTCTGTGGTGTGCCCGGTACGGCGGAGCGCTGCCCGCGCTGTCAGCAAAGTGCCCGTACCGTACCCCTCCAGACTCCTTTCTGGGGAGCGCTGTGGGCCGTTCCCCGTGGTTTGATCACTTTGTTGGCCGATCGCCGTTTATGGGGGCTCTCGCTCTTGCCCCTGGCCTTGGCGGTGGTTTTGCTGGCTACGGGCGTTGGCTTGGGTCTGAGCCGTCTGCAAGGGTTTTTAGCTGCGCTGCTGACCGGTTATACGGAAGGCACTTGGTTGTGGGTTTTGCAAGGGCTGAGTTTTTTACTTTCCTCAGTGCTGGGGGTATTTCTCTTTCTGGTGCTGTTTTTGCCGGTGGTGAGCCTGGTGTGTATGCCCTTTTTAGAGCCTTTGGCGCTGGCTGCAGAAGAATATTGGCTCGGAGGAGCTTCCCCGTCTGGCCCCGGTTTGGGTTTGGGGGCGATCTTGGCGGATATGCTCCGCTTGCTGGTCTTCAAACTGGCTCTCATGCTGTTGGCTCTGCCTCTATTGCTGATACCGGGCCTGGGTTTCCTACTCTACTTGTGGATCATGGCGATGCTGACGGCCATCGATTTCTGGGATTTGACCTTGGGGCGTAAACACTACCGCTTTGGAGCCAAACTCGCTTTTATCCGCCGCCATGCCGGGGCGTTCATGGCCTTTAGCCTGCCCCTGATGCTGATGGTCTGGATTCCGGTCTTGCAACTGTTAATGGTGCCTGCCGGGGCCGTGGCTGGGGCTTTGCTCTATTTACAGTTGCCCAAACAGGAGCCGAGCGATGCGTCTGTTGCCCGCTGAGCTGACCGCTCGTTTGGCGGCCCAGCGCTTGATGGTTGAAGATCCCCGTCACCGTCCCTTTTTGACCCCTCCCCTGACGCCTGCGGCTGTCCTCTTACCGCTGTTTGAAAAGCAGGGGGAAACCCACTTGCTGTTGACGGAGCGCACCCATAAAGTCAGTCACCACAAGGGGCAGATTTCTTTTCCGGGGGGCAAACAGGATCCAGAAGACCCAGATCTGTGGACCACGGCGCTGCGTGAAACCTTTGAAGAAGTGGGCGTGGCTCCCGAACATGTCACCCATGTGGGCCAGTTGCCAGACTTGCCCACGATTACCCGTTTTTGTATTACGCCTTATGTGGGCTGGATTCCTTACCCTTACGCTTTTGTGCCCAGCCCCGATGAAATTGAGACCCTGATCGAGGTGCCCCTTTCCCATCTGCGTGACCCCTTTTACCGGCGCATTGATGAGCGGGAAGTCTTTGGGCACCGCATCCCGGTTTATTATTACCAGTATCAGGGTTTTACCATTTGGGGCGTGACCGGGCAACTTATCTTTGACTTTTTAAACGTGCTCGACGCCTAATCGCCACATTTTCCGCTTTAATCCACTGCTGAAGCACAGCCAATGTAACCCCGCTGTAAGTTAGCTAAGGGTATACTGAAGGCATCTGGCTTGTGACTTGTTCAGAAGCCAAGAATGCCCCGTTCGGGTCTTGATGGCCTTGGGGCCGCAACAATCACGGATGCAACTGATGGAAACCTATAGTTATCTCAGCAACGCCCATCCTGACTACCTGGATGAGCTTTATACGGCCTACCAACACAACCCCGATACTCTCGACCCCTCTTGGCGTCACTTCTTTGAGGGTTTTGAATTTTCTCAGCGTTATCGTACCGGTGCCGAGCCCACTGCACGCTCAGCCGATGCCCTTTCCGAGACGGTCCATGCCAAAAAAGAGGTGGCCGTTCACCAACTGATTCACGGTTATCGCTCCCGGGCCCACCTCTTGTCGAAAACCAACCCGATTCGCCAGCGCAAAGACCGCAAGCCGCGTTTATCGCTGGCCGACTACACCCTCAGCGAGGCCGATTTGGATACGGTCTTTGTGGCCGGTGAAGAACTCAATCTCAAGGGCGCGACCCTGCGTCAGATCATCGAAACCCTTGAGCACATCTATACCGGCCCGATCGGTTTTGAGTACACCTATATCCGCGAACCCGAGGCTTTAGAGTGGCTCAAACGCCGCATTGAGCACGATATGGTACATTTCCAGCCCAGTTTGGAGACCAAGCATCGGATTCTCAAACGCCTCAATGAAGCCGCTACCTTTGAGCAGTTCTTACACACCAAATATGTGGGGCAAAAGCGTTTCTCCCTTGAGGGCGGTGAAAACAGCATTACCGTGCTCGATACCCTGATGCTGACCGCTTCTGAACTCGGTGTCGAAGAAATGGTGTTTGGCATGGCTCACCGGGGCCGCCTGAACGTCCTTGTCAATATCATGGGCAAAACCTATGAACAGGTGTTCACCGAGTTTGAAGGGGTGGACAATCCCGGCCAAACGATGGGCGATGGTGATGTCAAATACCACCTTGGTTATTCTTCACACCGCACCCTTGAAAATGGGCATACCCTGTACCTCAAGCTCTGCCCGAACCCCTCTCACCTAGAGGCGGTAGATCCGGTGGTGCTCGGTTACACCCGCGCCCAAATTGATGACGAATACCGGGGCGACTTCAAAAAGGCTATTCCGGTTCTGATTCACGGCGATGCGGCGATTGCTGGCCAAGGCATTATTTACGAAGTAACCCAGATGGCCAAGCTTGACGGTTATACCGTCGGTGGTTGTATCCACTTGGTGATTAACAACCAAATTGGTTTTACCACCGATTTTTCCGATGCCCGTTCCAGCATTTATTGTACGGATGTGGCCAAAATCATTGATGCACCGGTCTTCCACGTCAATGGGGATGATCCGGAAGCCCTGGCATTTGTGTCACAAATTGCCGCTGAGTTCCGTCAGCAGTTTGGCCGCGATGTGTTTATCGACATGGTGTGTTACCGTCGCCATGGTCACAATGAAAGTGACGAGCCCAAGTTTACCCAGCCCAAGCTCTATAACCTCATTTCTGGGCACCCCAGCCCCCGTGAGGTGTATAACCAGCGCCTGATTGCGCGCGGGGATGTGGATGCCGAACTGGCCCAGCGCATGGACAAAGAATACTGGTCCCTGCTACAAGATCGCCTCAACTTGGCCAAACAAGAACCCTTGCCCTATCAGCCCCAAAAGCTCGAAGAAGAGTGGTTAGAGCTGGCTTATGCCCAACCCAGCGACTTTGAGCGCTCGCCAGACACGGCTGTGTCGCTGGCTTTGATCACCCGCGTGGGAGAAGCCTTGAGTCAGGTGCCCGAAGGTTTTAAACCGATTAAAAAATCGGAAAAACTGCTCGAAGAGCGCCGCGCCAATTTCTTTGACAAAAAGACCCTGACCTGGGCCGATGCCGAACTCTTGGCCTATGGTTCGCTGCTGATTGACAAACATATTGTGCGCCTGTCAGGCCAAGACGTGATGCGTGGGACATTCTCCCACCGCCATGCGGTCTTGTTTGATGCCCAAACCAATGCCCGTTATTGTGCCCTCGACAATCTGGATCCTGAGCAGCACCGCTTCCAAATTTATAACTCCCTGCTCTCTGAATATGGGGTGTTGGGTTTTGAATACGGTTATGCCATGGCTACCCCCCATGCTCTGGTGGTCTGGGAAGCCCAGTTCGGTGATTTTTCGAATGGTGCCCAGGTGATTATCGACCAGTTCATTAGCAGTGCCGAAACCAAGTGGCAGCGTATGAACGGGCTGGTACTGCTGCTGCCCCACGGTTATGAAGGCCAAGGCCCCGAGCACTCCAATGCTCGCCCAGAGCGCTTCTTACAACTGGCGGCCCGTTATAATATGACCGTGGCCAACGTCACCCAACCGGCCAACTTCTTCCACCTGTTGCGCCGCCAGGTAGCCTGGCCCTTCCGCAAACCCTGCGTGGTCATGTCGCCCAAGTCGCTGCTGCGCCATCCTGAGTGTGTCTCGCCGCTGGAGCAGTTCACCCAAGGCGGTTTCCAAGAAGTCATTGACGATACCTATGCAGAGGCCAGCACCGTTAAGCGCCTGTTGCTGTGCACCGGCAAAATTTATTATGAGCTGCGCCAGCGGCAACAGCAGGAGCAGCGCAAAGATGTGGCGATTGTGCGCTTAGAGCAGTTGGCTCCGTTCCCGGAAAGCCAGCTTGACGCCATTTTGGCCCGTTATCCACAGGCCGAGGTCTGTTGGGTGCAGGAAGAGCCTTCCAATATGGGTTATTGGGCCTATATGCTGCGCGTTTTCCGCAAAGCCGAGCCGCGCGTGATTGCCCGCAGCGTCAGTGCTTCTCCGGCGACCGGTTACGGAAAAGTACACGCCCGCGAACAAAAAGACATTATTGACCAGGCCTTTGCCGAATAGGAGCTGTTGAGATGAGCATTGTCGACATCAAAGTGCCCCCCGTGGGCGAATCTGTAACCGAAGTCAGCATTTTGCAGTGGCGGAAACAGCCTGGCCAGGCTGTTGCGCTGGACGAAACCCTGTGTGAACTGGAGTCGGACAAAGCGACCCTCGAACTTCCGGCTGAACAGGCTGGGGTGCTGATCGAAATCCTGGTGGCCGAAGGTGACACCGTGGCCATTGGGGGCGTCATTGCCCGCTTGGATACAGCGGCTGTAGCGACGGCACCAGTGGCTTCTGAAGCCCCCGTTTCAGCGCCCCCTGTGACCCCCACCGCTGTTTC
>DLGM01000113.1:0-11189 GCA_002482705.1 Cyanobacteria bacterium UBA7694
TTATAGTTGCCCAACAGCAAAACCCGTGAACGCAGAGGAGGCAAACCCTTGGCCGGAGTGACAGGTTCCACCCCGCCAGCCGGTACCGCATCGGATAGAGGCGACTCATCAGGGCCTGGCGTAATACGCACACCTTGAATGCCCATGCCCTCTGGTTTTGGTGTCNNAGACGGGGTAGGTTTTGGCGTACTGTTGCCCACAGGCAATGGCACATCAATTAAGCTTTCGGGGGCTGCGGGCGCAAAATCAAGGGGCTTGCGACTGGGAGCCGGAGAGGCCGACTTAGCCGGAGTCGGGGTCACTGCCAAGAGATCCGCCAAAACATCAGCGGGCTTAGCAGAGGGTTTCACTACAGGGGGCTTTGCCACTTGTTGGGTTGGGGTTGCACTGGGTTTGGGTGTGGGCTTTGCTGTCGGTTTGGCCGTAGGCTTAGGGGTCGGCTTTAAAGGCGGCTTGGGGGTCGGCTTAGCAGACGGTTTCAGAGAGGGCTTGGCGCTGGGTTTAGCACTTGGAGCCAAACTGGGTTTAGGAGTAGGGGGCGTTGATGGCTTGAGTGAAGGAGCCGCGCTCGGCATTGCCAACAGGGCATCCACACTATTGGCTTGATTGACATTGGGTTTGGTACTTGCTGCCGGGCTGGGTTTGACCGAGGGCTTAGCGCTGGGCAAACCTAAGAGCGCATCCACACTATTGGCCTGACTGGGTGCAGTACTGGGCTTAGCCGTAGGCTTCACGGGTGGCGCAGAGGGTTTGGCGCTAGGACGGGCCTGTAACGCCGCTTCGAGATCAGCCAAAGTATCCCCCCCGCTGGGTTTGGCGGTAGGGGGTTTACTCGGTTGGACAGGTTTTTGACTCGGTTTGGCACTGGGTAACCCCAACAGAGCATCTACACTATTGGCCTGAGTAGCACTTGCTGAAGTGGGTTTAGGGCTAGGGGCTTTGCTGGGAGCTGTGCTGGGTTTGACCGGCGGGGGAGAACCAAAAATAGCCGTTTCCAAGGCCTGATTCACACTGCTGGCTGACGGCTTGACACTCGGGGGAGCAGAGGGTTTAACCGGGGGCACCGACGGTTTGACCGACGGTTTAACGGAAGGTTTAGCCGAAGGCTTCACTGGGGTGGGCACGACCGAAGGCTTGACTGTGGGCTTGACGCTCGGGATGGCGGTCGGCTTCGGAGTCGGTTTGGCTGAAGCGGCTACTGTCGGTTTGACGGTAAGAAGCACGCTCGGTTTGGGTGTCGGTGCAGCTGAAGGGCTCCCTCTTAATGAATTTTCAAGCTCCTGCAATGCATCGGGGGTAGGAGTCGCAGAAGGTAAAACCAGGGGGGGGCCCGTAACCGGAATGGAAGAAGGGGTGATATTGGTATTGATTAACTCGGTCAACTCGGGAGTTGGCATTGGGCGGGCCAAGGCCACCCGCACATCGTCAAAGAGCAAGGCCGATGCTTTTGAGACCATCGCCAGCGCCTCATAACGGGTAATGTCACTTTTGCCGTTAAATTTGCCCGAGCCATCGCCTTCGATCAGTTGCCAGATATTGGTAATTTGATCGACGGACTCTTTGTTCGAGTCGTCCACATCTTTAAACTCAATTTTTTTGCTGCGCTGGATGGGAGCAGGCACTGCCATAAACTGTAACAAACGCACCAAACTGGCAGCAAATTCGTAGCGGCTGACGGGCTTGGTGCCGTTAAAGGTGCCACTTTCCATTTCAATAATGCCTGCGCGCGTTACGCGGGAGACAGCATCAAAGCTGGCGCTCCCGGGCTGTACATCACTGATAATGACAATCACCGTATTGGGCACATCTTTGCCCCCGAGCAGGGTATTGAGAATTTCCGCATATTGGAAACGGGTCAGCGCCAGTTCGCCGCCAAAACGCGTATCGCTGACGCCCCGCATAATTTTGCGCTCATGCATAATCGTGGCCTGCTGCGACTGAGGGTGACGGTAGTCCATGTCAGCATAGGGCAGCTTGGCCCAGACTTCTGCGGACAGGCTCAGGGAGAGCATCAGGGCTAAGCCGAAGCGCGAGGGGAAGCGATCAAAGCGTTTGAGCACAGTTAAGGTTATCCATTTATCCTGTTGTTTTCTTTTATTATCCGGTTTAATGAGAAGACAGTCTACCTAGACAGACCCTGTTGGCAGGAGAAATGTTCAGATGCATACCTATTTACACCCCGACCCACTGACCTATACGGGGCCACAACTGAGTTCCCACTTCATTTATCGCACTTTTGGTCTGCGCGGTGATACCATTGCCGCTTTTGCGGGCCCCTGCCAAGTGGCCACTCCAGAAATGGTCGACCTTGAAGATGTTCATGCCGGATTACACATTTACAGTGAACACATGCTGCATTTTCTGGTCGAACACTTTGAAGCACCGTTGCGCATGATGGTCTTGCGTCAGCGCCTCTTAACCGCCCAAATGCAACAAATTTTGCAGCAACATGGGGTGACCCACTTGCGTCGCAGTGGGGATGACCTCTATGACCAAGAAGCCAAATTATCCGTTTCCATTGCCACGGTCAGCCCCGTGTCCGGGCTCATTCACTTCGGTATCAATATTTCTAGCCACAATACCCCGATTCCCACCCGTGGACTCTCCGATTACGGGATCGATTGGCATATTTTTGCCGCCCAGGTGCTCGAAACATATGCCCAAGAAGAACATGCAATCGGGCAAGCGGTCGCCAAAGTGCGGTGGGTTTCCTAAAAATACCCCTAGCCTTAACCAAATCTTAGACAACAAACTCGAAAGAGATCTGCGTGAGAGCCCTATAGTATAATTGATACGCAAGGTCTGCTATGCGAAGGAAGGTCCGCATGTTAAACAACAACATCAATTACAACGCCGCCCCAGTCCCGATGGCGACTACGGTCCCCGTCCAGGGAATGCCACAACCCTACGCACCCCAGCCCACCCCTTATCCTCAGGGGATGCCTTCTTATGCCCCGGATCAGGCCAGCTTCTCACCCTATGGTGCCGCTCCTCGCCCTCAGCAACCGGCAGTCCAAGTTGGCCTAATGGACAAAATGAAGTCGTATTTCAACGACACCTATAACACCGAAGACAATCTGCGTGCTTATAAAATCTTCCAACAAGAAGTAGATAACAACCCCCAGACCTTAAAGCCTGGCAGCCAAGACAAAGGTCGCGTTGAAGAATTACAACGCCGCCTGAACATCGTGGGCATTAGCGCCAACGTCAACGGCATTTATGGTTATGCAACCGGCGAAGCAATCAAAGAATTTAAAACCAAAATGGGCATCAATGACGGCTTCCTCAACAAAGAAGGTAAACCCGCCATCACGGATATTGCCACGCCACAAATGCAGGCGGTGCTCAACTATGCCGTGACCCGTCAGCTCAACCCCGGTATGCCCGGCCCCAACAACCCTATGCCCCTGACTCAGGAAGACATGGTTTGGGCTCAAAACCTGATGGCTCGGGTTCAACAGTTTGGTTATAAACCCACCCAACAGGAATACAGCCGTTACCAAGACATCTTGGCCCGCCAACAAACCAGCGGCACCCCCCAGATGCCGCAAACACAGGTTCCGGCCAACCCGATCGTCATGCAACCACCGGTTCAACAGCCTGTGTTCCAGCCCCCGGCACAGACCTCTTTGCCTTTAGCCAGTGGGCCGGTAAACCAGCAAGAGCTGCAATGGGCCTTAGATCTGCAAACCCGGATCACCAATCAGGGTTATCAGCCCAGTGCCCAAGAAGCAGCTCAATATGACAATATCCAAAAGCGGTATGCGGCTCAACAAGCACCGGCCAGTCAGCCCACGGCTCCTGCCAATAGTGGTCAACCAGTCACCCAGCAAGAGTTGGATTGGGCCCTGGATCTACAAAACCGTATTACCACCCAAGGTTATCAGCCCACGCAACAGGAAGCAGATGCCTATACGGATATTTTCAACCGCTACCAAAATCAGCCAGCCCAGCCTACAGCGCCCAGCGCTCCCACCCGTCCGGCTCCGGGCACCACTGCTCCGGTGCGCATTGACAACTCCGTCAGCTCCCAAGAGCTGCAATGGGCCATGGATCTGCAACACCGGATTGATACCCAAGGTTATCGTCCGACCCAGCAGGACATTATCCGTTATACCGATATCTACAACCGCTACCAAGCCAGCCAACAGGAAGCAGCCAACAAGCCCCCTGTGGTCGCTCCCCAACCCAGCCAGCCGAGTGCTCCCCCCGTGGTGACGCAGCCTAGCCAACCGGCTCCGACCCAGCCAGCGGCACCGCAGCCTTCACCCGGTGGTAACAGCACCCATCCCAACGCGGTGGCCTACCAAGACGTGCAGTGGGCTCGCCAACTCGAAGGTCGCATGGTCGATGGCCATCGCGCCACCGAAGCGGAGGTCAATCGCTACAACGACATCCAAATGCGGATTTCGATGTTTGGGATCCAAGCTGCCCCGGCAGCCCCCGTCGCTCCGACCCAGCAAAGCGCTGGTGTCACCCAGTCGGAAGTCGATTGGGCCATGCAACTGCAACACAAAGTGCAGTTCCAAGGTTATGCTCCCAGCGAACAGGAAGTGGCCGCTTATACGGATATCTACAGTCGTTACCAGCAACAGGCAGCGGCTGAACAAACGGCAGCAGCCCAACAGCCCGCAGCCCCGCAGCCAACCGCTCCGGCCCCACAACAGCCCGTTACGGTTCAGGTCAATGTCGGTGGCCCCCAAGGTGCCGTCAACCCACCCACCCAGCAAGAGCTTGACTGGGCCATGCGTCTACAAACCATGATTCAGCAACAAGGCTACCAAGCCAGCGATCACGAGATGCAGGTATATACCGACATTTACAATCGTGCCCAAGGTGGTCAGGGCGTGAGCGCCCAACAACAACCGACGGCTCCCCAGCAGCCCATGGCTCCGCAGTACACGGCTCCGGTTGCTCCCCCACAACCGGCTTATCAGGCTCCCCCTGGCAATGTCATGATTGATGTGGGTGCTGCTGACAACGAATTGCAGTGGGCCCTCGAACTGCTCAACCGTTATCGTCAAGGTTACCAGCCCTCCCAGAGCGAACTGACCATGTACGAACAAATTATCTCCCGCAAGGCCGTACCGGGCGCAACCCCCTAAGCGCGACCTTCACCCCAAATCCCGGCAGCTCAAAGCAGCTCCGGGATTTGAGTCTGAAAGAAAGATGAGCTGATAGTATGGACTTCCTTCGCCGCATTACCGGCACCCAGCCGGTCCGGGCCACCGCCCCCTTAACCCTGTCTCCGGCCATTGCTCCAGTTGCTCCGGCAGGCCCCGCCGAACTGCGTCCCCGTGATACGGTACGGCGTACAGCTCAGCTAGACCCGACTGGCCCAGTGGCAGGTATTTTTGCCGCCCAAGAAGGTTATGCCAACGAAATCAGCAAACTTCAGGCAGTCACGGTGCGTACCGAAGAACTGCCCGACTTTTCTGTACGCCCCCTGCGCATTGGCATTGCGGTGGCCCAACGCCAAGCCGAAATGACCTTCAGTGGCAACTTAAAAGCCGAAACACCCCAAGGCATCGTCGATTTGGGCAGTTGGGATCAAGCGGATATCCAGGTCAGCGCAGCTGAGGGCGGTTTTACCCTGCGCATTGATGGCCAACCGCTGGGCACCTTTCAGGGACGCCTGATCGGTGAAAACAAGGCCGAAACCGTCAAAATCAACGGGCGGGCTTATCGGGGGGGCATTGAAGTCACGCCCCACCCAGAACAGCCCAATACTATCAACGTGCTCAACCCGGTCATGCTCGAAGACTATCTGCTCAGCGTTGTGCCCTCTGAAAGCCCAGCTTCTTGGCCCTTAGAAAGCCTGAAAGCCCAAGCCATGGCCGCCCGCACCTATGCCGTCGCCAATTGGCAAAAGCGTGCTGCGCAAGGTTACGACATGAATGCCGACACCTCTGATCAAATGTACCGGGGGCTCGAAACCGAAATGCCCTCCACCAACCAAGCGGTCAAAGAAACCGCCAACCAAATTCTGACCTATGGCGGAAAACCGATCAACGCCCTGTTTTTCTCGTCCTCAGGCGGTTATACCGACTCCTCCAAAGAAGTTTGGGGCACCGAACTGCCCTATATCCAGCCCGTACCCGACTTTGACCAGGCTTCCCCCCGCTATCGCTGGGACAAAACCATCAGCCAAAACGAGTTACAAACGGCCCTGCGCAATCTTGGCCACAATATTGGCACCATCCGCGAAGTACGCCCCCTGACCTTTACCCCGCAAAAACGTGTCAAAACGCTTGAGCTGGTGGGCACCCAAGGGCGCGTCACCGTCGACAGCAACAAGTTCCGCTTTGCCGCCAAGCTCAATAGCACCCTCTGGACGGTCAGCCGTCAAAATGGCAACCCGCCCAGTTTCCGCTTTGATGGTGGTGGCTGGGGCCACGGTCTCGGCATGTCCCAGTGGGGCGCACGCCAAATGGCCGCCGATGGCAAATCCGCTGAAGAAATTGTCAAACACTACTACACCGGGATTGCCATCGAAGCTTTGCCTTAATCAATAAGCACTTCTGATTTTATCTTAGCTGGCTCAATGAGATAAACGCTTAAGATAGTTATTTTTGAGGTGAAATGGTAAGCTTGAAGTATGACATGTACTTTTATTGCAACGGATCCACATCTAGGACGACGAGATGTGGTTGTAGAAGTTCATCCAAACTGGTGGGATACGACTTCTAAAGCCCAACTGGATGCTTTTGCGCGACGTCTTTATGATCAGCGAGCTCTGACAGGTATTCTCATCACCCCCAAAAGTACTTGTTTTTTCAGAGACAACTTTCAGTCATTGGATTTTTCCGAGCAGACTTACAATATAGACACCATTGCGACAACAACCCTATTCAGTCGCATGTACCAAGGACAGGTTTATGATGGTGAGGCTCTTTGCATGCAAGCCAAGCAATGGCTTCAAGCAGTAGCCGATGCTTGGTTCAATGCCGTACCAGATGAAGCCCTACCATTTATGTTGCCAGAAATCATTGGCGGACTGGCAGGGATAGAACTAGAAGAGTACAACGGCGTTTTAAACTTGGCCAGTTAATGTCGATAACGCTTTACTTAGAAACCAATTGGCTGGTTGCCTATATTTTGCCCCATCATGCTCACCATACAACAGCGCGTCAGCTCAAAGAAGCAGCAGATAACAACAAATGTAAAATCAAGATTCCTGCTATTGTATTTTTGGAAGCTAAACACGCTGTACAGCGTGAAACGAACAATCACGCTCAATCGATCAAACAGATTGCCTCAAGCTTACAAATACTTGCCAAAAATAAAAATGACAGCGAACTACTCAAACTGGTACAGCAAATTCAGCAGACTGAAAAAAGCTACTACTCGTCAAAGCCATTAGCTGAGTTACAGGCATTTTCCCAACAATGCGAAAATTTCTCATTTGCTTTACCAGATCAGGAGCATCGCCTATTAACAGAGTTGCGCCCACAAACTAACCTACAAGGAAAAGACATCACAGATCTTTATATTTTGGCCGCAATTGCAGCTCACCGAGATACAAATCGTACTGGGAAAGCGGCTTTTCTCTCCCTCAACAAAAAGGAATTTGATGTTGAGGGTAAAACGTCTAAATTACCATCCGATTTTTACTTATCAAGACATCTCGTCTACCGCTCAGATTTTCTTTTTGACGCAACCTTAAACGATTGGGAGAGGCATGAGCAAGAAAATTGGCAACCTATTCAAATACCTCAGAAAGATCCTCAACGCCAAAAAGCCCGAAGCATTCTTGATCAGTTACCTACATCTGAGTTAGATGCCGCAGTCAAAGCATTGGAAACATTACAGAAAGCAACAAACAGCTCCTCTCAACTAACCTAACGTCCGAGCAAAGCCACCAACACCCCATCGGTGCTGAGATGGCCACTCAGGCGGTGAAAGCGGGCTTTTTCGAGGCGTTCGTGTTCGGTGGCGGCAAACAAAATTTCGACCGTGCGAAAGGGCACCATGACGTTGAAATGCACCATCAGGTCTTTGGCCGGGCCGCGGTTGATCAGCCCCAAGATCAGCCGCCCATCCGGCAGCTCCCGCAAGATCGTTTCAACTTGGGGAATCGGTGCAATCGGGGGCTGCAAGCCAGATTCCTGAAGTAATTTGCCCAAGAAAGCGACCACGGAGGCCTTTTTTTCGGCTTCAATGGTGTAATAACTGCCAGTGTCAAAAAACAGGCCAGGGATTGTGCCCAAAAACACCACCCGCCCCTGCCCCACACGCTTGGTATAAGCGACCACACTGCCATTGGAATGGCGCAACAACGGCGTAACGCCACCCCCCTGCCAAAAGCTGACAAACCGGCTGGCCCAAAAGGGTTCTTCCCGCTCGGTGCGCAGCCAAGTGCCAGCGCTACTGATATAGCGGTTAAACTCGACCAAGGGGTGCATCATATCAAGGGTATGTAACGACAGGCGGTGGGGGTGATTGCGGCGCAAACGCTGATAATCGACCATATCCAAGGCGACTTGGGAAAGCACCGTATTGGTGCCAAATTGCAGCTTATTGTTGAGGCCATACGCACGGGCCGGGAACAGCGGGTTGTCTGTATAGGGCTGCCCCCGTTCATCGACTTGGGCGGGCATGCCAAATAAAATCAGGGTGCCGCCCCCTTCCACGTAGTTCTGTAATTGGGCATAGGCCTGGCGATCCAGCACTTCGGTACAGCCAAAAAAGATCGCCCGTGCCTGCTGCCACTGGGCCGGAGACATGGCACTCAACTCATTCACCACCGGGTTAAATCCGCTTTCAATCAGGGCTCCATGGAGCCCCATCGTCCCACTGACATGAACCAGTGCCGCATCAATCAGATCGAGAGCATTCCAAAAGTTGCTCTGCGACACGCCTAAAAACTCCCAGCTCTGGGGCAAATGGCGCAGCAGCACCATATCCCCATACACGGGCTCACTCTGGGCCAACAGCGAACCATGATCCCTTAAAAAACTGCCGACCTGGGCCATACGGTGGTAACGCTCAACCGGATCTCCCGCCGTATTGAGCGGTGACTGAAAAATCCAGGGAGTGCCATCTTCTTCAATGCAGTCATGCAAGGGATAAGCACTGATCACCCGCACCCCACGCAAGAGATTGATCATCAGCTTTTGCAGGGTGGCCTCGGGGCGCACCTTGACGCGGGGATCAAACCAGCCAGTGCCCACCTCAACACCCCAGAGCAGACGCCCCGGATTGAGGGAACGGAAATATTCCGGGGCAAACGACAAGCTATAGGGAGCATCGTGGGTGGGGCCTGCATCAGCGGTAAATTTGCTGTAGACGTCAAAGCCCACTGTCATGAGCCGGGATTTCTTGGGGCTGTTATTGGGCCATTGACACAAATAGGGGTCATTGAGATAGGGCGTCACGTCAATGCCGCTGCTCACCAGCAGGCCGTGCAAGGTCTCCAGATAACGCACCAGATAATCCTCTAAAAAAGCGCCCCAATGGCGAATTTGCACCGGGGAGGTTTCGGCCCGGCGCGGGGGGTCAATCACGCTGAAACGCTCTAAATTTGTACCCCAAGCCTGATTGAGATGCTCAATACTGGGGTAAAGCTCCGCCAGCCAGCTCTGCCAAGCGCTGATCGTATGGGGGTTAAAGTCGCTGTAATAGGGCATCCCGCCAAATTGAGGCAGGCCCGTTTCATTGTCCACTTGGCAGGCAATCACTGCTCCACTCTCTAGGTAGGGGCCCATTTCTTGCGCCACACGCGCAAACCAACCGGCTACAAACGAAAGCCACAAGGGGTGGTTGAGGGCCACCTCTTTGCTCAAGGCCCCGGTTTCCCAGATCATCAGGATTTCTGGATGTTGTGCCCGCAGCCACTCGGGTACGCCAAAGCCCTGGTATTCGCCGTAGACATAAGGCCCGGGGCGCATCATCAGCCCCAGGCCACGCTCACCACAGAGCTTTAAAAAGTGGTGCAGATCGCGCTCAGGGGAGGTTTGCCCGTCAAAGTCATAAACCCCAGGGCTGGGCTCATGCCAAATCCAGGGAATATAAAAGGAGACAAAATGAATGCCCATCTCACAGAGATGGTCCAAACTGTGCGCCCACAAGGTGGCCGGGATACGGAAATACTGAAATTCGCCACCATAGAGGATGTCCTCTTGGCCATTGCGCTGCAGGGAATCTTCAGCGAGGCGAATCTGCATACCGTTAACGGGCGATCAGGAAATAAGCCTGGGCGTACTCCGGCAGCGCGGCAATGCCACGCTGGAAGCTGGCCCGGTCGGGATAGACCCCAGCCAAAAAGTCGAGCTGGTACAAATTGGGCACAAACGCCCCACCCGTATCCGCAATTAATCCTAAGCGCAGCACCGACTTACCGGGCAAACTATAGTTGATACCCACCAACTTGCCCAACCCAAAGTTATACACATCCCCCGCAAAGGTCACACCGGGCTGAATGGCAATTTTCTGGTCGCGGCCATACCCGTGAATGCCGTTGACTTCTTTAAAATACCAATAGCGCTTTTGCAGACGCGGCTCTTTAATACGCCGATCATACCCAATGCCATTATTGCGGTGGACATTAAACATCCGGCGCTGGCCATTGGGCATGACCACCATAACACTGCCCTGCATTAAGGCATCTTCCAGCCCCTGGCGATTGAGCCATACCATCGGCTTCACGCCCAGTTTATCTAAAACTCCGGCCACCACTTGCTGTTTGTCAAAACGGTAGCGAATCAGTGTGTCTTTGCGGGCATCGGCTGCTTCTTGGGTGAGGTCCGCTTCATCCGGGGGCAAAGCATACAGGGCACAGTTATATTCACCCTGCTTCTGTTCTTTGCCCTGGGCTTCAAAGACCACATATTTGGTCAGGCGAATGCGGTTATCGGGCACATTGACCTTTTGGGCTTTGGCTCCCGTTTGGTCCGCATTCCAGCGCACCAAGCGGAAGTGCTGCTGCAAGAATTTGAGATCCTGCAAGCGCGAAGGGCGACCCGCTTGCAAATCATCGCTGACAATTTCATCAAGNNNGACGCAGGGTGCGTCGCACGTCTTCGAGGGAAATCCCCAGCTCTTGAAAGAGGCCCGCATGCACTGCGTCAGAGTCATCGGGATACGCATCGATATAAGCCAGGGTCGTACGCGCCACTTCTGCCAGTTTGGCGGGATCGGTTTCCACTTTGAGGTCTTTGGGCCAAGCGGCATCGGGCACAAAAAATTGG
>DLGM01000113.1:11196-13909 GCA_002482705.1 Cyanobacteria bacterium UBA7694
ACCACTTGGCCGGTTTCATTGCGCAAAGGAGCAGCCAAAACGGCGGGAGAAAGGGACAGAGCAAGAGTCATTACAAGCAGGGTATAACGCAGCATAAACATACCTAATTTTAGTGAGGAGTTTGCCTTTAGTATATCAGGGAGCCCCCTGAATGCATGTGAGCGAGGTCCACAGCCCTGAGAAGATAATAAATCCCTAGCTCTTTCTTAACCTTCTTGTATGCCCGACGGGCTCTTGTTACAATGTATAGGATAAAAGTAAAGTGATCCAATGGGAAAGCATCCCTGAAAATCCGCAGAAACCATGCTCCGGGCGCATGAGACCCGGCTTGCCCTGTTTCTGTCCTTTTTCAACCCTGTCGCTATACGGGCGGCAAGATTGTATGAAGAAAGAATGAGGTTTTAAAGACGTAGCTATGGCTCTTAACCAAAAGCAAAAAGAAGAAATCGCACAGGCGTTCCATCTTCACCCCACCGACACCGGTTCACCGGAAGTCCAGATTGCGCTTCTGAGCGAGCGCATTAAGCACCTCACCGCCCACTTGGGCGTCCACAAAAAAGACTATGCCACCCGCCGCGGCCTGATCAAGATGGTCGGCCAGCGTCGTCGTCTGCTCCGTTATCTGAGCAAGAACGATGTCGCCCGTTATGAAACCGTGGTGGAGCGCCTCGGTCTCAAACGTGAGATGGCAAAGATTAGTAAGTAAGACAGGTAGCGAATGGAACTGAACATCACGCCCGAAATCACCTCCTTTGAGGTCGGCGGTCAGACCATTACTATTGAAACCGGGGTCATCGCTCCTCAGGCCAGCGGTTCTGTCATTGTTAAATGCGGCGAAACAGTGGTTTTTGTGGCGGCGACGGCTTCGTCCCAGCCAAAAGACCACCTTGATTTCTTCCCGCTCACCGTCGATTACGAAAGCAAAATGTACTCGGTAGGCCGCATTCCTGGTGGTTTTATCCGCCGTGAAGGCCGTCCCCCCGAGTCTTCGATCCTGACCTCCCGCGTCATCGATCGGCAGATCCGCCCCCTCTTCCCCGATGGCTTCCGCCATGACATTCACGTCGTTGCTCAGCTCTTTTCCAGCGATCAGAGCTACCAGCCCGACGTTTTGTGCATGATCGGTGCTTCTGCTGCTCTGAGCATTTCCAACATTCCCTTTGATGGCCCCACCGCAGGTGTTCGTGTTGGTCGTGTAGACGGTCAATGGGTGATCAACCCCACCTATGAAGAGATTGAAGAGAGTGACCTCGACCTGATCGTGGCTGGTACTGCCGATTCGATCAATATGGTTGAAGCGGGCTCAAAAATGCTGTCCGAAGAACTCATGCTCGAAGCGATTGAAATCGCTCACCGCGAGATCGTCAAAATCACCGGTGAAATTAAAGCCTTTGCTGAGCGCGTAGGCAAACCCAAAATGGAGATTGAGTATTACCAACTCAACGCTGAAATTCTGGGCTATGTGCAGTCACAAATTGGCGGACAGATTGTCGAAGCCATGAACATTACCGACAATAAAGAGCGCGCCGAGCGCATTCGCACCTTGGGCACTGAGCTCAAAGAAGCGATTGCCGCCCTGCCGGAAGACAGCGACTTGGCCAAAATTTTGGCTGAACGCCCAAAAGATGTCGGCAATGCCATTTACAAACTCGAGAAAAACGCCATGCGCAGCCGCATTCTCGAACAGGAACTGCGCGCTGATGGCCGTTCCCTGAGCGAAGTGCGTCCGATTCACTGTGATGTGGGCTTTATCCCCCGCACCCACGGCAGCGGTCTGTTTGTACGCGGTACCACCCAAGCCATTTCGTTCACGACCCTGGGGTCAATGAGCGAAGCCCAGCCCCTCGACGGTGTGGATCCTGAAACCAGCAAACGCTATCTGCACCACTACAATTTCCCGGGTTACTCCGTAGGCGAATCCAAGCCTTTGCGTTCCCCCGGACGGCGTGAAATCGGCCACGGCAACCTGGCTGAACGCGCCATTTTACCGGTGCTGCCCAGCGAAGCTGAATTCCCCTACGCCATTCGCGTGGTTTCCGAGATCATGAGCTCCAACGGTTCAACCTCGATGGCCAGTACCTGTGCCAGCACCCTGACCCTGATGGACGCAGGCGTGCCGATTAAGGATATGGTCGGCGGGATCGCCATGGGCCTGATTAAAGAAGGGGATAATTATAAAATCCTCACCGATATTCAGGGCCTTGAAGATCACCTCGGCGACATGGACTTTAAAGTCACTGGCACCACCGAAGGTATCACGGCTTTGCAAATGGACATCAAGATTGACGGTCTGTCAATGCAAATTTTGAAAGATGCGCTCGAAGCCGCCCGCGTGGCCCGTCTGCACATCCTCGAAAAAATGCGCGCCGTCATCTCCAAGCCGCGTCCTGAGCTGTCCCCGCACGCTCCCCGCATTATCACCATTCAGATCAACCCCAACAAGATTGGCGACGTGATCGGCCCCGGCGGCAAGATGATCAAAAAGATCGTCGAAGAAACCGGCGTCAAGATCGATATCGACGACAGTGGTTTGGTCTTTATTGTCACTCCCGATGCGGAAGCTGCAGATGCAGCCCAAGCCTGGATCGCCCGCCTGACGCAAGAAGCCGAAGTGGGCCGTATCTACGAGGGTGAAGTGGTGCGTCTGACGACCTTTGGGGCCTTCATTGAAGTCATCCCCGGTCAAGACGGATTGTTACATATCTCCAAAGTA
>DLGM01000472.1 GCA_002482705.1 Cyanobacteria bacterium UBA7694
AGCAATACGCCGCCCAAGGGGGCCAGGGTCCGGTACTGGGTGAGACGTTGGGGAGGGGTCGGCACATATTCTAAAATAAAACGGGCCAAAGCTGCATTCCAGGCGATGATGAGCCCATCCACAAAAACGTGGCCGGTAATGTGGGCAATTTGTAACAGCGGCAAATTGTGGTACTGGGAAATGGCCAAGCGGGCCCAAGGAAGAGAAATATCCCCCAGCCCCTGAACCCATTCCATTAAAATCCAGAGCAGGGCCGGATAGGCCATTTGCCGCCAGCCCGTGGGCTTAAGCCAAGCCAGCAGCGCCCCAAAACCGCTGGTAAACAGGGCGCAGACCAGGCTGATGCCAAAGATGCCGCCATAGACAATCAGCAGGCTGACTTCGTTGGTGACGCCGGGCAGCCAAGTCAGGGGGTGTAATTCACGCAGCCAGTGGATAATGCCAATGTAAAAGGCCATGCCAAAAATAAAGCCCCAGCGGGCCCCCTGGGCCGGGGTGGGCTGGTGCTTAAAAAAGATCAAAAAGAGGGGCATAAAGGCCACCCAGGCCAACCAACCGGTGGCATGGGTGGAAAAGGCCAGGGCCCCAAGCAGCCCGGAAATCACCAGGATAGGGGCGATCATGAACGACCAAACTTGCGGGCGATCAGGGGCCGCACCGTGTCGGCATCTTCCATGCGCTTGACCGGTAAAAAGCGTTCATCGCGCTCGACTTCGAGACAGCATAAACTGAGATCACGACTCAGATCCCCAGCCAGATGCTCAAATTGTAAGACCGTTTGTCCGTCGACCTTTTTTTCGACCACGTACCAGGGCAGGTAACATTCGCGGGTCAGGGCTTCGACCTGAAACAGGTAAGAAGCGGTGTTAAAGACGGTAATTTGGTCCTGATCAAAATCGACGGGGAATAAAAATTCTTCCACAATTTGCAGGCGATCGGCCACCCGGGCTGGGGCCCCACCTTTGTCACCGGGCGCTTTGGCGGCCACTTCAATGGTCATTTCTTTACCCGCGTGCAGATGCATGCCAATTAAGACCGGATCGACGGTGGCTCCGAGATTGTCAATGTTTGAAAACAGCAGCACTTTTCCGCCTTGAGCTTGGAAATGGGCCAGCAGGCCACTGGTTTGCAGGGCTTCGACAAAGTCGCCATGCCCGGAAGTGGCGTATTCAACTTGGTCACCGACATAACGCACGGAGCCATCGCGGTAGATGCGTGGCAACTGCGACTGCTGAAACAGGTGAATTGAGGCCCGGTATCCAAAATAATCGTGGGCTTCGAGATAATCACGGATGGCTGCGTGGGTGTGAAAACTGGTCATGAGGTACAGAGGCACCCCATGGGCTTTGAGATTCTCGATTTTGAGCGCCAGGAAGGTATCTTCCCCCAAAATCGGAAACAGGCCTTTGGGTTGGGTATAAGCAAAGCGGGTGGCCATGCCCCCGGCCAGGACAATGGCACCTACTTGGTGCTGCTCCAGGGCTGCTTGCCCTAAAGTGGCAAACTCGACTTGGGCTTCCGGGGACAGGCTCCGGGCATCCTGAATATCCCCCGCAGCAGGGGGGGTGACGGGCTGTCGTAGGCGACAGGCCTCGGGGCTGAGATGGCCGCTTTTAAACTGGGCCAGGAGTTGGCTGAACAGAGGAGTGGTTTCAAACATCGGGCATGTCCTCTCCCGGCGGGTGGACCAGGGGCACAATCACCGGTCGGCGCTGGGTCTTTTGGTTGATAAAGTGGCTCAAACGACTTTGCACGGAGTTTTCCAGATCGCTGGCGCTCAACTTTTTAGGCTCTTTGCCTTCAAAGGACTGTAAGAGATGTTGGGCTGCTTCTTTGTATAAATCGGCGGGATCTTCTTCGACAATAAAGCCCTTGCTGACCAGACGGGGCAAGCCCACCATCCGGCCTGCGGCATCGAAGGCACAGGAGACAAAAATGACGCCATCTTTGACCATCTTGTGGCGTTCGCGCAACTCTTTGCCATCGAGATAACCGGCTCCATTGCCAGCCACCATCACTACGCCGGAAGCGACTTTGGGCCCAACACTGGCCTGATCGCCAATCAGTTGGAAGCGATCGCCCACATCGAGCAAATAGACGTTTTCCCGTGTCATGCCGGTGGCCATGGCCAAATGGGCGTGGCCGACCATTTGCCGGTATTCGCCATGGGTGGGGATAAAATAGCGCGGCTTGGTCAGATTGAGCATCAGCTTTAATTCTTCTTGGCTGGCGTGGCCGGAGGCATGCAGGCCTTTGCGCGACTCATAAATGACTTCAGCGCCACGGGCCATCAACTGGTTGACGTTTTGGAAGACCGAGCGCTCATTGCCAGGAATGGGGGTGGCTGAAATAATCACCGTATCCCCCGGCTGGATCGAAATTTGGCGGTAGCGACCGCTGGCCATTAAGCTGAGGGCGGCCAGGGGCTCCCCTTGACTGCCGGTGGTCAAAATGGCGACCTTATTGGGGGGATAACCGTCGAGGGTGNNAGTGTCAGCGGTGATAATTTGCCCCGCCGGGGCTGTCAAATAGCCCATTTCAATCGCTTTGGCGGTCATGCGCTCCATGCTGCGCCCCACAAAGGCAATTTTGCGGTCAAATTCGACACAGCGATTGACGATCTGCTGGATACGGTGCAGGCTGGAGGCAAAGGTGGCGATAATAATCCGGCCTTTGGCGCGGTAAAAGACATTGGTAAAGTTTTGCGCCACTTCTTTTTCGGAGATGGTATAACCGGGGTTGGTGGCATTGGTGCTGTCGGAAATGAGCAGCAGCACGCCTTTTTCACCCAAATCGGCAAAGCTGAAATAGTCCGTTGGCTGCTGATCAATGGGGGTGGGATCCATTTTGAAATCGCCGGTAAAGATAATCGCCCCTTTGGGGGTGTCAATTGCCAAACCAACAGCGCCGGAAATGCTGTGGCAGACGTGCATAAAGCGCACCTTGAGGGTTTCAATCTGCACTTCCATGCGTCCTTGAATGGGCCGCAGTTGCTCGCGATAGGTGGCGTCAATTTCGCAGATCCGCTCTTCCAAGAGCCCCAATGTCAGCTCAGAGGCATAGATGGGCGGGCAAAAGCCCAGGGCCTTGAGCAGGGGCACCAAGCCCCCCACATGATCTTCGTGGGCATGGGTGAGCACAATCCCGGCCAGTTTGTCTTTGTTTTCGAGCAGATAGGTAAATTCCGGCAGCAGGTGGTTGACCCCGTACATGTCTTCGCTGGGGAATTTGAGGCCCACATCCACCACCACCATGTGTTGCTGGTTGCTGACCACCCACATGTTTTTGCCAATTTCGCGGATCCCGCCTAAAGGGATAACGTCAAAGGTGCTCATGCGGCCACCTCGCTGCGAAACTGGGCCAGTTGGGCCAAGGCGGCTTCAACCTGTTGTTGATGCGCGGTTTCGAGGGGGGTGAGGGGCAAGCGAACGCCTCCGGCGGGCAAATGATTGAGCGCCAGGGCGGCTTTGGTCGGTGCCGGGCTCGGAGCACAAAACAGCGCTTTGCTCAGGCCATAGAGCTCAAGGTGATAACGTTGGGCCAAGGCAATATTGCCTTGCTGCCAAGCGTGCATCATGGCGGCAATTTCGGGGCCAGCCACGTGGCTGGCGACGCTGATCACGCCATCGCCGCCGAGGCTTAAAATCGGCAGGGTCAGTGGGTCATCCCCGCTGAAAATCAGGAAGGAGTCCGGGGCTTTGGCCCGCAATTCGGTGAGATAGCCCAAGTCGCCGGAGCTGTCTTTGATCGCAACAATATTGGCATGGGCGGCCACCAGGGCACAGATGGTTTCGATGCTCAGGCAGACACCGGTACGGCCGGGGTGATTGTACAAAATGACGGGAATATCGACTGCTGCGGCCACGGCGCTGAAGTGTTGGAAAAGCCCGGCTTGGGAGGGTTTATTGTAGTAGGGGTTCACAACCAACAAACCGTCAACGCCAATTTCCTGGGCGGCACGGGATAATTCGAGGGTGTGATGGGTCGCATTGGAGCCGGTTCCGGCAATCAGCGGGGCACGTTTGCCCAAGTGGGTTTTGAGCGTGCGCAGGACAAGAAGTTTTTCGGTATCGCTGAGGGTGGGGGATTCACCGGTGGTTCCGGTGGCCACGATTGCGTTGGTGCCGTGGGTGAGCAGATAGTCGGCCAAGGTCTGTAAACCGGGTACATCGACTGCTCCATGGGCATCAAAGGGCGTAATCATGGCCGTACAAACAGCTCCGAAAGGGTTGGGTCGGGTAGTCATGCTGTGTTCCTTTACGGCATTGTTGTCTGACAGGAGAGGAGCCTATGCAGACATTAAAAGTATCCCCAGTATATCAAGGAATAGGGCCGGGTAGGTTGACCGCAGTGATTCTTGGCTGTTTGCGCAACCGCGGCAATCTTGTAAAATCTGCGGGTCTGTTTGATTTCCGCCGCCCTCTTTCTGTTAGCTGTTGTTTCTGGTGGGGTTGAGCCTATGAACCTTGAGGAAAGCTGAATCCTGTCAGTATGTCTGGCTATTTCAGTGTTCAGACCATAATGGGGGATGCCGGGGCACGGATCTAGCTTGGCTGTAAATGATAACGACCTGCATATGCTGCGAAATGTTGTTGCAGGAATAACACCGCCTGTTCCGGGGACATGTGCAGCAGGGCCTCCACATTGTCATTCCAAGGGGGATGGGGGCCATACCGGTATGTGTCATAGGCCTGTTCTTGGCGCAAAACGGGCCACTGGTTCCAGCGTTTATGAATCAGAAAGGCATTGTTAAAACACAAATGCACCAGTTGGTAACCAAAACGGGCACCCAGGGCGGCAAAGGCACTCAGGCTCATGCCATAAAAGTGGTCCCGTTGGTACACATGTCCAGGAGTATAGGTTACCCAGAATTGGAGGGGGGGAGGGATTTTTTCGTTGATTTCAGCACAGATGATGGCCGGTTGGTAAGTGCTCAGCAATGTCGCCAATACCTCGTAGTCAAAACTGTCGATATCGAGACTGACAAACCCCAACTCGGTAGGCACATGGTGGCTTTCCAGGGCACCCAGCAAATTATCGGGCGTAATGTGGGCCTGGAGGGTTTGAGCCCAGGGGATATGCTGGTGGTAAAAGTGCTGTAACTTTTGGAAGGGTCTGGTTTCCGCTTCGATCAGCAACCCCCTCCAGCCCTGCATAAAGAGGTGTAAGGTATTCGACTGCCCCAGCCCGTCACTGGCCCCAAGATCGAGGCAATACCGATGGGGCAGGTGGCCTTGAAGCCGGTGTGTATAGTGGTGAATGGGCCGGATACTGGCGTTGATTTCCACGCGGTGACCGGCAATTTCAAAGATATCGATAACCATACTTTGATTATACGCCTGATTGACAATCTTTCTGGCTGGCGTACAATGAAACTCAACCGCCACCTGTTTACCTTTGAGCCCTTTCGTCAAAACAGGGTATTGCGGATGGATGGGGCTCACCCTGTGGCTTCTGGCTACTCCAAACCGAACTCTTTTTTAAGAGTCTCACTTTTGCAGATGTCGGAGCTTCCGCTCCACCGGGTTGCAGTTTGCAGCCTTCAGGATACCGCCTCTGGCTCAATGGAGGTTCCCTGCAACCCGGCCGGGCATCTGTTCTAAATCTGCTCCTGGAAATTCTCCGATGAACGCATGGCGCAAAAGATTCACCGTTTTTCCGGCCCAACGCGGATGTTTGTACCGCAATTACCAACTGCTTGAGCTGCTTGATCCCGGCATTTACCGCTATTGGGATTTCCGCAACGAGTTGGCCCTGATTTGCCTGCCCCGCTCCAGTCAGATGCTGACGGTGACCAATCAGGAAGTGTTAACCCAGGATCAGATTGCGCTGCGCTGCTCCTATTTTGTCATGTACGCGATTGTCGATTATGAAGCCTATCTGCGCAGTTTTGATGTCTTTGCCTATCTTTATTCGCCTTTGGCACCAGCAGAACAGATGCTGCATTCTTATTCGCAGTTGGTGGTGCGTAGCCGCATCGGATCTCTGGACAGCCAGACCTTAAACGGGGAGCGTGACCAGCTTTTTGTAGAAGTGCCAGAATTGCTGCAAACCCAGATGGCCAGTTGTGGCATTGAGGTCAAGAGCCTCTATTTGCGCGATTTGAGCTTTCCCAAAACCATTCAGGAACTCTTTGCCAAACAGTTGGAAGCCCAAATCCGGGCCAAGACCGATCTGGAAAATGCCCGTACCGTTGTGGCGGCGACCCGTGCGCTCAAAAATGCCGCCGACATGGCTCGGGGTGATGAACAAATGCGCTACCTTCAGTGGTTGGAAACGCTCAGTAAAATTGCGGCCCAGGGCAAACATACCTTTGTGCTTGGTGACCCATTACAGTTGCCTGCCACGCCGCCAGCCCGTCAAGATAAATAAACTATTAATAAAAATTTAGTAAAAAATTGTGCTGCAAAAGCTGAGTGTTGGGTTGTGAATCGGCTTGTTTTGGTTATGATTTTAGCATGATTTTATTATTTAGTTAATAACTTATTGGTGTCTTTGAAAACCTGTCTACGGAACCGTGATCTCGCCAATTCCTGTGAGTATCTAGTTTTAAGGAACCACTTTCGTTATAATAGCGCCACGCTCATGTGAGCATAGGAGGTTCTATGGCTCTGATTACCTTCCGTCTCTTTGCTCCTTATAATGCAGCGGCTGAAATGGTCGCTTCTTTTCATGATTGGCAACCCCAGCCCATGACAAAACAGGATGATGGTTATTTTGTTTACCAAACCGATTTGGCCGATGGGGAATATGGCTATCGTTATCGCATTCAGAGCCGTTCTTGGTTCTTTGAGCCCGATGCCTGGCAGGAGATTGTGGATCCAGACGCGACGGTCATCAATGAAGAGGAATCCTTGGCGATCATCCGGGTTCACAATGGGGCCATCCAACCGGATGATTATATCTGGCAACACGATGATGTTCCCCTGGTTCCCAACCGCGATTTGGTCATCTATGAGTTGCACGTGGCCGATTTCAGTGGTGGGGAACCGGATCAAGACCCCCGTGGCAAGTATGTACACGTGATTGAAAAGCTGGATTACCTCAAAGCCCTGGGCATTAATGCCCTTGAGCTGATGCCGATTAAGGCCTATCCCGGTACCTATAGTTGGGGATATAACCCCCGCTATTTTTGTGCCCCAGAACCGGGATATGGCAGCAGTGCTGACCTTAAAGCGCTGGTGGATGCCTGTCATAGCCAGGGGATTCGCGTCATTTTGGACTGTGTGTTTAACCATGCGGATACCTCGTGTCCGTTGGCGCATATTGACCATGACTACTGGTTTCACCACGAACCCAAAGACCCGGAGATGAGCTGGGGGCCCGAGTTTAACTATGACGCCTTTGATGAACAGCTCCAGATCCATCCGGCCCGTCAGTTTGTCACCCAGGTGATGCGCCACTGGCTGCAAACCTATCATCTGGATGGCATCCGTTATGATGCCGCGCGCCAACTGGCTCACCTGGAGTTTTTACAGGAGATCACCCATGAGGCTGACCATATTGCCGGAATCAAGCCCTTTTTTAACGTAGGGGAATTTATCCCCGATGAAGCTAAAATGGCCCGCCCCACCGGGCCGTTTGAAAGCCTGTGGCACGAAAGTTTTTACCACGTGGTGGTTGAACACCTCACGGGTGAGCGTTGGGAGCCTGAATCGCTGAAAGACGTGTTGCATGCTGCACGGCAGGGATATCCCCATGCTACCAGTGTGGTTAACTATCTGGGCAACCACGATCATCCGCGCTTGCTGGAGCGTTTGGCGGAAAAAGGCCTGCTGGGGGAAGCCGCTTTCCAGCGGGTTAAGGCTGGTGTTTTGCTGTTGTTAACGGCTTGGGGCATTCCCATGTTGTGGATGGGCGAAGAGTTCGGGGAATACCGGGAACAGACCCAGGCTCCCAGTAAGCTGCGCTGGGGGCTGTTGGCTCACGAAGACAATCAGAACCTGCATGCCTGGTATCAGGGGGTATTGCAAATACGTCAGCAGCAGCCTGCTTTGCGCAGCGATGCGTTTCAGTTTCTGGAGGGCTTGCCCGAAGAGGTGATTGCCTACCTGCGGGGAGACGCACAGACGGGACAGGTTTTGGTCCT
>DLGM01000136.1 GCA_002482705.1 Cyanobacteria bacterium UBA7694
GGGCAAAATCGACAAAACCCACTTGCGCAGAAGCACTTCCTTTTAAGCCTAAGGGGGCCATGGTGGGGGGATCTGGGGGGCGTACCACTGGGCGCACACGCGTATTATCACTGGGCATGCGCTGAAAGTTGGGAATCTGAGGTTGGGGAGAAGTGCCCTGCGGGCGGATCGTAGGAAAATCCATAATTGACTCCTGTGCACAAGGATGACCCCTCTATTATAGGTGAAAAAGGTTAGAAAACTTGCGCAGGGGCTTGACCTACTTGCCTTGAAAGGTTAATATAAGGTAAACCTAACGTCAAGGAAGCAATAACTCGCATGAAATCAACCCTTTTCGCTCTTGCTGCCATCGCCACCCTGACCGCTTGCCAAGGCGCTCAAACCATGTACCAGCCCAACCCAATGTTGGCTCCCGCTGCCCTGAATGCCCAGTCTGCCGCACGCGCTGGTGATGACAACCCTGCCTTTTTGCTCAAGCGCAGCAACCCTGCCCGTTATCGCTTCCAAGAAGATACCCGTCGCAGCATCTGTGGCCCTAATGACCTGCAACATGTCAACGACTATAATGGCACTTTGGGTCAGCCCGTTGAATTTGTAAAGAAGTTTTCTCCCGCTGTTGGCGCTCTTGCCCAAGGCACGCCTGAAAACAACCGCAAATTCTGCAGTGGCACCCTGATCAGCGAAAACCTCTTCCTTACCGCCAGCCACTGTATTGATAGCACCATCACCCAAAAATTTGCTGTTTTCGGCTATGAAAAAGCCGCTGGTTCCGCCGACCTGCTGCCCCAAGAGGCTTTCAAAATTGCCGAAGTGATTGAAGATGGCAATGCCAGTGTCCTCGACTACGCCATCCTGCGCATTGAGGGCAATCCGGGTGCCAAATATGGCTTCACCCCCATTCGTGCTGTATTGCCTGATGCCAACCACCTGCTGACCATCATCCAGCACCCCAAAGGCCAACCCAAACAAATTGAGTCTGGCCCCCTGGTTCCCAACAATGGCAAGTATATGGCCTATGCTGATCTGGATACTGAGCCCGGTAGCTCTGGCTCCGGTGTCCTCGACCAGACCGGCATGCTCGTCGGCGTTCACACCAACGGTGGTTGTTACTCCGGTGGCGGTGCCAACAAAGGCATCAAAATGACCGAAATCATCAAGGTTTCCAAGGTCGTTCAAAGCCTGAACCAAGCTGGTCGCGCCCCTCTGGTTCGCCGCTAAACCCTACTGATCCACCCAAAAGGGCCCTGCATTCAGGGCCCTTTTTGTATGCCTGCATTTGTCGCTCATAGGATGTAGTATAGTAGAGTTAAGTACACTATCCAATTTTGTTTTAAATACATGCTGATAAGGCTTTCCAGTGAGTAATAAAAAGGTCAAGAACAAGTCACCCTTCGGGAAGCTGCTGACGCGTTTACGCAAGCAGCAGGGCTTGACTATGAGCCAGTTGGCCAAAGAAGTCGGCGTCTCTGAGTCGTATATCTCACTGCTCGAATCGGGTGAGCGCAAACAGCCCTCGCGTGAGCTGGTCTTAAAGCTCGCCCAGATCTTGGGAGCCCGCACCGACAATACCCTGGCCGACGACTTCCTGGTGACCGCCGGTTATTATCCCGCCAACAAACAAACCTACCAAGCACATATCTCGACCATTGCCGCCTACCGCCAACACATTGAGGCAGAACCCCAAGATTTTGTCACTTATACCGCTTTGATCTTTGCACTGATCAAAATGGGGGAAACCCAAGAAGCCCAAGGGCTGATCCAAAAAGGCCTTACGCAGTTTGCCGACACCAACCAGTTGCAGTCGCTATTGGCTAGCCTCGAATTGGCCAAGCACAATTATGTCAAAGCCATTCAATTACAAGAATTTGCCCTGGCTCAGCAGCAGTTACAATATGCGCCGGGACACCCGGAAACCTTCCGTTTTGAACTCAATCTTGGGGTCATGCACTTTCTCAAGGGCTCGCACCATTATCAGGCCATGAGTATCGCTCACAGCCAATCACATGAGCCTGCCTATATTCAGGAAAAAACCTTGGCGCAGACTCATTTCCAGCAGGCCCAAGACCTCTTTAAACGTTTGTTGGCACAGGAGCCCAATAATANNATGAATATGCCCGCGTAACGTTTAACTTGGCTTCTCTGGCAGAGGCTTCTGAAGCGATTTCGCTCTGGAACGAAACCATCATCGGGCTCACCCGCGTATTGCACGCTGAAGATAAATACATTCTCGGCCACGCCACCCTGCTTGAAACTGCCATTTTCTTGGCCCATGCCCACAGCAAAAGCCAGGCTTTTGAGCTGGCTGAAACCCTGATTAACCTCTTGCAGGTCACCGTTTCGCCCCCCCACTGGATGGTCTATTACATCAAGGCTTGTTTCTTCAGCCTGCGCCATCAGGCACAAGGGGGGGATGACTCGTTTGACACGGCTTTGCAAGCTCTAGGTGAAGCCTTTAAGTGCGACCCCCAGGCGGTATCAGACAATGCGCCCCATGACCCGGACTTGAGTTATCTCCGTCAGCATCAACCCAGCGAATTTCAGAGACGAATATCCCCATG
>DLGM01000277.1 GCA_002482705.1 Cyanobacteria bacterium UBA7694
TGCGTTGTATTGGCCAGTTTGGTTCAAACACAATGGGGCCAGGTTTTGGGCGACCTACCTCGAAAAATTTGCAGCTCCAACGGCTAAGGGCGAGTTCCCGCGTGGCACCGAAGCCGCCGAGCGCACCGCTCTGCTCAAAACTCTACAGGCTATTTCCACGGATGCGGGCATTATTGTGCCCGAAGGTGTGAAGGTGGAGCTGCTCGAAGCCTCGCGCGGTGGGCAGGCTACATATGAGGGCTGGATGGCTTACTGGGATTCAGCCATCGCCAAGATTATTCTTGGTCAGACTATGACCACCGAAGACGGTTCTAGCTACAGTCAAGCGACCGTCCATTACAACGTCCGGCAGGATTTGGTCAAAGCCGATGCCGATCTGATCTGCCAAAGCGCCGCTTGCTGGGTCCGCTGGCTTGTCGATTACAACTACCCAGGCGCGGCATATCCAGAGATCTGGCGCGATATGGACGACGCAGAAGATCTTAAAGAGCGCGTCACACGCGACAGAACCCTATTCGAGATGGGCTACAAACTGAAACCCGACGCAGTAGCACGCATCTACGGCGACGACTACGAATTGATTCAGCCGGTCGCTGCCCCTGGCGGTGAAGCGCCCTCGGCCCCCGACAAAGAAAAGCCCACAGCCCGCCCAGAAAAGCAAATTGGCTTCCGACTGGACTTTGCAGAGCCCAAAGAGCCTGAGTATATCAGCCCCATTCCCATGATGACCGAGACGTTAAACAAAGAAACCGAGCCTGCTTGGGAAAGCCTGCTGTCTCATGTTGAGCGTATTGTGAACGAATCGCAGTCATTTCCTGAGTTGAGAGATAGTCTGCTCAATGCCTATTCCGAGCTTCCCACCCAGGAGCTGGGAAACATTATGGCCTTGGCATTCGCCGCTGCTGAATTGTCAGGCCATTATGATGTGACTCAGGAGTCGGGCCGTGGCAGATGAATCTATTGAAGGGGTATTCAGAGAGCCATTTAATGAGCAAGTTGCGTTCTTCCGCCAGAAGCTCGGTAACCAGGTGCCTACGGAGCGATGGACTGACATTCAGAAAGAAGCTCACGACAAAGCTTTTATGGTTGCCGGTGCTACCAAGGCTGAGCTGTTGTCTGACCTGGCTGCCGCTGTAGATAAGGCAATCAGTCAGGGGATAACGCTCAAAGACTTCCGCAAAGACTTTAAGAGCATAGTCGAGCGCCATGGCTGGAACTATAAGGGCGAGTTTAACTGGCGCACCCGTGTTATTTACAGCACCAACCTAGCAACAAGCTATGCAGCCGGTCGGCTGGCTCAGCTCCAAGAGTTTGAGTACTGGGCCTATAAACATTCCGGGGCTACTCATCCCCGTATGGATCACAAGTCATGGCACAACAAGGTTTTACCGGCTTCTGACCCATGGTGGCAAACGCATTACCCCCCAAACGGGTGGGGCTGTGGCTGCCGAGTCGTGGGTTATAGCTCGGTAGATGATGCCGAAATGCAGGGCGGAAAACTGGACCCCGCTCCAGACAGCAGTATTGATCCAAATACTGGGTTGCCTGTCGGTATCGGAAAAGGCTGGGACTACATGCCGGGCAAAACGGTTGTTGATACGGTTAAAGCCATGGCTCAGCAAACCCAGCATTGGGATTATGTTTTAGCCAAAGCGTATATGACGGATCTACCTGATTCCGTCAAAAGCATGTTTGGGCGCTCATATCGTGGGCTGCCGTCCACGGCTGACGATGTCCGCCGCTTTGCCAAGCGGATTATTGAAGAGCGTCCGAACACTCAGGAGTACCAGACTATGGGCCTGGTTGAAGAAAAGCATATTGGTGCCATTGAGGAAATGGAGTTCAAAACCACAACGGGCGACGTCATGCACAGCAAAGTAAAGGTTAGAGACTACGACTTCACGCTTGACCCGTCGTCGATCAAGCATATCCAAACGCGGCACGGTTCAGCCCAGGCAGAGCATGGGCGTAAACAGCGGCCCGTGTCAGAAGATGATTATGCCCGTCTTCCTGAAATTCTCAATAACCCCGATGAGTTGCTATCGGTTGGGGTGTCAAGACTAACAAAGCACCCGCTTGTCAGGTATCAAAAAAACTTCGGTGATGAAACCTATGTCTACACGATGGAAGTGCGCAAAAAGCGCAGAATGCTTGTAGCTCAAAGCTTTTGGATAGAGCAATAGCCCATTTGAGCTGCAACGATGTAATGCCCGAAGGCCCCCATCTACCGTCCGAAACGCTTTGCAGTATGTCTCTAATGGGCTTCAAAGAATATTATAAGGGGTATCTATGCTTGAAATCAAACTAGAAGACAGTGCAATTATGGCCGCGATGGAGCAACTGAAGGCTAAAACGGGCAATATGCGCCCCATTTTGTCTGATCTCGGCGAGAAACTGGTAGAGAGCACTAAGCAGCGTTTTGAAGAAGGGCGCGGCCCAGACGGCGAAACCTGGGCCGCGAATAAAGAATCGACCATCGGGGGCTTTCTCTCTCAGACAAAAGGCAACTACAAGAAAAAGAACCGGGGCCTAACAAAAAAAGGCCAAGCCCGCAAAGCGGGTAAAAAGCCGCTGTTGGATTCACGAAACCTCATGCGCGGCATTCATAAAAAAGTAACAAGTGACACTCTGCGTGTCGGCTCGAATGCAATCCAGTCCCGCGTGATGCAGTTCGGAGCCGCTAAGGGCGCTTTTGGTAAAACCAAGTACGGGGTACCAGTCCCATGGGGTGATATCCCAGCCCGTCCATACATTGGTTTCTCAGACGAAGACCGCAGCATTATTCTTGAGACCATTAAAAAGAGGTTGGAGTCATAAACGCTCCATCGCCAGAACACCGTTTAAAACCCGTTTAAATTTTGTTTGGACAGTGTTCTAAGGGGTTAGACACGTTCTAAGTCTGTCATGGCTCTTGTATGCCATCTCTGCCGTTATTCCCTGATTCCCCATGACACGTGTCACCACGACGGTAATTTTTCACGCGCCTATGCTGGGAACATGAATACTGTTTCTCTCAACAAAGCCCCTGAGCGCCGCGCCAAGTTGCGCCCGATCTGGCTACATGCCTTGCGTGCTGGAACGCATAACGGCCAAACCGGACTTGTCACGATCACCGCTGACGACATTCAACAGATTGCTGCCAGCTATGATCCTGCTGTCCATGAAGCCCCTGCTGTACTCGGCCATCCCGCAACTGACGACCCCGCTCTTGGTTGGGTGCGCGGTGTTGAGGTGAGGGCAGATGGGTTGTGGGCGAATACCGACTTATCCCCTGAACTGGTTGCGCTGGTTGAGCAGCGCAAGTACGAAAACCTGTCTGTTTCGCTGTACCCCCCTGCATCACCCCAAAACCCAGTGCCTGGTAGCTTCTACCTCAAGCATTTGGGTTTTCTCGGTGCGCAGGCACCGGCTGTCAAAGGTTTGAAAAAGGTGTCTCTGAGCGAAGCCTCAGACGCAATCACAATCAATTTTTCCCAACAAAAGGAGTCCCCTATGGATGAAGAAG
>DLGM01000310.1 GCA_002482705.1 Cyanobacteria bacterium UBA7694
GGTACAACAAATTGCCGTGGGTATCACCGGTATGGGCTTTGACCAAGGCCACATCGCCGGTAATCGGTTTTTCGAGCACGTACATTTTGCCGTCGATTTCGCGGGTTTCTTTGCCCTCGGCGACAATGGTGCCATAGCCGGTCGGGGTGTAAAAACCACCAATTCCGGCTCCGCCAGCGCGCAAGCGCTCAGCCAGTGTACCCTGGGGCACAAATTCGAGTTCGAGTTTTCCTTCGAGATAAAGGCGCTCAAAGAGCTTGTTTTCGCCCACATAGCTGGACACCATTTTGCGGATTTGGCCGGTTTGTAATAACAGCCCCAGGCCAAAATCATCGACGCCGGCATTGTTGCTCACGGCCGTCAGGTCTTTGACCCCGAGTTCACGCAGGGCCAAAATCAGGTTTTCCGGGATGCCGCACAACCCAAAGCCACCGACGAGAATCGTGGCCCCATCGCGGAGCTGTGCTTTTTAGAGCGCTTCTGCTGCGCTTTGCACTACTTTGTTCATGGCATTCTCACGTTGATTAGATTCGCTGCCCAAACTGCAAAGCTGCCCCTGCAAGCCAAGGCCGCAGGGGCAGCATAACATACAAACGAGGTCTAGCTGAGCGCTTTGTTCAGCTCCTTGACTTTGTCTTTGTCACCACTCACAATCGCTTTTACCAATGCCTGCAATTGGGGGTCATTGAGTTCCGGGTCATTAAAGAGATGGTGATTCAAAACAGCTTCCAAATTGGGTCTTTTTGTCGGGTCGGGATGCAACAATGCGTTGACCATCTGCTCCAAGCCACCTAGGTTTTGCAGCGTGACATCCTGTTTACCCGACCCCGTTTCCACTTCAACTTGGGTTTTACCCGCTTCATAAACGGGTTTACCGTCTTTAATATACGCACGGGCATTGTCTTTGAGATCTTGCATCGACCGGGGAGTAGGCTGATGGGGAATGACATAATCCCCGGTCAGGAAACCCTGCAACATCAGGCCCACGGCCCAAGTATCCCCATGCTCGTCAGAAGACTGGCGCACCAATTGCTCTGGCGACATAAACAGGGGCGTACCCGCCATTTCTTTGTTGTTTAAGCCTTCTTTGGCCAAACCAAAGTCACCGATTTTCACCACACCCTCTGAGGTGATAAAGATATTATCGGGCTTGAGATCGCGATGCAACATTTGGCGATCCTGTTGTAAATAGCGCAATCCTTCCACCAATTGGCTGATCATCAGGCGCTGCACTTTCTGGGCAACTCCTGGGCTCAGGTCGCCATCAGAGAGATGGCTGCGCAATTTGTCGCCCACTTTCGTGAGGTCGCCGCCCCCGGCAACTTCCATCACCGCCAGCAGTTCCCCTTCGCCGTCGCGACTGTAAGGGCTGTATACCACCCCTTTTAAGCCCAACACATAAGGATTGCCCTCATTATGGGAGCCCATGGCTTCGTGGTGAGAACGCACATCTTCAGACATCGCCTTAAAGGCTTGTTCCTGATTATAAACACCCAAAATGCGTTTAATCACGATCTGTTCACCCTTGGGCCCTTCAAACAGATAAGCCGCCCCAAAAGCCCCATTCCCCAGCTTCTTTTTCTGGGTATAACTGACGCCACCAAAATCAAGGCTCTGTGGGCAGTCATCGGTGCTGCCAAGATCGGTCACCTGACTTTTTTGCAATTGATTGAGCAGTTCAAAGGATTGTTGCTGAAGCTGTTTGGCCACCTGAGTCACAAAGTGTTTCTGGGGGCCACTCAAACGTTGCCCCCCACTGATTTCCCGCGCTAGGGCTTCGGGCGACAGGGTAGCAAAGGTCCAGGCAAAGCGCTGGTGATCTTCAGAGCTGAGCTGCGTACCCCATTGATCAGGTGGGCTGAGGCGAGACATTTTTTTAATGTCGAAAAACTGAGCGTAAAGACCGAGACGCTCTTGGGCAGAGAAAACGGTACTGTCACGCGGCCCCAGATTTTTGTAGGTGGTCTCTTGTTTCAGGCGCACACCATCGTTTTTAATCTGGGTACGGGCCTGTTCAATGCCTTTGCGTCCCATCTCGTCCAGCTCTTTTAACTTGGCACGACTGAGTTTGGCTGGGCCACGACTTTCAATTTCCGATTGCAGCGTCCGGGGCCGCTCCGACTCCAGCTGTGTGATGACTTGCTGACGGGTCTGCAACACCTGACTCCGGGCCATCACATCTTCATCTTCGCCCATTTTGGCAAGCCCATCGCGTACCCCTTGCAGCATCGACTCGACCAGCTTTTTCTGGTTTGGCTCCAAATCTTGATAGTCTTTATTTTTGTCGAGGGTCTGGGTCAAAATTTCGCGCAGTTCAGCATCTGTGCGCAAACGTAAGCTCCAGGCTGTCGGGCCATCTGCCGCCAAACGCGACACCTGCTGGGCGGTGTTGTGACGGGTTTGGGTATACACCGGCCCTTTAAAGAACGCTTTGTTCAACTTACTCTGAGCCCGGTCGGCATTCACCTGTAAATGGGAAGCCAACTGCTCGGAACTTTCAAGCGTCAGATACGAACCCTCCGCCGCTTTCCACAGGGGGTGTGCCCCTCCGATGCCATAATCGCGGCGTTCCGGCTTCACCGGGGTCGGACGCGTGGACGGTTGCGGAGCGATCGTTTTCTCGGGGGCTACGGTTTTATCAATAGGCTGAGGTAACGGATCTTGCGAGGGTTGATCCCCAAGCGGCAGCACAGGTGCAGACGGCAACGGGGCCTTGGGGATAATCAACCGGAAATTATCGCGCAAAACCGACAGCGGGATATTGACCTGTTTTTGGTTCATCGAGTCCACGATCCACCACTCCCCTTCCACCTTGCGTACAGCCACAAAGTGATCCCGGGCCAACGATCCCAAACCGGGGAACGGCAGTTGCCGCACATCCCCTTCATAACCGGCAATAATAAAGCCATCGGTATGGGCCAGCGCTTCTTCAAGCGCCATATTTTTGTCTTTGCCAGAGGTTTGCACCAAGTCAGAGACCTTGGCATAACGCGAGTCAACGCCAATCGAAGTCAGGGCATTCTGAACCACGCCCGGATCGGTGCCATCTAAGGTATGGAAAGGATTGATGCGCAAGGGTACTTGATCCACCAGCTCAAGGCGGAAACCGGCCATGAGGTCGTTGTTATCGAGCAAATCGGGGAGATCGTCTTCTGTAACCGTCAGCCCTTGGCGTTTTGCATAATCGAGCAATTTGGGGGTTACGTCTCCCATCAGCCCCTGATCCAGAGCCACTTGTGCACCAATGCGAGTCAACTGCTCACGGGTCAACTGGTGGCCCCCGAGCAGGTTGTTCAGGGCATGTTGGGCACACAGACCCCCTTCCTGCACTTCATGATAAGGCACAGGTGCC
>DLGM01000252.1:0-190 GCA_002482705.1 Cyanobacteria bacterium UBA7694
CGACGTGGCCAAATACTTTGCCATTCTGCCAGCTCTGTTTGGGGGGCTGTATGCCTTGCCTGGTCAGCCTGGGCCCCTTTCAGCTCTGAATATTATGGGGCTGGCTACCCCCCAAAGCGCAATTTTGAGCGCGGTGATTTTTAACGCCCTGATCATTATTGCGCTCATCCCGCTGGCCCTGCGTGGGGTT
>DLGM01000252.1:199-403 GCA_002482705.1 Cyanobacteria bacterium UBA7694
GTTGCCTATCGCCCCCTGGGGGCCGCAGCGGTGCTGCGCAATAATCTGCTGATTTATGGCTTCGGTGGGCTGATTGTGCCCTTTGTTGGCATTAAGTTGATCGATGTGCTGATTGTGGCTTTGGGGTGGGCTTAGCCCCACAGATGCAACAAACCCTTACAATAATTAAAAGGAATGACCCCATGAATACCCTCTGGATTTCTT
>DLGM01000252.1:416-8416 GCA_002482705.1 Cyanobacteria bacterium UBA7694
CCGTATGCTGGCGACCCTGACCCTGCTGACGGGGCTGATGTATCCGCTGGCGGTCACAGGTGTGGCCCAGATTGTTATGCCGGTACAGGCCCAGGGCAGTTTGATACGGCGTGACGGGCGCCCGGTGGGCTCTGAGCTGCTGGCTCAGCCGACCCAAAATGGCCGTTATTTCTGGCCGCGCCCTTCAGCCGCCGACTATGCGACTGTGGCCTCTGGAGCCAGTAACAAAGGCCCGACCAGTAAGGATCTTCAGCAAAAGATTGTGGAACGCCAACAGTTCTTGCGTAAGGCCCATGGTTTGAGCGCTGCCGCGCCTGTCCCTGACGAACTGGTGCTGGCCTCCGGTAGTGGTTTAGATCCCCACATCAGCCCCGAGGCCGCCTATTTTCAGGCTGCGCGTGTGGCCCGCGCTCGCCAAGTGGATGAAACCCAGCTGCGCACCCTGATTGCGGCACAGATTGTGCCTCGCCAGTGGGGCCTCTTCGGAGAACCGCGTGTGAATGTCTTGCGACTCAACCTGGCCCTGGAGGATCTCGATGTGCAACCTTGAGAGATGGGGGCATTACCTTCTTTGCCCAAATTTACATTAGGCAGTAGTTGGTCGGTTTGCTGGTGGGCTTCAAGCTAAAAAGTGCTTGGGAGTCCGCCAAAGCAAACAGAAAACTTACTTCGATCCGGGATGATGGTTGAAGCTAGGACAATTCAGTGAAGGACAAGCGCTCCAAAGGGCTCCAGATATCCAGCGCCCGCAAGGATGCGACTAAATCTGTGGGATTTTCACATGCAGGCTGCCGGGCCTTTTCCCAGTAGGACAGGGCCTGTGACATATCCTGCCCCAACACAAAAGCGTGGGCTAAATGACAGGCCAATTCCGGGCTGGGGTTATGGGTATACAGGGTGGATAAAGTGGCAATCCCCGGTGCAATACGATTTTGCAATAAATCAATGCGGGCCAAACCCAAACGCGAAATGTGGTGAGTCCGTTGTTGTACAGGTTGAGGGACATTGGCATCTTGGAGAAGTTGTAAAGCTTGGTGATAAGCCTCCGCAGCTTCATCAAGATGGCCCAGCCAAAATTGGGTGTAACCTTGGTACATCCAGCCTTCGGGAAAATGGGGGAAGGCGGTTGTTAAGGCTTGGCACAACACCAAGGCTTGAGACACATTAGAATTGACCAATAAGGTATGGCGAATTAAGGGAACCAGTATATTCAAATGGTGGGGGTCATGCAACGGCGATTGCGAATCAATAAAGGCCGACAATGCGCTTTGGTAGGCTTGATGTATGGTATTTGGGTTCGTTTCAACCTGCGCCAAGTGTTTAAAATACATTGAGCGATCATAGGGTGAAAGCGGTTCTTGCAGTGTTTTTAGAATCAGTTGGCGGTAATACCCCTGTTTCAATGCTTTTGGGGTAGCAAGTATAGGCGCGTGTTCAAGGGCTAGACCTGGGCAGGCAATGCCCGGTAAACGCTTACCATTGATGGCTGGCCATTCGTGGACACGCCCCACAAATTGGGCACCTTGATGGTTACGAAAAAATGCCCGTGTCAAGATGGGCTGCTCTCCAGAAGCTAAAACACGAAAATTAAACACAACCTGACGTGTTTCCTGAGCTATCGCTTTTAAAAATGCAGGGAAACGCGATTGGCTCTCAAGTGTCAGGTACTCGTCTGCATCAATAATCAAGAGCCAGTCGCCTGTAGCAAATTGCAAACTGTGGTTACGGGCCGCAGCAAAGTCGTCACACCATGGGAAGTGATGCACCTGTGCACCATAACTTTGGGCGATAGCGACGGTGTCATCAGTAGAGCCGGTATCAACCACAATGATTTCATCCACAACGGATTGAATGCTGGTCAAGCAAGCACCCAGATGAGCTGACTCGTTACGGACAATTAAACAGGCGCTGACGCGCATACCCACTGAGCTGCTCATCATATCACTGAATCCCTACATAAAACTTAATAATGAGCATCGATAAGGGCTCCCACGCAGAATCTATACAAGTATCAGGTTTGGGACAATAACGTGCTTTTACTTCGATATCGGGCTTTTCATCCATTTTGGTGTAATCATCCATCGTCAATACAGCATGAAAAGCGTTGGGTGACTCAAACATAATGGGAACAACCTCAACGCTGGTAAGGCCTCGCCAGACTAAGGATAAATGGGCCTTATCTATCTCTTCAGAATGTGACACCATCCCGCGTACTTTGAGGCTTAGGTCGGGGTAAACCATCAAGCTCCAAAGCTGAATCAAAGGAGATTGTACTTTACGTGCTTGTTGAAGTTTCACACGTTTATCAACGTGATGGATTTGTTTATTCCTGTTTTGAACAATGTGACAATCGGGCGGCGATTGAGCAACCTGATAACGTTGAATAAACAACAATACGCTGTTTTCAAGGTGCTCAACCTGATGTAATAAGGCTTTAAACGTGGATTGTGCCGAGCGGCGATTCCGCTCATATCTTTTGATGTAAGCCGCAAAAATGCCGTTGATTTCTTCTGGAATATCGGTATTTTCACCATAGATGGCAACAGCTTGGTGAATTTGTTGTTTTAACAAGTCAATGTGCTGATATACGTGAGTGCTTTGGCGGTTAAGAAAAGCAACGGGTATATCATCGGGCAAAGGAGCAGGCAATACGGCAGGCAATGATTGAGGTATCCCAATACGTTCGGGGGGGCACGGTGGCAATGATGGCGCTTTCATTACGAAGGGTTTCATATGCGGATTTTCACGCTTGACGCCCCGCATTTCGATGGCAATATCACGCTCCAAAGCCCCCAGTCTGCGAGAAGCTGAATCTAACATTCGCTTGAGGTCGACAGAATAATACAGGGCCGCCTCTTGAGCATCCGCTGGCCTGTTGAATAAGCCTAATAATACACCTAAAATAAGCCCCAGAAGTAATCGTTTTTTGTGAGACCTCAAGATCATTACGCCTCTCCGTGTTGATGCATGACTACAGCCCAATCAGGTCGGTACTTTTGTGCTAACTCGTAGGGGGTGATGCCTTCATTGTCTGGCAAATGGGGGTCAGCCCCACGGGCTAAAAGCTGTTTCAGGTCGTCTATGTGGTACAGGTTACTGGCTTTGAGCACTTCTTCAGCTTCATCCAGCTCTGGGTCATTGGGTTCATCGGGCAAGGCAATGTATTCAAACACCCGCTGGGAGCCATACTGAAAGACCAGCTCGCCAAAGGTCTGGCGGAAGCGGGAGGGGCGTTCAAACAAAACCCCGGTGATGGTATGCAACACCGTGCGGCCCCATTGGTCACGGCGGTTAATGTCAGCCCCGTACCTGAGCAAGAGGTCGACAATGTCCCACTTGCCCAGTTCAACAGCAAGGACTAAAGGGGTAACCCCGGCTTCGGCGAGCCAATTGGGATCGGCCCCAGCGTCCAATAATAACTCAACGAGAGATAACTCGATTAACCGCCATTGTGAAGGTGAAAAGTTGTTAGCCAACCACAAAAATGGGGATTTTTCCCCTATTAACTCAAATAGATAAACCTTAGGAATCAAAGTATAAAATAAAGCTGTATAACCACGGTGATCAGAAAAGTTAACAGGGCTTCCCAATGAAATCAATCGTTTAATGACATCTTTCTCATTTGAATAAGCCGCTTGCATGAGCAATGTATAACCGTTATCACCCATCAAGCAGACTTCCCAAGGAAGATCTGGTCGGAGTCTAAGTTTTTGATAATGATCAAAACGTATAACCTGAGACTCAAGTGATGAACCACCACTTGAGTGCAAATGAGTCTTAGCAAAATGCTCGTAACGATCTTTAGCCGTTTCCTTATGAACGTCTTTGGCTGGAAGATAATAAGGGTAAGCACTATTCCAGAGCTTTTTCAGTACTTCTGAACTTGAAAGTGCCCCCTTCTCCAACATCCATTGGTATCCATCATAAGCCCAACCCTGATTAAAAGAGTCCAAAGGGCTTTTCCACATAAATGGGCCTATTTGGTTTAAATCAACACCTTGTTTAAGTAATAGATTGATAATACTACGAAAATCATCTATTGATTTTCGTAATTGGACAGGGTCATCATCTATTGAGTAATAATAGTCATCACACAAGCGACAAACATAGCCAAGTGTTTTTACGTGTTCAAAATACCCCCAATGAATGGGCGTTTTTTTTATTAGATCCCTAATATAATTAAAGTAATTATTTCTGTAAGCATGTAGCAACCTCAATAGCGGTATATATATAATCTTAGGCACACTCATCTCGCAGAATAAATTATCATAGTAGCGAGGTGCTGCATTATAGAAGTCAGAATTAGATTCCGGCTTACATGCTATATAATTGAAAAAATATTTTTCATAATTAATAATAACTCTCAATAACACTGACCTTCTCTATCTACCCAATTAAGGTTTAAGTTAGGATACAGGGTGCGCATTTGCCAAGCCATTTCTGCACAGAATTGACAAGATTCACGATCTGAATATAAATTGAGTTGTCCGTGTACGCCTGTGTTCACTTTGAAATCGCATTTCTCGCTTGAATAGAATTTAGCATTTCCAAATTTATGAGCGAAATATTCTAAAGCATTTCTTTCTGCATCATAGAATCGTTGAGGACCACGAGGCGGTTCTCCAGGCTTTTGGTACTGCATATCAGGAGGTAGAAACCGACGTTGTGAGTCATCATCCGAAGCTGGATTTATCAGTACCTCTCCGTTATCATAATCTTCATACTTTTTTCCTTTTGTGGCTATACTTTTATCTAACTTTCCACCACTAAGCATCACACTATCAATATAGGTATAAGATGAGTCTCCTCCATCTTTCATCGGCGGATTTCCTGACATTTGTTTAATCTTAATCTTAATTAGATTGTCATAATAACCAATCAAATCAGCAGCCCCACCTGATTGAAACTCTCTAGACTGAAAAACCGGGGGATTCCCAGTACTATACTGTTCTTTATTATATAAAACCCTTGCTGGGCAAGCATGCGTAATTCTTATATTGTTTTCCCCATGCAGGCTCCCACCATTTCTAAGGAAGTTAAGCCAAGCAACCAGTTTATGGCGAGCTGGTTCCGGGGTAATCACATCGACATGGATGTTTCTTGCTGCTGTACTATACACACCAGCCGGAACCACCGCATTTTTCTTATTTTGTGGACCACAGCCATTATCTACAGATCGCTTGGCATTCCAAGTTGTAAAGTTACGACCAATGAATTGGTAATATTTGTCATAGGTACCATAATAAGCCCCACTAAAAGACTTACTGGGTACTTCGTGTACAATATCGTTACGAGAGCTGACAATCGAAGCAGCACTCGTACCCCCAATGATGGTAGAATCTTTGTCTTCATACCCTAAATAACTCTGTTCAATATTGACCATCAAATCGAGCTTGATATTAGCCCCATTCACAGGTGAAACCACAGTTTTCCGAGTCACAGGCGCATTCGGGTTAAAGCTCACATTTGACTGCACAGAAAAATCAGGATCAGCATCTGTCTGAAAATTGAATACCCCCATGGGTTCATAAGGTGTTAATGAGGTAGGAGAAGAACTGACACACGCTCCATCAGGGGGGCAATAACTCCCCGTTACAAATACAGTGGCTTCGGGATCCAGTTTTGTATATTGAGACATAGGGATGTTAGCCTCAAAGGTGTTACCCCCTGTCATGGTTGCTGGAGTGGAAGCAACGGAATCTAACCCCTGATAAGTCAGCGTAATTTCATTACTTTGTGCAGAGCGGTCATCCTCAATAGAACCCTTCACTTTCATACTCAAATCAGGGTAGAGTACCATGCTCGAAATTTGAATAGCAGCTTCGTTGGCCCGTTTCTTTTTCCAACGGGCTTTAAATGAATAGAAATTATAACATCCCCCAGTCGTATCTATACCATAGAACGATCCATTGATCCTCTCTAACTTCTTTAAGTGTTGTTCCAAAGCGGTACTACTCATTTGCCCTTCAGATGTTTGTTGCGTCATAAAAGCATTCTGAGAAGCATTCAACATTACTTGCTTCATCCAGTTTACCTTTTGACGCAATTTCACTACTTCAAGCACAATCCGAAGATTCTGGGCTTCAGCATGAACTTTACTCACATCATTAGATGTGGACTCTGAGAAAGCAGACAAATCTGCGGGTGGAAGAATCGGCTCATCTTGTTGTTGAATACGGAATGAAGTCAGATCTGGAAGTGATTGTGCAGTAAATGTGGGAGCATTGGGCAATGATTGGGTAATTTGCATCATGATGTCCACATCTCTCTGCATGATGCCCAAGCGTTTTTCCACTGAATCGAGAAGGCTCTTTACTGATGAATCATAATAAAGAGCAAGTCCGTTAGTCGCCTCAAAATTCACCCGAACAGATGCAGTGTGTACAATATTCCTGCTATTTAATTGTAGTGTGTAAATACCCTCTGGTACGAATGTACCCTGCATATCTCTTCCACTCCAATGCCCTTGAAAGTCATCGGAGCCCCTAGAGTACCAAACCGCTGAACCGCTTTGATCAAGAACCTTAAAAGTCCAGCTTTTATCTACACCAAATACACTCCAACTCACATAGGCATGCTCAGAGCCTGTAACCGATGGGTAGATGTCAAGCAAGGCTTGAGAGTCAGGTGGCTCATTTTGTGTAACAGAAGTGTAGGCTCGAAAACGTAGTTGTCGAGCCATATTTATATTAAATTTAAACTCTTTTTCATTTGATTTTACAAAAACAGTGTAAATACCATTGGGAAGTATTTTATTTGTGTCAAAATGGCGCCCATCCCAATGAAAATAACGGTTCTCTGTGTTTGATCCCTCATAACTATAAACCGTCTGATTTTGAGCATCTCGAATGGTAAAATTCCACGGATGTACATTATCAGGATAAACATCAAAACGAATCCAGTCGTGGTGCGTATCAGCATCTGGCGTAAGCATCAATTCAGAGGGTAACTCGGGTGATAAAGAGGGCTCTTGAGACACCTTAACCTGAAATTCAGCAGCACACTGCCCCTGCTCATTCTCTACGGTACCTTCATTACAAACGCAGCCATACATCCGCATTTCGTTATAACGGACAAAACAGCCTGGATTGTTATTATCCTCACCGCAATAACTCAAAGTTTCAAAAGCACAGGTTTGCCCATTGCTTCCCCCATACATTGAATTGTAATATTCTTGCCATTGACCAATTTGCTGGTAATCACAGATCTCCAAGTCATCGCAGGGTACTTGGTTGGGAACTTGTGTCAAAGCAAAGTGCTTCTGTAATGGAGTTAGTTCGCTGGCTTGGCGTTTTACTTCATAGGCCTTCATCTCTACCGGTGTCATCACCTGCACATTGGCCAAGTTACCTTTTCGGCGTATCACCTCTTGGCGTAACTTGTCTGGTAAAGAACGGCCTGGTGAAACAGGAAGGGTAGCTGCTTTTGTCTGGGGAACTTTTGAAGCGGTATTTGGAGTAACAGTCTGACAAGCGACCATACTCAAGATAAGCAAATTGCTGATGATGAACTGAAGTCGAGTAGAGATTGATATGCTCATTTGCTAATTACCTACCTTTGTTTGCCAAACAAAATGAATGAAACCCAACTGTTCGCCCATAGCGCTGGGTTTAACAGTCCATCAGTCTTTTTGAACATCTGAAAGTGGAATGAATGCTGAAGCATATTAATCCTCCTCACTTTCCGTTTCTACCTCAGGCTCTGGTTCGGGTTCGGGCAAGCGTTTTCCTGTATTGGCCAGATTTCCCTGTGATTTCGGCCAACCGTATTGATCCAAATCTGGGCTGTTTGTTTGAAGCGCAAACACACGGCCATTTAAGGTCGCCCCGTATAAGATCCCGTGATGATCCAAAATCAAACCCGTTGCAATTGGGCTCCCGATATTGTGTTTCCACTCTAAACGTCCAAAAGATGAAAAGGCATAGATATAACCGTCACTCCCACCCACATAAATCATGAGGCTTGGGTAAGTACTGCGGGTATTAAAACCAATCACGGGC
>DLGM01000252.1:8446-9753 GCA_002482705.1 Cyanobacteria bacterium UBA7694
CGGGGGAAGAAACGATAGCTTGGTTGCCTACCTGCTGTTCCCACAATAACTCCCCGCGATTCACAGCATAAATGACACCATTTTTGGTGGGTGCGTAAACGGTATCCTCATGATCGATCACAGGGCTGGCGCTGAGACTATCCTGCATAATAAAAGACCAGCGCTCAAAACCATCGTTGCCGACACTGTATAACCAGGGATCTTGACTGCCAAAAATGACGTCTCCATAACGGGTTAACGCTGGATTCAACCCTATGATCGGCTGCCCAGTCTGAAATTCCCACAAATAAGTGCCGTCCTCACGATTGAGTGCATATAGGGTTTGGTCAACTGCCGTCAGATAAATGCGCCCTTCGCTCACCACCGGGGCACTGTACAGCGGAGCCCGCAGCGAAAACGTCCATTTAAGGCTACCATCGCTGCTGTTGAGCGCATACACTGTTTCGCCTTCACCGCCTGTATACAGGATGCCGTTTTCATCTAAGGTTGCTCCGCCTTTAAAAAAACGCTCCGGGCGTTCAGGCCGAAAAACCCAACGGGAGGTTCCGTCTGCATTCAAAGCATGAAACTCGCCGGTTTGTGTGCCCACATACACGGTGCCATCCGGGCCAATCATAGGTGTGAATTCAAGGGGGCTCTCAAAATCATAACGCCACAATTCTTGGCCTGAATCTGCCCGTAAGGCCAATAACAATCCATTAGAACCGGCAATATACAGATGGCCATTTGCAGACAAGGCAGGCGTCGATGGGTTTGCTGTCAGACTTTGACTCAAGTTCTGAACCCATTTGACGGGTACGGGTGTTGGTGTGGGCTCAGGTGGAAGCGTGGGTGTAACCAATCCGCTCCCACCTGTTCCGCCCCCCCCGCCTCCCGAAAATAAAGGAAGACTTGGGGAGGCAGAGGGAGCAACCGAAGGGACAACAATACTCCCTGGAGGGGAAGAGGGTAAAAATATCGGCGCTGAAGAAGGCGACAACGAAGGTTGTGAGGGTACGGATGACGGCACAAGTGAGGGTTGGGATATCACGTTTGCACCACTGGGCACAGGAACGGGAGAAACCGTGGGCGTATGCGTCTGAGCCTGACAAGCGCTCAACAATACACAAAACAACAACCCTCTTTTCATGGTTTGACTCCTACAGATGAAATGTTTAAGCGCTGGAGAGTATTTTTGCCAATACAACGCCCTTGTTCGAGGCCATTATCAATCGCTTCGCGGAAGTGGATACCGCCGTACAAGCGCGAAAGGCCTGCTTCTTCTGCGGCCGCATGAAAGTGAGCAAATGGACGGGGTGCATAACCCA
>DLGM01000008.1 GCA_002482705.1 Cyanobacteria bacterium UBA7694
CGGAAGGGGTGATGGAAAACCTGCATGCATTTACACCGCCGCCGGAAATGGCCCAATTACCGGTGCCGGAAATACCTGCTCCGCCGCCGGTAGCACCGTCACAAACTCTGCCCACGGTGGTTGAACCCGCTCCCCGTTTGCCTGAGCCGGTCGAAGAAGCTTACGAAATGGCGGTGACTCCCCCTGCTGAAGAGGATTTAGCGCCGCGTCCGCTCAATGAATCTGCCCCGGCTGAAACCCCTGCGGATGGGCCCCTCGACTTTAGCAAACTTCCTGCTGAACAGGTCAATGAAGCCCTGACCAAATACTGTCTCAATGAGTTCAAAAAGATCTGGGGGATTGATGTCTCCAATGAAGTGAGCGTGCGTGAAACGCTCACGACGGTCATTGAGCGCGCTCGCAAAGAGCTGATTAACTTCGACTACACGATTATCCGCGTACCTGATCTGTTTAACCAGTTCTCCCTTGAAACGGTCATTACCCGTGAGATCTTTACCCAATTGGTACAACATTTAGCTCCCTCTAAAACGACCCCTAAGCCCAAACCTCAGGGGCACCTTCAGGATATGACCCATCGCATGCAGGCAGCAGCAGCAGGCGTTAACCGCCTCCAGCCTGCGGCTAGTGGCACCAGCCGCATGCAGACCGAAGGAGCCGAAGACGTAATCCGGGTGGATGACTTGCCCGATGACCACTTTTTGGTGCAGGACATTGAACGTCAGCGCGTCATTGAGTTTAGCAACAAGGGCATGATCAGCTGGCAGGCCGGAGGCTTTGATGGCATTGGCAGCGTCAAACTCGATGAGCCTTATAACCCTTTGCGCTTACCCAATGGCAATACGATCATTGCCGATGCAGGGCAGGATGCGATCTTTGAAGTTTCCAAATCTGGTCAGGTACGTTGGCAGTTCCCGCCTACCGACAAATCGAGTGATATTCGCCTGCACCGTCCGGTCAAAGCCTTGCGCAAGCTCAATGGGAACACGATTATTGTCGATCAGGGCAACCACCGCATTATTGAAATCAATACCCAAGGCAAAATTGTCTGGCAGTATGGTATCACTAGCAGTGTCGGCATTGCCCGAGGCCGTTTGTATAGTCCCAGTGACGTGCAGCCGCTCAAAGGCGGGCATTTCTTAATTACCGATACGGACAACCACCGCGTTATTGAAGTGACCCCCGACGAAGAAATCATCTGGCAATATGGCAACGATGATAACAAGCTCGGGAGTGGTTATGGGTCAGGTTTTAACCAGCTCAATGCGCCGACCCAGGCCTTCCGTTTGCCCAATGGACACACCCTCATTTCCGACAGTGAAAACCGCCGCGTGATTGAGGTCAACCCGGAGCGCGAAATTGTCTGGCACTTTGACACCGGCATTGAAAAAGCCAGTGGCGGGGCCTTCTCGTTTGTCCCCAACCGCGTCATTCGGATGGGCAATGGCAATACGGTGGTCTTTAGCCCCCAGTATGTCATTGAGGTTACGCGCTTGCTGCGTCCGCTCTACCTGTTTCAGTATGCCCATATGCCCAAGGCTCCAGACTACGAGGGGCAGCGCCAGGAAAGCGAAAAAATTGTGCCCCTGTCAACCAAGCCGTCTGCCAACCATATCAATGAATTGGCCCGCCAAGCAGCCCAAACCTATGTTACGACCAAGGCCAATCTCACCGATCTTGAGCTGCCTTTGGTCGACAAACAGGAGAACAGGGTCTATATTGTCAACCGCCAAAAGGTCGTCACTTGGCGCTTTGGTGAGGGCAATCCCCGCAATCCGCAGTATTTGGAGCGGCCCCAGCATGCAGAGTTATCTCCCCGTGAGGACAGCCATGTGCTGATTACCGACACCGATCGCCACCGCGTGATTAAAATCTACCGCCCCACCAAAGAAATTTTGTGGCAATACGGTGAAACGGGCGTAATGGGCAGCCGCCCTGGCCAGTTGGGCCACCCCCGCAGTGCGGTCACCACACCAGATAACACCATCCTGATCACCGACCAATACAGTGGCCGGGTGCTCGAAGTCAGCGAATTTAAACAAATTATCTGGTCGTTTGGCGGCTGGGATACGGGTGTAAATCCGCTCAATGCCCCTTATTACGCCGAGAAAACCCCCGATGATACGGTGCTGATTACTGATTGGAGCAACCACTACGTGATTGAGGTCAATCGCGAAGGGGAAATTGTTTGGCAGTACGGCACCCTCAAAAATCCCGGCAGTGGTGCGCATCAGCTCATGTACCCAGAAAAGGCCACCCGCCTGATCAATGGCAATACCCTGATTGTCGATACCCGCAATCACCGTGTCATTGAAGTCGACCCGGAAGGGCATATCACCTGGAGCTTTGGCGGCATGGACGCGGATAAATCGTATAAAAAGGTTTCAAACCCCACCAATGCCTGGCGCTTAGACAATGGCCATACGGTGATTGTCCACAGCAGCAACCGTCAAATTCTGGAAGTCAGCATGCACCGTCAGGTGGTCTGGAACTATCTCCTCAGCGGCAAGCGTTAGGTGTGAATCATATTACGAATAGGAGCCTTGATGCTCCTGTTCTGAGATGGAACTTTTGGGGCTGAATCAGACTCTTAGAAGTGAATACAATCTGTGTCCACGATAGTTGACAAGATGTAAACAAAAAGGTATTCTGAGATTAAAGCTACCTACCTTGATTGATATGGAGTTACCCTATGAAGTTGACCACCTCTGTCTTGTCTGCCCTGTTGTTGACCCTGTCGCTGCAAGCTTGTAATACGATTCAGCCCCAATCGATTGTGCCAGGCCCTGGCCAATCTGCGGGTACCATTAAGCGTGCGGATAGCCCCTTGTTTGCCAGCGCCCTCATGAAACGCGTACTGCCCTTGGCTACCATTCAAACCCCCCAGGGTGAGATGATTATGCCTGCGGCTCTTCTCCCTACTCCAGGTTTCCAAACGGCCCAGGCCATTGCCCGTCCCATGATCGCTGATATGGCCATCGCTCCCGGTTATTATTACGGGGGCCACGACTTTAACCAGTACACCATTGTCCAGGCCGAAGAAAACATTTATGGGGCTCCTACAGGCAGCACCCTGTTACAGGTCTATGAAGGCAGCATCAAAAAGNNGAATGGGATGCTTCGGCCCGTCTGATTGAGAGCCGCAGTAATGTCAATGGCGGTTCTAATCCGGACGCCAATGTGGAATATATTAACCTCCCTGGCCGCAGTGGTGAAGGGGAGCGTATCCGCCCAGAATTTGTGTTCCGCTTTGCTTCGAGCCCCCGCAAAGAAACGCTGAATATCTATGTTCTCAAAAACGAAATTCGTGCCCACCGCATGGTCTGGGGTGAACGCAATGTCGACATTAGCAAGGTGCAGGTTGACAGTGATAAAGCCCTGCAAATGGCACGTGACGCTTTTGCTTCCCGTGAAACCTCTCCCGGTTATCCCGTATACCCTGAAGCACAGAACCTCAGTCGCGAGATGGAAGTGCTGTACAGCGTTCCCGCTGATGCCAATTGGCAAGTCAGCCTGAATCAGGTGGAAAACAATGCGCTGCGCTATTATGTCAACGCCAATTTCCGTATCAAAAATGACAAATACCAAGCTCCGCCACCTGTGCCGAGTGGCGACATGAAACCGGATACCATGCCGATGCCCGTTCCCTACGCCGAAGAGTATTATTATGTCTCCGGCTCCCTGGAAGTGGATGCTGTCAGCGGTAAAGTCATCAGCTTAAATCGCCCTGTGGTTTACCGTCCTGTTTATGAGCGCGTGTACCCCGCGGTAGGTATTGGCGGTGGTTCAGCGGGTTCTGCCCCGGCCCCGATCGAGTTAATGGATAATGCTGCAAGCAAGTAAAGGAGAGATTCTATGAAACGTTCTCTGTTAGCCCTGTTGTCTACGTCCCTTTTACTGGTGGCTTGTGGCAATCCCACAACCCCGAATGTCTTGCCGACCGGTAATCCTTCGGTACAACCCGTTGATGGCCTTGATATTACACCCCGTCCCAAAGGTATTTTTACCAACGCCATTTCCAAGCGTGTCTTGGCTCTGCCTGCCAGTGGCAATGCGGGAGCGGGTCAAAATGTAAATGCCCCCAATGCTCCGACTGCTGCTCCCAGTGCCGCTCCGATGGGCATGCCAGCGCCTATGCCTGTTTCTGAAGCCGCTGTAGGTCGCGGGGGCTCCGCTCCTTTTGCCGGTGATGCGGGCAAAATGATGATGCCCTGCTGTTATGGTGAGTTTAATAACTATGCCATTCAGTACGCGGAAGAAAGCACCTTTGCTGGTGCCACAGATGCAACCCTGCTACAGGCTTATAACAATACGGTGAAGCCGCTGCTTGCCCAGTGGGACGCTGCTGCCCGCTTGGTCGAAAGCCGTGCCAACTTTGGCAATAGCGATGATGGCAATGTGGAATACATTTACCTCCCCGGTGAAGATGCCAATGAACCGTTAAAAATTCGTCCGGACTATTTCTTCCGCTTTGCTTCTAGCCCCATGAAAGAGACCTTAAACGTCTATGTCATGAAAGATCGGGTGCTGGTCCATCGCATGATTTGGGGTGAGCCCAATGTTGATTTGAGCAAGGTTAAACTTGACAGCAATGAAGCGCTAACCAAAGCGCGTGCCGCTTTGAACAATCGCAGCACGGATCCAGGTTATCCCGTTTACCCCGGTAAAGAATACCAAGATCCCAATCTGAAGGTGATCTATGAAGTGCCCAGTAATGCCACTTCCCAGATCTACCTCAATCAGAATGGGGAAGCGACCCGTTATTTCATCAACTTTGAGTTTGAAACGGAAGTTCCGACTTGGGTTTATGATACAACTTCTGATCAGGGCGGACCCAAACCTGTAGCGACTCCCACAGAAGGAGCTACCCCTTCTCCCACCTCGTCTCCGGCTGCCGCCATGATGCAGCCTAAACAGGTGACCCAAAAGCAGATGATGTTTGGATCGGTGGAGGTCGATGCGGTGACGGGTGCTATTCGCCAGGTCAACCGTCCCACCTATTATTTTGACCCAAACCCCCGTCCCATTCAGATGCCTTACCCGGAAGCAATCAGTGCCCGCCCAATGGCGGCTCCAGGGGCTGCTATGTAACACTGTAGGGGCAGGCGTTGAGCCTGCCCCCGGTGTTGACGGGAAAGAGAAAAGGAGAAGTTCAGTGCCGAAGAGGAAACAAACAACCGCCAAAACGAGTCCCTTTAGTGAGCGCATGGCTGTGCTCAGAAAGCAGAAGGGAATGCGTATGGAAGAGCTCGGCAAGCTGGTGAAGGTGTCGAAGTCTTATATTTCCCTGCTCGAAGCCGGAGAGCGTCAACCCTCCCGAGACGTGGTGATCAAGCTAGCTGAAGCTCTTTTCCCGGAAGGCCACGAATCAGGGCGTGATGAGCTGCTCATTTTAGCCGGGTTTGCCCCGGTGAACATGGATGCTGTCTCTGTTTACAAGGATCTGCTCGATATTTATGAACAGGCTTTGCAAAAAGACCCGGACGATTTCCGCACTTATACCATGCTGGTATTTGCGCTGATCAAAGCGGGGCGTTATGAACAGGCCCGCGAGAAAATCCAGCAGGCCTCGGTCCGCTTTACCGAAACGGTGCAAATGTTGGCCCTGTCTTCCATTCTTGAACTGAGCAAGGGTAACTACGAAACGGCCATTCTCAATCAGCAGACGGCCATTCAAAACTTTCATCTGCGCAATGGCGAGCTAACCGGCCATGTGCAGTTGCCCGACTTATTATTCCATCTCGGCGATATTTTCTTTATTCGTGGATTTCATTTCTTGGGCGAATATGTGGCAGCTAAACACGAAGGCAAAATCAAGGCTGCTAAAGCGGCCAAAGACAAAGCCATGGACGACTTCCACCGCGCCTGCCAAGAATTTGAAGCTGCTCTCACGGCTGATGCAACCGATGTTTATGTCCTCGATGAATATGCACGGGTGAATTTTAACCTCGCTTTCCTCCTGGATGGAGTAGCAGCCCAACCTTATTGGGAACGGGCGATTCACTCCTTCCGCCAGGTATTTTTGTCGCGCCAAAAGTACCATCTTGGTCAGCAGGCGCTGATGGAGTCGGGTGCTTTCTTGGCCCATGCTTATGCCAAGAGCCAGCGCTTTGAAGAGGCCGNNGCGAGTTCACGATTGGTTTACTTGGCAGTTTTTATCAAAGTTATTGGTTACTGCACTACATTGAGGCCTGTTTGTACAACTTGCGTTATGAAGCCGATGCCCAGCCTGAATATCTCGATTATGCCCTCGAAGCTTTGGAGCTGGCCATGCAGGTACAGGATCCCAAAAATCAGACGGCAACAGAAGCGCATGTTGATCCGGATTTGGCCACGGTGCGTAAGCTCAGGGCCAAGGCCTTTGCCCAAATTGTGCCCCCCCAAGGAGACCTCGCATGAAAGCAAGAAACCACCTACTTTTAGGCAGTCTGCTGGCGCTCAGCTTGCTGTTGCCCGGCTGCCAAAATTCGTTGCCGCTGGCCAATAACCCCAATCCTGGTGGCACAAATTCAGGCATTACGCCCCCGCCTAAAGGCCCTAAACCAGTGCCAATTACGCCTGATGTGGGGTTAGTCTTGGCACCAGCAGCACCAACCACGGTGACCAATGGCAATAAAGGCCAACAGGAAGCTTATAATGCAGGAGCAGGTGCTACTACCGATATTTCCGCCACTGCGCCACGAGATGCGGCCTTGGAGATGCCTGAACAGCCCCCCGTTCCGTCGCCTACATCCACAGCTCAGCCTACTTCTGAACCTACGGTAAATCCTGAAACGCGCAATTTCTTTTATTTCTCCTATGATGATTCTGCCAGCACAGCCGGGGTTGAACTGACCAAATATGCCCTGCGCAATCAGTCCGCACCTCAAAGCAACTGGGCCCGTCCCTGGGAGTTTCTCAACTACGAATCCTTTGCGAAACAGGGGCAACAGTCCACAGGGAAATTCCAGGTGTCTATGGGCTTATGGCAATACGGTGACCGGGAAGGTCAGGGTGCGGCCACCTATGAGCTTGGCGTCCATGTCTCGGCTCCCGAGATCGAAAAACAGGCTCGGCGCAATCTGGTGTTAACGCTGGTGCTAGACGTATCCGGCTCCATGGACGAACAGTCCGTTGTGGTCAGTCAAGACGGGCGAGCACCCAGCCTCCTCGATTTGGCCAAAACGGGGATGCAGGAAGTGTTGCAAAGCCTCAAGCCCGGAGATGTGGTCAATGTGGTGTCGTTCTCAGACAATGCCAAAACCTTGCTCGAAGGTTTTGCGATCAGTGAGAACAACAGCGCTTATACCCAGGTGGTCAATGCCCTCAAAACAGAGAGCAGTACCAATCTCAATGCTGGTCTGACCGAGGCTTATGCTGTGGCGCGAAAAACCTTTGATGCCACCAAAATCAACCGGGTGGTGATGCTCACGGATGCCTTTGCCAATGCCGGGGAAGTGAATGCCGAGCTGGTTTCCCAGGCCACCCGCATTAACAACGCCGAAGGCATTTATTTCTCAGGGCTGGGTTTTGGCTCCAATTTTAACGAAGCCTTCCTCGATCGCTTAACGGAAGCCGGGCGTGGGGCCTATTTCTCAGTGGTTACAACCACCGATGCCAAACGGGCCTTTAACGAACGCTTTATGGCTCTAACCAATGTGGCTGCGCGCAATGTGCAGTTCCGCCTCGATTATCCGGCTGGCCTGAAACGTGCCCTGTCGGCCTCAGAAGAGTCTTCCCAGGTGCAGTCTGAAGTGCAGCCCGTCAACTTCTCCTACAATACGTCGCAGTTTTTCTGGGAGCAGTTTACCAAGGCGCAAGCGGCTACGTTGGGGGCGGAGCCCTTTAAGCTGACGATCCACTACACTGATCCCGAGACTGGGGTCGCCCAGACGGAAGTGTATGAAAAACCTGCCGCCGAAATTTTGGGGGCCCAGCTCAACAATATCAAGGATGCCCACATGGTGACGCTGTTGACCAGCCTGATGCGCGGGGATAAAAGCCCGGCCCAGGCGCGTACAGAACTGGATGGCATTCTCAGCGATTACAGCAGCCCGATTGCGACCGAATACCGCAGCCTGATCGAAACCTTCCTCAAGCTGCGGGGCACGTCGGTGGCGCCTCAGCCAGTGAACGATTCCGATCGTTAACAGCCTAGATACAAACAGGGAGCTGTATAGCTCCCTGTTTTATTTGGGGGCAGCGTTATTGCAGCTTCTGCTGGTAGTCGTAAACGACTTCGACACGCCCGGTTTCACTCACTTTGACATCCTCTAGGGTAAGGCCCTTGTCGACGTATTTTTGTACCATGGGATTCAGATCCAGGGTAAACAGGCTTTCCCCGTCTTTGCGGCTGAAAGCAATGTCCTCGGCCCGCAGTTGCTGAGCGACGACATCAGCGACTTTATCTTCTCCGTCAATTGCCTTGTTGATAATTTGGGCCAATAAGCCCCGCATTTTGAGGTTGTCAATTTCAAAGTGCAGCTTATTGCCTTCCATGCGCGTTTCAATGTCGAGCTTGGCGGAAATATTGGCGACCGTTTTGGGTTTTTTGAGCAGACGTGACAGGATCGGGATATTCACTTCAGTGCTATTATTGCCCTGTTTGCCTTTGGCTTTGACGGCATAACTGGCGTTGCGTATTTCGATTTGCCCAGACGGTGTGACGGCAATGTCTACATCTTTAAAGCCGGAGGCCTCAAGCTGTTCTTTGGCGGTATTGGCCAAGGCTGTGCGCAGTTCTTCGTTGAGATCAAAGCTAAAGCCCCCGTCATTGATGCGGAAATCGGTGGGCGTGGCTTCGGCACGGGCTTCCCAGGTGACATTGCCGAGGGATACATTCTTCGGTTTGCGTCCGCCCAAATCGAGGTCAATGCGAGCATCTTGGATTTGGGTGCTCTGATCCACCGAAAAGCCCTGGAACTGGAATTGTTTGTCGAGCTTGACGGTCAGGGCTTTATAATCCATTTCAGCGCCGCTGAATTGCGAGAAATGGGTATTGAGGGTATTCATGACCTGTTGGATGGTGCCACGCATGGCTTCATTGGCCAAGCCGTCATTGCTGCTGAACTTGTTGAGCAGGGCAAAGAGCTGTTCCTTTTTGGCTTCGAGGTTGCCGGACAGGTTCAGTTCGTAGCCGGTCGGGGTGGTTTTGAGCAGCCCCTCGCGGTTGCTGACGCCAATATTGTCGATGCTGATATTAAAGTTCAGATCGCGCAAATCGACGGTGGACATATCTTTGCTGAGCAGGAGCTTGCCGCTGCTCTCGCCAGGGCTTTCCAGATTAAAGCCATCCAAGAGGCCTTTTAAACGCAGGCCCTGTCCCGAAATTTCGATGTGTTCGGGTTTATCCTGAATGATCAGTTCACCGGGGGATCCGAGGTTGAGATCCCGGCCATTGAGGCTGCCATTAAGCACAAAGGGTTGGTTATCTTGTCCGTGGAAGCGCACTTCGCCACTGCGGGGGTTATAAATGACTTCTCCCTGAACCTGCATGTCTTTGACGGCCAAGGTGCCAAAGTTGCCGCTGAAGCGTCCGCCATCGGCGCGAACAACGACATTGCCATCCGGGCGAATCTTGACGCTGACCGGCCCTTCGGAACTAAAGTTACGAATATTTTGGGCGGGTAGATCGGCGGAGACATTGGTATCCCAACTGATGGTCTGTTTGTTGGGATCAAAGGCAATTGGGCCGCTCGCGCGCAAGTTCTCGATTTTAAGGCCTTGGACGGTGCCGTTAAAGACCATTTGTTCTCCGGCAGGGGGTTGGAAGGTCAAAGCCCCGGTGCTGGGGTTGAGCAGCATTTCCCCTTTATCGAGGGTGACATTCTCAAAGGGCGTGCCAGAGATGCTGCCTTTGCTCAGTTGGGCAGGCTGATCGCCGCTGGTGATGCGCATTGCCCCGGTACGCTCGTTGATCTCCATTTTGCCTTTAAACTGCAAATCTTTGAGATCAAGCCCCAACTGGGGTTGGGAATAGGTGACGCTGACGGGCTTGTCAGAGTTGGTGGCCACATAATAGGTGCCCTGGGCATAACTGGCTTGGAGATTGCCTTTGAGCGACAGACCCATATTGGTTTCGAGTTCGAGGTTGCGGGTATTGGTGGTGACCAATTGCCCAGCGGCGTTGACGTGGATATCGCCGCTGCCCTTGAGCTTTTTAATTTCGAGGTCGCCCACGCGTCCTTTGGCGTCGATGGTTCCATTGGTCAGGCTCAGGCCATTGGCGGCACNNCACTAAAGGCCAGTTTGCCAGATCCGCTGAGCTGGTCGAGTTGTAAATCACCAAAGGTGCCTTTGAGGCCAAAGCTGCGGGCGTCAAGCTGGAAGTTACCCTGGTACAGATCGCCGCTCATGGAGCCCCGGAAAGTGAGGTTGCGGATATCTGCCTGTGGCATGCTCAAGCGACTTAAGGTGGCGGTTTGTCCTTGGCTGACGGTGGGTTTGACACTCAATTGGCCTTTGCCCATGTCGATATCCAAGCGCGAATTTTGTACACTCAGACCCTGAATGTTAATATTTTGCCCTTGGGCATTGGCAGAGCCCGAAAATTGGACGCGTTTGCCGGGAGCCGTCGTAAAGCTCAAGGCATTGGGGTTATTGGGGTTGATCGCCAGATCCCCTTCGAGCTTGAGCTGGTTGATCGTCAGGCTACCTTCCGGGGCGGTAATTTTACCTTTGAGAGACACATCGCGCGAGGTCAGCTTTAAGCTGCCATCGGCCTGTTGTTCGCCGCTGAGAATACCAGAGGCCGAATCGAGCTGGACACTGGCCCCTTGGGCTTCGACCCGCAACTTTTTAAAATCGAGGCTGCCTGCACTGTGTTCGAGGTTTTGCAGTTTCCCATCGAGGCCAATGTCAGCCTTGACGCTGATGTCTTTAACTTCAATTTGGCCGCTGGCCTGAATGGATTGGCCGGTCCACTCTTGGATGCGTTGCCCAAAGGACTGTTGTTCGGCGGCAGTTACATTCACCTTGAGGTTTACATCGGCTTCGACATGGCCCTGTAAGTCGTTGCGCAGGGAAGCCTTCAGGCCGATACCAAGACTGTCTGGGCCCTCAGCATCAGGGCGGGCAACTGCTCCACCAGGCAAACTGCTGCCCGTCACGCTGGCCCCATCAAGATTGAGAACCAGATTGCCGCCATTGTCCATACGGAAACCCGTGCGGGCTGGATCAATCTGAATGCTTTCAACCTTAAATTTGGTGCTGGGATTGACGGGGATTTCTTTTAAAAGCGGGTTGTTGCTGAGATCAGGAGCCAAGGTATAGTCCGTGATCGACTGGCTCTGGATTTTCAGACCCATGTCTTGAGAGATGTGTTGGTCGATGAGCTTGCGCACCATCTGTTG
>DLGM01000469.1 GCA_002482705.1 Cyanobacteria bacterium UBA7694
CAGCGAGTTTGCGATGTTGCTCAATCAGGGTGGTCTGTTGTTTTTTGACCGTGGTGTCAGCCCGGCTCACCACCGTCTGCAAGCGTTCCGTTTCACTTTTAGCACGAGCGAGACTGGTACTGGCCGTTTTAAGTTGCTGTTGGGCGGTATTTAAATCATTGACCAGAGCTTGGCCAGATTGGGCTAAACCTGTGGACTGCGCCTGAAAAGTGCGCATGGTATCAAGCAAAGCGGCCACCTTTTGTTGCACATCAGCACGATTGGGGTATGCCTTGCGAATGGTGTCCAATTGCTGGGTATAACGCGTGACATCAGCGCTGGTGAGATTCTTATTTTTGACAGAATCCTGAATTTTATGCTCAAGTTGTCCAAGCTCCGCCAACAGCTCATCACTGCGGCCCACCACTTGCTGAACCTCAGCGGAAGCCTGAGTCGCCGGAGCCAACGACAAATAAACACGCTTGGCAGCAGCAATATGCTCCTTAAAGGTCATGCCTAACACTTCATCGAGATTGCCCAGATTGTTGAAGTCAATATTGAGACCGGCCACATTAATGCTTGTGTCGACCAAGGTTTGCAAAAGTTCTTTGCGGGTGCCTTCAGAAAGTTTGGCGAGTTCAGCCGGGGGCAGATCCATAATATAACGTGCCGCCACATCATCACGGTTAAACTGGCTGATTTGGCTCAGCAATGTTTTTAACTCTTGTTCATTGCGGGCTGAACGCAATACTTTGCTAGCCAAGGCATCTTCCGTGCGCTGCCCGCCCCCAAAATAGCGACGAGAGATGGCTTCAGTGGCTGCCCCTTGCACATCTCCCCAAAGTGAGCTGCCTGGGTCAAGGGAACTCAATAGCAACTGACGATTGGCTGATGAAAGCCCTTGCAAGGTATTGGTTCGCGCCGTTTGCACAAACTCTAACAGGGCGCCAGGGCTAACCAAACTTTGTAACAAAGCCACTTTTTGGTTTACGTTTAGAGAGGAACTGTGCTGGATCAAGCGCTGCATCACCGACTGATCTGCAGCACCATAAGAGCCGGGCACCCAGCTCGTACGCCCCAGACCATCCGCCAAAGCAGTGAGCTCTGCACTCGTCAGTTCAAGGGCCGCCAGTTGACGGGGGGATAAGCCTTCAACCATTTGGGCAACGGCATCAAAGTCTTTACTGGCCAAACGGCTGCGCAGTTGCTGGTTGAGTGCGGATCCATCTACAAAACTGACAGTGCCAGCTTGGCCCTTGCCTCCGGCTAGTTGCTGAACCTGATCTTGTGGACGCGGAGTGCCCGGCGCAGCAGGTGCAGTGGGGGAAGTGCCTGGAGTGCTTTTAACCGGTGTGGGCGTAAATTGCCCGACCTGTGTAATCCCGGTTTTATTGTTGATCATACCCATGGTGCCAAATACCTCTCTAAAAGAGTTTATAGGTATTCAGAAAGCGCACCTGAAGAGGTTTAACCGCAGCTTAAAGAAAGTATGAGGGGAAATTGAAGTTCTAAAAATGGGCAAAAAAAAACGAAGCCGGACATTGCTATCCAACTTCTTACGCTTTACTTTCTCGCTCAGTTAGTGATGAGTGGACAGTAAGCAATTTAGCTGCTGACAATTTATATGTTCATCATAGGAAATCAAGGACTAAAGAGCAATGGGGCAAAATGGGCATAAATGCCCTTTTTACAAAGCCTTTACAAAGCAACCGTACAGCAAAAGAAAACTGTAAACATTCTGCATTGGGCATCCCCGTTTGGCCTGGGTCGAAAAGTCTGATATGGTGAACAAGATCTCACCGCAAGAATGGTACTGTTATGTTCAAAAAAGCCCTGCTCGCCGCCATGGTTACTCTAACCATCACTGCTCCTGCCTTGGCCAATCCAGAATATATCCAAAGCCCTATGCCGGACTGGTATCAAGAGGGGTTTACACGGGGGCATCTCAATATCCCCCTGATGATGAAACAAGGATTCAGCCGCTTGGAAGCGATTGAAATACAAAACCAGATGAAAGATCTGCTCGAAGCCATGCCCGAATATATGGCCTTAGAGCACGAGGGCCTCAGTACCGACTTATTTAGCAACCGGGATACCCTGGTGCGCAAAGCCCTAGCCCAAGCCATTAGCCAAGTGCGAGATAAAAAACAGAACGAAAGCCAGTTCCAAACCATCCCCCTCAAGCAGGGTGATTTTTATGTGGCTTTTGATTTTGATGAAACCCTGATGGTGCACTGGTATGAATCCGGCCAAAAAGGGCCTAAGTATTATGATATCAACGGACTGACCCTCGACTATATCCTCCGCCCAAAACTGCTCAGTCCCGATTATATCTCCCTGACACCGGGCTGGGAAAAAGCATTTACCGACTTGGTCGCCATTCCCGGCTGTAAAGGCATTATTGTTTTTACCGCCAAAGAAGATGCCTCTGCCCACGCCATTATTGATCGCATGCGTGTAGGCAAGACCCCCTTGCGCCAATTTGTCAAAGGCATCTTTACGCGCAATCATTTGGTACGCGATTCAAAATCTGTCAAGCCCTCCAAGGATTTACGCATTATTGATGAGAGCCTCGAACACGTGATCCTGATCGATGACAATGCCACACGGGTCTTTCCTGAACAATTCCGCAACCTGCGCGAATTCCCCAAATACAATGCGGACGCCTATTTAAAGGCAAAACATGATCAGCCCGATCCCAAAGTACGCAGCTATTTTGAGCGCCTGTTACCCACTGTTGTAGATGAAATCCGTGAAGCAGCAGCCTACAGTCGCAAACACGGGATTTCTTTTGTCGAAGCCTATTTCCCCTATTCAATGGAAGCCGCCAATGAACTGATTATGCTCCAACGGCAGGGATATAGCCTCAATGAAGCAACCCAGTTGCTGCGCGAAAAACCAGAGTGGTTCGAACCGCGCTTTTTTATCCCCAATCCCCCGAAGAAAGCCTCTTAAATGACTTCTCTTTTGCTGGTACTGATCCTCATGACAGTACTGCGCGTACCTTTGCCCCTACTGCTGTTGTGGCTCGCCGCAATCAGTGGGGCAACGCCTAATTTGGCACTGCACAGCGATTTGCCCAGTGCTTTATACCAAGTCGCTCATTATTGGCAAACCCTCTTGAACGTCTAAGGAGATTTCTTATGCCCAGTCCTCTTGCTCCCGAAGCCATTGCCGAAGCCCTCCAGCAATTACCCGGCTGGAACTACCACGATCACAGCCTCCACAAACGCTTTCAGTTTCTCAACTTCCGCGAAGCCATCAGTTTTTTAGTGCGCCTGAGTTTTGAAGCCGAAACACTCAACCACCACCCTGAAATTCACAGTGTATACAATACAGTCAATCTCACGCTCACAACCCATGACGCAGGCAATCAAGTGACCGAACTAGACCTGAGTTTAGCCCGCGCCATCGAAAATTTTAACTGGCTGCAAACCCCTTAAGAAGAGGCAATCTCAGAGCTGGCAGGAGCGTGAGATAAGCGTTTGCGGGCCCTGAGATTGATCACGTGACTACTCGTAATCAAGAGGGCTCCAGCCACAGCCAAAGGCATTTCTAAAGATTCCAAAAACGGCAGTCGGCTGGCTACAATAAAGATGATGCCCCCCCCTAACAGAGGAAAGACACGGGCATTGCGGTGATGGCGATAACCCAC
>DLGM01000322.1:0-2548 GCA_002482705.1 Cyanobacteria bacterium UBA7694
CGTCTGCTCAAAAGTTTGGCGGCGGTCAATCGCCACCAAACTTTTGAGCAGACGCGCGATTTAGTTGCCCTGGCGCGCACCAGCGGTTTTGGCAGCATCAACGTTGATCTGATGTATGGCCTGCCACACCAAACCTTGGCCAGCTTTGAAGCGACATTGGAGCAGGTGTATGCCCTGAACCCGGACCGCTTGGCGCTTTTTCATTATGCCCATGTGCCGTGGCTCAAACCGGCGCAGAAGCTGTTGCCCCAGGAGGCCATGCCCAGCTCCGAAGAAAAACTGGCGATCTTTGAAATGGCCGTAGCCAGCTTTCTGGAACGGGGGTATGTCTACATTGGCATGGACCACTTTGCCCGGCCGGATGATGAACTGGCGCTCGCGCAAAAGCATCACACCCTGCGGCGCAATTTTATGGGGTATACCACCCAAGCGGGCGTGGATCTCTATGGTTTGGGGGTGTCTTCGATCAGCGAAATTGATGGCCACTTCTTACAAAACGAGCGGGAGATTCCGGCTTATGAGGCGCGTTTAGCGGATGGACAATTGGCCACAGCGAAGGGGCTGTTGCTGAGCCCGGAGGATCATTTGCGCAAAGCCGTGATTGAAAGCCTAATCTGTAATGGGTATCTCGATTTTGGGGCTCTGGGACAGCGTTTTGCCATCGACTTTGTTGCGCACTTTGCCGCCGAACTGGCTGCTTCTCAAGCGCTGGAAGCGGATGGCCTGATTACAATGCAGCCAGATCACCTGCGCGTTTTGCCGCGCGGGCAAATATTGATTCGCAATGTGTGCATGATCTGGGATGCCTATTTGGGGCAGCGCGCCGGGCAACAAATGTTCTCGCGTGCGCTGTAACCGCGAGAGACTATAACTTTTTCAGGGCGTTGAGCGCTGCGATGGCTTTGTCGGAGCGCCAACGCGTCACATCATCGAGCAGATTGACCATGCGGTGGCGCAGCTCAGCGGGGATTTTACCAAGCTGGTTTTTAGCTTGGGATTGCGTCAAAGCGACCCCGAGCACATCATCGGCACGGGTGTATTCGGCAATCCGTTCGAGGTTGGTCAAAATTTCGCTGACATTGCCCCAGCGCCCATTTTTACTACTCAGATCAATGGCCCGCACAGTGATATCGGCCAGGCGGTTAACATCTTCGAGTTCAGCGGCCAGTTGTGCCATATTCAGCCGTGAGGTAACTTGATCAAATTGGGCGGGGGTGGTGGCTTTGAGCAGGTTGTAGATCGCTTTTTCCTCGCCGCTGCCGGTGTTACCGCTCATGAGTTTGACAATCATATCGCGCAGCATGCCGGTGGAGACTTTGGCAAAACGCCCGCCTTCGGTCATGTGTTTGTCATTCAAGAAGGTATTAATGGCATCGGAGCGGTGGGCCTGCGACAGGTGCTGGGCAAAAATTTCGAACTTATTGCCGGTGGTGCCCGTGCGCTCGATTTCGCTGCGGGCAATCCAGGCCATCACTTGCCCCGCTTGGCTGTCGTTGCTCAGGCGAGCGGAGAGCTTTTTGGCGTCGATTTTGTCGAGCAAAGTGGGAAACTCGCTCCAACTGGCATCACGCAAAATTTCAAAGGTCAGGTTCTGAGCGGCTTCGCGATTGACGCCCTGTTCGAGCAGGCCGTTGATAATTTCCGCTCGGCGTTCGATGCTGGCCCCTTTGGCCTGTTGGCGCAGTTCGTTGATTTGGCTGGCGTCTCCACTTAAAACATTGCGGATCAGGCCGCGGATGCCATCCTGAGAATAGCCGTTTTGGGCTTCGATAATTAACTGGCCACCTTTTTTGCCCATATCGTCCTGGAAATTAGCCGCTTTTTGGATCAGGTCGGAGCCCATTTGGGCGAGTTTCCCTCTGAATCCGTCGTTGCCCGTGGGAATGGGTATATCGCGGGCGGGTCGTGCACTGCCGTCGGGGGCCACAATCCGGGCTTCGTCATCTTTGGGCACCATGGCTACAAACAGACGCTTCATGCCGGTATTGACAACTCCGGTTTTGGGGATTTCGAGCTGTAAGCCGTCATTGCCACCACGCCAAACGGTATCAAAATCTTTTTCGGAAATGCGTTGTACGGCCCCGTGTGGGTTGGCTACCAGAAAGTGTAGTTCTTGGGCTTTAGTGGTCGGATTTTCGGCGTATTCATAACCAATGACGTTGACCCAGTGCAGCGACTTGCCATCGGGTTTTGCGCCTTTGGGGTCAGGCCAGGAGGTTTCAAAGTTCCAGTCGGTGAGGCACAAACAGGGGACGCCCCGGTTGAGCATGTCTTTGATTTCGCTGGTGCTGCTGTTGTTTTTCATCCCGGCGCGCATGCCCCGGCTGTTGGCATAATCGACCATATCACGGGCAGCGGTAAAGCCGTCGATATCCACACCTTTGACTTCGCCATTGGGGAGCCCTAGTTCGAGACGGCCATTGGCACGGATATGGGAATCAATGGTTGTGACGCTATTTTCGAGGTTGTGCCCCTGGAAATATTTCATTAACATCGACAGCGAGGTGGTTCCGCACGAGTTGCCTCGTTGCTCTTGGATAAACATGGG
>DLGM01000322.1:2595-4702 GCA_002482705.1 Cyanobacteria bacterium UBA7694
GCCTTTGCGGGCCACGGAGACGGCTTTGAGGTCGCGCGAGGCCAGCACGACTTTGGAGTGGGGCAAAACGGTGGTTAGCTGATCGCGGTTTTTGTCGAAATCGGCGCTCATTTTCCAGATTTTGTGTTCGGTATCGGTGGCGCTGTGCTCAAACAGCGACAGGGTGGGCAGGGCACGGGTTGCGGCTGCGCCCAGGCTTTTGATGGTGGTGCGGTCAATGTCGCTGGCGCTGGCTTTGAGGGCAAAAGCTTCGAGTTCTTGGGCATCAATCTCGCCGTCGCGGCTGGTGTCCATTTTGGTTTTGAGTTCTGCTGCGGTGACTTTACCGTCTTGGTTGCCGTCGAGTTCGTTCATGAACTGCTGCTGGCTGTCAGTATTTGCCATTAAGTTGGTGGTTTGATCCCAGTAGTGACGCATCCGGTCTAGGTTGGGCATAGAGGGGTCCTTTCGCAGAGCTGCTCAGAATGTATTATAGCCGTTTGTGCTCTCGATCTGACTTCTCCACCTTCTTTAACGCAAATACCCCCAAGTCAGTGTTTCCTGCTGGCTTGGGGGTGACGATTGCCTGAGTGACTGCATTCACCCTCTCAGGCAATGATGTTGAGGTTATTGAGTGGGGCCCCCATGCTCTAGACTCCAGAGGGTGCGGTCGCGGTTATAACGGATGGGGTCACTGGCCAGGGTATGGGTTGGTTTGGCGACCATCTCTCCGTTGGCATTGAAGGTGAACAACTTAGCGGGTTGGTTGGGAATTTGTTCATGGCTAATCCAGAGGCTGCCATTGGCTTGGGGGTAAAATTGTAAGTTGCCTTCATGGGCCGTATAAATTTCGCGGATACTGAATTGCCCCTGTTGCCAGGTAATACTCCATAATTGCTTCTCTTTGTAAGCGATTGCTTGGCTTTGGTCGCCATTGATATGGAAGTAGAGTACATTCATGCTGGGTAGGGGTGTTTCTGCTAGCTGTTCACCTTGGCTTGTATACAGGCTGAGGGTGGCGGGATCGGCCTGGGTATTTTGTACCAGAAGCTGATCGGGGCTCACCCATTGGCTGTATTGCCCCGCTATTTTGTGTTTGATTTGCCCCGATTGTACATCGAGAATATGAATGTGTTCATAGTCGCTGTAGCTGAGTAAGCGCTGATCAGGAGATAGTTGCGCCCCCTCCACGGCGTAACTGGTTTCGGCTTTGGGCAGAGCGATCAGTTGTTTATCTTTGCGTAAAAGATAATTATCCGTTACCGGGGGAAGGGCGCACTGAATGCGAAAATTGTCTGACAGCAGGGTGAATGCGCTACAAAATTGTACGCGGAAACCCTCGGGTTTTCGGTCACGATCCCGGCGTGAAAGGGTGAGAATAAATCCTTCATTTGCAAGTGTCTGCATGCTGAATCCCTGGTACTGGTCGGTTGGGACTGTATGCAGCTTTTTGCTTGTTCCTTCTTGCAGGGATAGGCTGTAAATACTGTTGTCCGATTGGTAATACATCTGTTGGTTGTGAATTCTGGGATTGACCGGAATCTGGTCTGCAGGGAATGAAAGCGTGCGCTGGCTACCGCTGACAGGATTCCAGGCTACAATCTGATGCTGCTGGAAAGGACGATTTTCTGGGTGGCTCATCCAGATGATCTCTCCGTTTTCCCATTGATTCATTTTGATGTAATAGACGCCGGGTGTTTGTGGTAACCCTTTGGCCGCTTCAGCCGGGGCAGTGCCCTGCTGGAGATAATAGGGACTGGAAAGGGTATTCACGGCCTTCAGCGGGGTACTGCTGAAATGGACGACTGCTTCTTGAGACAGGTTGTAACTGACTTGCTGATTGTCTGGGTTGACGATGACATGCTGGAAACGCTGTTGGTGGTAACTTCGGGTCACATCTTCCGGTTTTGGATAGGTATCAATGTTCAGGGGAGAGGCGGTACAGGCACTGAGCAGACCCGGCAGAAGAGTGGCAAACAAAGTAAAACGGCTACGCATGAGCAAAGATCCTTTAAGGGACATTTTCACCATTATAAGATGTTGTTACTTTTTTGTAAATGATGAAATTACAAAAAAGTATTTGTTCGTGCCAAGGACACGGAACCCAACTGCTGTACCCCAGGGCGTA
>DLGM01000064.1 GCA_002482705.1 Cyanobacteria bacterium UBA7694
AACCGCGCTTAAAAAGGGCCATTCCTCACAGTCAGTGAAGCCGGAGCTATGTTAGGCTAATTTTTAACACCCTCCATGCACGCAAAAGGTTTGACACTATTCGCCATGGCCACCGCACTTCATCGTTTCTTTCACCGTCTTAGAGTCCCTCAAGCAGTCCCTGCTCTGGCAGCAGGAGAGCGCACCACTCCGATCGGACCGCCACTCTCAACGCGCTTGCAGCAAGGCCTAGACGAAATCAAACATTATGCCGTACGTTTAGAGCGTTCCGTCAACCTGCCAAACGTGGTGCAGCTTCAGCAACCGCCCAAAGAAGCCTCGGCAGCCATTACTCCGGTAGAAGTAATTACTCCAGTAGAGGTCAGCCCCCCTCCCTTGATGCTAGGCGCATCGATCGCGTTTATCGATGAAGAACTTAAAGCTCGGGGAGAACACCCACTACTCCGTGAAATGAAAGCCCAAGCGCAATGGTTTCAACACTTCCAATCGCAAGAGAGTTATGAATACCCTGAGCTCCGTCAGCCCAAAGAAGAACTGGCTGTACATGCTCCAATCCCTGTCAGCCCCGCCCAAGTCGAACCCACCTATCACTTAGCCATTGAAGCACTGCCTCCCCTCTTGGGACACCAGCGCCTGACTCTGACGGTATCCACAACGAGCCCCCTTGAGCTGATACTCAATGCCCAGCACCCGGATGTGACCCTCGAAATTGCCGACATGCAACCGGGACGCTGGCAAAACAATCAGCTCTGGGTTGAAGCAGGCAGTTATGAAGTGTGTTTCCGTATGCATAGCAGCCAGATCCGTTATGCCGCCGTCGAAGTGCGCTTGGCAAATGCAGATGAGCGCTCTCTATTAGCGGTGAGTACCGAAACCTTTCCCGTACAGATCCAAGAATTGGCACAACCGCTCCAATGGATAGAGCATGTCCCCGAAACTTGGCATGAAGTGGTCCAGCATATTGCTGTCCATGGGGCCATTGGTGAACAAGCCCTGATTCAGATGCTCGGTGGCACAGGCAGCGGGGTGCGCAAAGCGCGGCGTTTTGCCGCCGCATTGCCCGAGTGGGGGCACCATCTGCCCTTCCGCCTTGAAATTTCCACCACTGCCGAAGGCCGTGAATACCGCAAAGTCAGTTAATAAGACCCCTTGTAACACCTGAGCACAGCCTTTTTGATCCCATCCGTTATAATACAGACATGCGCAAAAAAAGCCTGTTATTGGCCTGTGGTTTATGGGCCTTTAGCCTGCCCACCTGGGGGCAGTCACCTCCCTTTGCCGATTATCTCATTCACGCAGTGCAAGATGGAGCCCTTGACCGCAATGAGTACCGCAAACTGCAACAATTGGCCCAAGATTTGATTGGGCAAGAAGGCCCAGAAGCCTGGTTAGCCCAACAAACTCAAGCTTTTCTAAAGCGTTTCCCAGGCTTTATACAACTCAATTACACCTTCACCCACCCCGATACCGACGAACGCCTGACGCTCGAATTTTATTTTGCTCCCACCTACAGTGAATCAGATCCTTTGCCCACAGGCCCCCCCACCACCGTACTGGCACAGATTTCGCAAAATGATACGCTGCCTGAAACCCTCGGAGACGCTCAACGCTGTGGAGCTGCAGCCCTGTTAAACAGCTATTACTTATTACACGGCAGCTTCACTGGCGCTTTACAGTTGCTCAATTTGCCGACGCCTCCACGCCCCACTTACCGCGATATTCATTGGGCCCAAGAAACGCTATATAACTATGCCAATAGCAATGGCCAGCCCGGCCTGACATCGGCTTTTCGTTATACCCACTACGCCAATGGCACCATTGCCACTGTTGAGCCGGACGGCGAAATTCTTGCCGCTGCCAACCGTCTCCACCTGAAGCTTGAGCCGCTGGTGGGCCAAACGGTCAAAACCATTTATCAGCGTCGTTCTGCGGTCAATCGCTTTTGGCGACTCAACCCACATAGTGTGCTGATTGCAGGCGTCTATCTGGATATCCAAAAAGGAACCATGTCTCCCGCCCGTGGCGCCCGTGAGCAGAACCATTTTGTCACGGTCTTTCGCCACCAAGGGCGCTTTTATGCCCTCAATAGCGGGGTGCTCGACAATGGCAGTGGGAAGGCTTTAATTCCTTTGAGCAGTGCCCAGATGGAGCAGTTTGTTTACAGCGCTGAATCGACGGTTGATGGGGTGACTGCCCGCTAGGTCAGACCACCCGTTCAAAAGCGGCATAACCGTGACGCCAGTGGGGATCAAGGGCTATCAAGCGATACGCTGGGTCTTGTTCTAAACGTAAAAATGGGGCGTAATTTTTAAAAGCCTTGGTATCATCCATGACAATCAGACGGGCACCATAAACAGCTTCTAAATCAGCATGGCCACAGAATTCGCCCCCATCAAGTAGGGCCAAATCAAAATGGCGAACCTGATAGGTGTCGCGAATATGGGCTACACCACTGATGCCTTGAAGATGTTGCCCATAAGCCGCCTCTTCTTGCGCCAGCCATGTCAATACCCGATCGACACCATAATGGCGCAAAACCGTGCGGGTGGTCTGCATAAAATGTCGGATCTGATCAGCGGTTGGAAAGGTGAGCGGCTCAACGGAAAAGTAAGGGAGACACACAACTTGCGGCTGCTGAGCATAACGGTGGGCGAGCTGTTGAAACAGCAGGGGTGAGGCCTCTAGACAAAACAACCGGGCTTTTGGAGCCGACACCCGCATTCCGTGTAATAAGGCTGCGGTCGTCCCCTCACCACTGGCCGATCCAATTTCAATCAGATTATCAAACGGGCCTTTTTCAGCCAATAAACTGACCAATAACTGATTCAAGGCATCGGGAATCCAGGACATAAACGCCTCATAAAATTAGGATAAGCTTATTGTACCTGACGGGAACCTTTTAACCGTCCTCTGCGTCTCTTTAAATATACATCCACTTTCGGTTTCTTTTGCGTTGACAAAAAGTAAACACAAAATGTATGCTCAAATTAGCTCGGAAAGGAGACGCTACCCAATGTCTATCGAATTTCACCTCATTGCCTTCACCACCCTACTGTTGGTGGCGCTCTACTCTCCGGCATTTAACGAAGTTTAAAAGCCTCTTCACGAAGCTTTGTGTGTGTGCGGCGGTCGTAAGGCCGCCATTTTTATGGGCGCTAAATGCGACGGCGATAGAGCATATTGGCAGCACACCAAGCCGCCAGCGGCAAACTGCTGAGGATACCTGTGAGCAAATAGATCAAGGTCGTCAACTCCACCATCGCCGGATCGAGCTGCATCAACCCCGGTGACAAATCAGATTGGGCATAGGTGGCAGCTAAAAACTGCCCCAGGAAAATAAACAATACCGCAGCGCTGACAGATTCTAAGCTGGCTCGCCCATGAGCCAAACCCCGCTGGAACAGGGCCGGGCGGGTGAGAGTTGGATCTTGACGGTAACTCAGATGAATAGCCTGTACCGTCTGTACCACCACAAACGCGAGGCCACCGGTCATTTGTAAGAGCAACCCGGCCTGTAATAAATTGGCGGGATCTCCAACCCCAAACCAGCTTCCGACCCAAGCTAAAACCAAGGTGAATAAAGCACTGGCTCCCATGGCGCTGAGGCTGGCAGAAAAACGTTTGTCTAAACCAAAGGTGAACACAGATACCAACACGGCTCCGACCACACAGGCCAAGAGAGAGGTGATTCCCCAAGGGAGATGCAATAGTTGCAGAGCAGCCATCGTGACACTGGCTCCCGCAGCAGCTAAAAGAGGTTTGAGCCCATACCAACGCCCAATCACGAACGTCGCTAGGGCCAATAATAAAAGCCCCCAAGGCGCATTGCTGCTGCGCTTGACATCCACCAAGACATAACTATTGCTGCCATCTACAGCACTTTCACGAAAAAAAATGAACTGCTGCCCTGGTTTTGGCAAAAGCTGGGGCGGCGTTTCTGGGGTATAGCTCTGTTCGAGGACCACCGTTTCGGCAGCCTGTTTGCCATGACGGGGGAATTTCACCCGGAAACGGAACTTCTTTTCTTTGCGGCCAAAGGCTTCGTCTTCGATCAAGGTTTCGGCAAGAACCTCTTCTACATGACCTGTAATGTAGGGTGATGCTTCTTCGGCAGCCAAAACGGGCAGGGTTGTAAAGAAGCTAAGTACAAGCCATAGGCTTAAGCCCAGCCGGGTGATGGTCTGTTTTAACAACACGGGGCAGACTCCTTCATTTGTGGGCAGATGCAAAGACATTGCCAAGGCTGTCTGTAGCTACTGAACGACAGCTCTGCGGGGCAGAGAACACTGTATTGTATACTGAGGGCAGCCTATGAGTAAATTAAAAACGATTCTCATTTATCTTCTGCTGCTGGTTTCTACCGGTCTCTTGGGTTGGCTGGCCTACGATTGGTTATGGCCATGGTGGCAAAAGCAGCCACAACCGGCTCGCTTGACGCCTTTACATCAGGCCGTGAAACTCAGTCCTGCTGACCCGGAAGCCTATTATAATCGTGCCTTAGCCTATGCGCAACAGGGACAATTGAAGGCTGCTTTAAGCGATCTCGATCAGGCGATTACCCTCAACCCCCAGTTTGCCGCCGCATGGTATAACCGGGGTGGGCTACATACCCAAACAGGCCAGTATCACGAGGCCATCCATGACTATACCCAAGCCCAAAAATTTGCACCTACCGATCCAGACCCATGGCTCAATCGCGGCTGGGTCTATCAACAGCTTGGGCGTAGCGCTCTGGCCGAAGGAGACTGGAAACGGGCCAGTGCTTTGGGCAAAGGTCGTTTCTCTGTGTCCGAACAGGCAGATCTTTTCCAGCTCCGGGGGCGTCATTCTCAAGCCATCACTTTGTATACCCAGGCCCTTCAAAGCCACCCCCAAACGGCCAAACTCTGGGCCGCCCGAGGTTTGAGCTATTTTCAGAATGGGCAAGCTACAGAAGCCTTAAAAGACTATTCCCAGGCCATTGCCCTTGAACCCAGCGCTCAGGCCTACGCGGGCCGTGCCCAGGCTTATCGTCAACTTCAGCAGTTGCCCCAAGCCCTGAGCGATTATGGAACGGCTATCTTTCTTGAACCCCGCCCCGAAACTTATTTGGCGCGCAGCCAGATCTGGCAAAACCAAGGCAACTTCCCGCGCGCCGAAAGCGATCTGACCGAAGCGCTCAAATTGGCTCCCAATTTTGAGGCCTATAGCGCCCAAGGGCGTTTTTATGAGCAGCAACAACAATGGGAGCAGGCCTTAAAAAGTTACAGTGAAGGCATTCGTCTGCGCCCCACAGCCGCTTTGGCCTACCTACAACGCGCCAATGTGTACCGGGCTCAACGCCGTTTTTCTGAAGCGACACAGGATTATCAACAGGCAGCCACCCTTGAACCCACCAATGCCACCATTCCTTACCAGCAAGCCAAACTGCAGCTCGTAGCGCGCAATAAACCCGAAGCTGTAAAACTCCTGAAGCGGGCGATCCAGCTCAACCCGGCGTTGGCACAACAGCTTGGCCAAGATCGGGATCTGCGAACGATCAGTCGCCTGCCCGCCTTTCAGGCCTTACGCCGCTAAGGGCGCAAGTTTTTCCCGCCGTGAGCTATCATACCTATATGACTGATGTGACGCGCCAGCGCTCCAAGGAGGATCTTCGTGGATACCGTACGCTTTAATGCCCCCAATGCCCCCGCCCCCCGTGCCGAGGAGCTCAACCACCCCACTGCCAGCCCTTTCCAAAAAAACCAGATCTCCTTTCATATTGGCAGCGCCTATCTGCGCGACTTCACTCCCTCGGGCATTGAGCGTTTTGTCAAAGCCAATCAGCCTGGCGGCAAACCATTAGACGTTGCCGAAGTCAAAGCGTTTATTGAGCGGGTGGCCCAAAACCCGGAAGCCGTTAAAAACAACACCTTTGATCTCAGTGACCCGGATTTGGGTTTGCGCAAAGATGACGGAGTCACTGCAGCCCATATCCGCGGCGCATTCAGCCTTGACATGCACCGCCGAGCCCTGCCGGAAGGTCAGTCACACACGGAAGTGCGTTTTGTTGACGTCACCAAAGTTACTTTTGATCTCAAAGACAAAGAAGAACGGATTGCCGGGGTCCAAAAAGACATTCAAGCCCTGCGCCCCAAGCTGACCGAAGCCAAAGAAGCCTTAGATGAGGTCAAATCGGAGCGGTCCAAAGCTGAAGAGAAAATTGGCTCCAATGCCCAAAACCGTCTCACCGAACTGCGCGCCAAAATAGAAGACAATCGCACCATGCGCACTGAGAACCAAACCCGTTTAGAAGGTTACCGCAGTGAACTGGCCCACCTCAAAGCAGGTGTGGGCAGCGCGGAAGGTGCCGAAAAAACGCGCATGCAAACGGAAATCCAGCGTTTAGAGCGCAGCATCCGTGGCGCTGAGGGCCAAATCAAAAGCTTGGATGAAGAGCATACCAAACTCCAAGAACAGTACAAAGAAAAACACGGATCTTTCTTGGGTTCTAAGTACTCCTTTGAAGATTTACACCGTCTCAATGGCCAAGTGACTGCCGCTGAAACCAAGCACCAAGGTCTACATGATCAGGTGGAAGAAAAAGTGCACCTGATCAAGATGATTCAAGACGGAACAGCCCCAACTGAAAAACCCGCAGCAGCTCCAACGGTCGATAAGCCGGCAACACCAACGCCTGCAAAACCGGCTGAAGCGCCCCCTGCAGAACAGACAGCCCTAGCTCCCCCGGCGGATGCCGACGCTTTTAAGGCCTTGGCTCCTAAAGATCAGGCCATTCGCCTCTCCACCATGGAAGCCACTGAGCAGCACCAATATCTGGCCACCCTCGATACAAGCGCCAAAACGCAGGTTCAAGCCCAGGTCACGACCTTCATTGAAAATCTGCGCACCACCCAGGTAAAAACCAGCGCAACCCAGCAACAGCTTCAAGCCTATGAGCGCCTGAATGAACAATTAAGCGGAGCCCCTGCTACTGCGCCAGCCCCTGAGGGGGTTACACCCACCCCCGGAAACCCCACGGCTCCGGCAACCGAAGAAGCAGTTACCCCCACACCAGCCCAACCGGCCCCGGCAGCAACGGGAACCACAACGACCACAACGACCACCACTAAAACCGACAAATATACCGCCCATGGCATTACCCTCGGACGCGGCATGGAAGCACCGGCTGATGCCATTACCATTGAAGGGGCGCCCTTTGTCCTTGAAGGCCAAGTGATTACCCGCAGCATGTTTGCCAGCCTCAGCTCTGAGCGTCAGTTCCATTTATTAATGCGCTGCGAATCAAAAGATTTAAAACCGCTGTTGACCTCGATCACCAAAGAACAACGCAGCGCGATCCGCGCCATGGCAGCGGGGGTCGTTCAAGGTTTTAGCGCCCAAGTGCGGGCTGAGTATGCCAGTGGGAGCGTCTCCACCCAAACGCATGGCGCGGTATCTGCCGTTAACGTCACCCGCGCCCAAATGAGCATGTACGCAAGCAGTGAAGACATTGCCCGTGCCCGTGAAATCATCCGTATTATCGATGAGCTCGATGGTGCCCCCAGTGGCCAATCGGCCAGCGTCACCCAAACCCAACAAACCACCACCACGACCACCACTTTGGGTGCTGATCAGTACATGTATCGGGTTAAACCGGGTGACACCGCCCGCAGCGTTGCCCGCACCGAACTCAAAGACGAGTTCCGCGCTCAGGAAATTTTCCGTCTCAACCCCCAATTAGAAGGGCAATTCCGTCAGCAAGGCGTCACCAATCTGCATGACAAAGAATTCAACTCGATTCAGGGTCTGACCGAAATTATCTTGTCGCGCAAACCGTTGGACAATGACCCGGTGCGCACCGCACCGCGCCAAGCTCCCCCTAAAGAAGAGCCTACCAACGCAACCCTGCGGGAAGAAAAGCCAACAGCGGTAACACCCCCACCTGCCGCGCCTGTGGTAGCCACCCCAGCAGCACCTCCCAAGCCCGAAACGGCCCCTTTGCGTGATGCAGATAAACCTGCGGAACAACCCGCGGCTAAAGCCCCAGAAGCTCCGGCCAAACCGGAAACAGCTCCGGTGCGTGAACAACCCGCCGCCACGGCACCACAACCGGCTCCCGAAGTTCCCAAGCCCGAGCCCAAACCTGTGGTCCCCCCCGCCCCCACTCCACGCCGTAAAACCGAGTAGATTTCCGCTACTCTCTTTCAACAGGCTCGCCACCAGCGGGCCTGTTTTTATAACCGCTGGTCACTTAGGGCATATCACGCCCCCATGCAACTCTACCCACGCCCTCTTCCACCAGTGGCCGAAGGGCAGAAAATTTTCTGCCATTGCACTTTGGCGTATAATGGGATATCTTTTGCCGGAGGCAGACCATGGCTGAAACCTTTATCCTGGCTCTTGATCAGGGCACAACCAGTTCACGAGCAATTTTGTTTAACCATCAGGGCCAAGCTGTTGCCGTCGCCCAGCAGGAGTTTCAGCAATATTACCCCCAACCAGGCTGGGTAGAGCATGACGCCCACGAAATTTGGGCGACCCAACTGGCTGTGGCCCAAGCAGTGTTGCACAAAGCCCAAGTAACTGCAGCTCAGATTGCCGCCATTGGCGTGACCAACCAGCGTGAAACCACCGTCTTGTGGGACAAAGCCACTGGCCAGCCCGTCCACCCAGCCATTGTCTGGCAATGCCGTCGCAGCGCCGCTATTTGCCACGAATTGCGTGAGCAAAAATATGAAAGCCTCTTTCGGCAAAAAACCGGTCTCGTCTTAGACGCTTATTTCTCAGGCACCAAACTCAAATGGATCTTTGATCAGCATCCTGCCTTAAAAGCCCGTGCCGCGGCCGGGGAACTGCTGGCCGGCAATATCGACGCCTGGCTGGTCTATTGTCTGACCGGCGGCCAAGTACACGTCACCGAACCCTCCAATGCCTCGCGGACCCTGTTGTTTAATATCCACACGGGCGAATGGGACGAAGAACTGCTGGCCATCTTAGATATCCCCCGACAAATTTTACCCACGGTGAAAAGCTCCAGCGAAGTGTATGGGCATACCCAAACGGAGCTGTTTGGAGCCCCCATCCCCATTGCCGGAATGGCTGGTGATCAACAGGCAGCCCTGTTTGGCCAGGGGTGTTTTGCCCCCGGCAGCGTCAAAAACACCTATGGCACTGGCTGCTTCCTGCTCATGAATACGGGAGATAAGATCATCCCCTCCGACTCAGGCCTATTGACCACCGTCGCGTGGCAGCTCAAAGGGCAACCGCGCCAGTATGCCCTGGAAGGCAGCATTTTTGTGGCCGGAGCCGTCATCCAATGGCTGCGGGACGAATTACAAATTATTACCCAAGCTCAAGAAAGTGAAACATTGGCAACCTCTGTACCCAGTGCTAACGGGGTTTATCTGGTCCCGGCATTTGTGGGTTTAGGGGCCCCGTACTGGGACAGCGAAGCACGGGGCACCTTGGTGGGGCTCACCCGGGGCAGCAACCGCGCCCACATTGTGCGCGCGGCCCTCGAAGGCATTGCCTATCAGGTCAAAGACATCCTCGGAGCCATGGAAAGTGATTCCCATATGCCGATCCCATTGCTGCGCGTCGATGGCGGAGCCACCGCCAATAACTTTCTGATGCAGTTTCAAGCCGAGCTGCTGCGCATTCCCGTCGAGCGCCCAGTGGTCGCGGAAACGACCGCCCTCGGGGCTGCCTATTTGGCGGGTTTGGCCGTGGGCTACTGGGAAAGCCTGGAAGACATCCAGCGCAACTGGCAGCGGGATGCGCGCTTTGAAGCAGTTCGCCCCGAATCGGAGATCAGCACCCTCTATGACGGGTGGCAACAGGCCATCCGCCAGAGCCGCGCCCATTAAGCTATAATAGCTGTTCATATGAGAAACCACCGCGAAGAACTGTTTTGGGCCCTGGTCTTGTTATTGCCCAGCTTGCTGGGTGTAGGCATTTTTACCTTCATTCCGGTTGTGGCCTCGTTTGGCCTCAGCTTTAGCCAATGGAATCTGCTCAGCCCGCCCAAGTGGGTCGGGCTGCAAAACTATCTCGAACTGGCCACCGATCCGCTGTTCTGGAAAGTGTTGCTGAACACCTTTGTGTACGCCTTTTCAGTCGTGATTTTTGAAGTGCCGCTGGCGCTGGGGTTAGCCGTAGCGATGAACCGTCAGGGATGGGTCGTCAAGATTTTCCGCACCATTTATTTTTTACCTGTTGTCACTTCAATGGTCGCCATTGCCCTGGTCTGGAACTGGATCTACGATCCGCAGTTTGGGCTGCTCAACGCTTTCCTGAAACTGTTGGGCATCGGCCCGATATCGTGGTTGTTTAGCACCCAATGGGCCATGCCCGCCCTGATTGCCATGGGGGTTTGGAAAAACGTCGGTTACAGCATGGTGATTTTTTTATCCGGGCTCCAGGCCATTTCCGCTGATCTCTACGAAGCCGCATCCCTCGATGGCGCTGACAGTTGGAGCCAATTCCGCCATGTCACCTTGCCAATGATTGCCCCGACCCTGTTCTTTGTCATGATTATGTCTACCATTACCGCCTTCCAGGCCTTTGACTCGGTGTATATGATGACCCAGGGTGGCCCGGAAAATGCCACCAACGTAGCCGTCTACTGGCTCTATCAAAGTGGTTTTGAATTCTTCCGTGTCGGGCGTGCCTCAGCCATTGCCTATGTGCTGTTTGGCATTATTTTAACCCTGACACTGGTGCAATGGAGGCTGCGTAAAAAATGGGTCGCACTCGAAGCTTAATCGCTTATACCTTGCTCACCCTCGGAGCCATTTCCATGCTGGTGCCTTTTTTGTGGATGCTGGCAACCTCGCTGATGACCCCGGAACAAGTTTATGCCACACCGCCCAACCCGATCCCCAGCCCGGTCAAATGGCAAAACTATGTCAATGCAGTTCAGGCCGTGCCCCTGGTCCGCTTTTTTCTCAATAGCCTACTGGTCGCTACCCTCACAACCCTAGGACAAATGGTCACCGCATCAATGGCGGCCTACGCCTTTGCGCGTATGAAGTTTCCCTTTAAAGAGCCCCTGTTTTTGCTGTTTTTAGCCACGATGATGATCCCGCCTCAGGTCAATGTGGTACCGCTGTTTGTGCTCATGAGCAAGCTGGGCTGGATTGATTCTTATTATGCACTGGTGGTACCCGGCCTGTTTGGTGCCTTTGGCATCTTTTTGCTGCGTCAGTGGTTTTTAGGTTTTCCAGAAGAATTGGAAAATGCCGCCCGTATTGATGGCTGCAACCCCTTCCAGATTTATTGGAAAATTGCCCTGCCTACGGCCCTGCCCGCCCTGGCAACGCTGGGAATTTTCACCTTTATTGGCACCTGGAATAGCTTTTTATGGCCCTTGATTGTCACCAACAGCGAACACATGCGCACTTTGCCCGTGGGGCTGGCCGCCTTTAAAGGCAGCTTCCGTGAAACCACCGACTGGGGGCAGCTCATGGCCGCAGGTGTGATCAGCGTAGTCCCTGCACTGGCTGTATTTTTAATCGGCCAGAAGTACTTCATTCAAGGTCTGATGGCTGGCAGCATTAAAGATTAAGGGCGGTGGTATAATAACCCCATGAATGCTTATGATTATGGTTATGGCCATGCTCAGCAAAGATCAGCTTGGTATTATCTGATCTTTCCCATTGATGCTTGGCGCAGCCCCGATATTGACGGTGAAGGCAACATTTTTGCCCAACAAAAACAACATGAAGTTTTCCCGGTCATGCTGTGGTTATTACCCGCCATCACCCTGTTAGCCGGTTTCATCCTCAAGTTGGGCTTTTTCAGCGCCCTGTTTTTCTTTGCCATTGAAAGCCTGCTCTTGGGTTTGGTCTGTATTCCCTACTTGGGCCTTAAAGATCTGGGGTATAGCATCAACTTAATGCTCAATTTTTGGGTGTCACAGATTGTTCTGTCTTTCATGACCTTCTTTGTGTTGCTGTTTTTCGGCATCTTCTTTTAGCCGCCTGCGCGGTGTACAATGACTGCAACCCCACCAAAGGAAGGCTGTTCTCATGGCACTACGCACCCACTCACTGCTTCCCCTCATTGCTGCCCTAACTTTGGGGGTGAATCTCCCGGTTTTGGCCCAAACAGCCGTTCCCAAACCGATTGAAATTCCTTATAACGTCAAAGCCTATCCCCTTCCGGGCAGCTTTGATTCGGCCCCCACCTTTAACAGCAACAGCCCAGAAATCATTCAGGAAGAAGGCATCTTGCTGTCTTCATTGCCCGACAGTGATACCCCCAACAGCCCTTTTCTCAACTATGCCTTTAAGGGCGATTTTAGCGTTTTTGCCCACCACATTGCCAAAGACGAACAACCGGGCCAACGTCTGCTCTATTTGGGCTTATTGGCCACCAACCAGAGCCAAGAACCCATTCGTATTTCCCTCAAACAGGGAGCCAGCTATTTGAGCCAACCGGACGCCCTGTTTAAAAAGCTCAACGCCTTCTTGCCCAATCCCGGGGGCAAAATTTATGCAGGGCCTGGTGACCGGGTCGCCACCGAACTGGTCGCGGATCAGTCTCCCTTTTCCCCCACCACCTACGAAATCCCGCCCCGTTCGACAGTGGTCTTAACCAGCCTGCCGGTGCCCACGGATGTGGCCATTCTACCCCCGATCAATGGACGTTCGTCCCTGTTCCACTTCCAGAGTGATGGCGCGGTATATTTGTCCCATATTGCCGCTTTTGCAAAAAAAGAGGGAAGCAGCTTTACCCCGCCCACCCTGGATGACTACCGCAAAATTTTAGACAGCCGCAAATTGGCCGGGCCGCGAGAAGTGGCCCCAACAGCGTTTGACCCCGCTGATCCGCCCCCATCCGCCGGTGTGCGTTATGGGCGTGTCGCGGGTATTGTCGCAGGCAGCCGCTGGCGTGGAAACTTCTTTGAAAAAACCGCCATTTTACAAATGCCCGGCCCTGGAGAACGGGCCGCTTACCCCATTTCTGCCCTCTACATGAAACGTGTCGGCACAACCCAAAACCAAAGTGGCAAGTTGCTCAAACGCTACCCGGATACGGCCTACCAGTCCCATGGCAATTATGGGGCCCAGTATATTCTCAATATTCCCTTTAACAATCCAGGTCCCGGTTATCGCTCGTATGCCTTGGGCTTTAGCAGTCCGGCCCGCGTTGAGGGCAACGGAGCCAGCACCCGCTTGATTTATCAGAACCAACCGAGCAATGCCGTCATGTTCCGGGGCAGCATCCGCTTGGAATGGGTCGATGAATACCAGCAGCGCCATGACGAACTGACCCACTTGGTCTTGCGCCATGGGGAAGAAGTGCCGCCATTGGCCATGTTCACCGTACCCCCAGGGGGGCGTTATGACATGCGCGTGAGCCTGATTTATCCGGCTGACGCTACCCCTCCTCAGGTCTTGACCATCAGTCGCTTTGACTAACCAAACCAGTTTTCAACACTGAGATCATAATCGCCAAAATCAGCGGCATTGCGCGTTACCAGCGTGAGGCCGTTGACTTTGGCAATGGCAGCAATTTGCCCATCTATAAACGGGCGGCATATCCCGATCTTTTCAAGGCGAGCCCGCTCTTCCGCCTGCCACAGAGCAGCACGGGTATCATAGTCAAAAACCGGGAGCGTGGCCTGTACCACCGTGCGCACATAGCTGAATAAATGCTGGCGTTTACGCCCTTCGGGCAGGCGATGACAGCCGTATAATAATTCGTGGATCACCAGACTGGCCGTGGCAATATGGGCCATGTGTTGGCGCAGCTGCGCTAAGACCTGTTCATTGGGATGGGGGCGCAGAGGCTCAGAAAGCATATTGGTGTCGAGTAAATAGCGGGGGGTTGGCATGGAGGTTTTTTTGATTCGAGGAAGGGTTAATCCCAGGGAGAGGAGCGACCGGAGGAAGTATCGCGTAGGGGGAGGAGGGAATCAATATCATCGTCATTTAGCGGGGTGGGGGAACTGGATTGGAAAGTGGTCAGGGCATGCCAGAAGGTGGGGCGTGGCTGCTGCATGCGGGCATACTCATCCATTGAAAGTAATACCGCCACCGGACGCCCACGTCGCGTAATCTCCACGGCTTGGCCACACTCGGCCTCGTGAACCAGACCCGGTAAATTATTTTTGGCATCCGCAATCGAATAACTTTGCATGGGGTCGCCTCCTAAGATGGCCATATACATAGCTATCTTATAGTGTAATCGATCGGGAATCTGAATTCTAGCCCCGGTAAGCGCAGAAAATTTTCTGCGCTTACCGTATAATAGAAGCCAATATAATCAGGCGGTATCTATGCGAAATCTGTGGATTGCCCTCACCTTGAGTCTTGCCCTCAGCCTTCCCAGTGGAGCCACCACGGTCGAAGCCGGGCAACAACATTTTGCAGCTAAAGCGTATGATCAAGCCCTTACAGCTTATAATGCCGTGCTCAAAAAACAACCCACCTCATTGCCTGCCCTCTTGGGCCGGGCCCGTGTTTATTACACCCAGGGGGCTGCGGACGAGTTTGTCTTTACTCGGCTGGAACTGTATGAACAGGCGGAACGCGACCTCAATACCGCCCTTAAGCACCACCGCGATCAGGCGGATGCCCTGCTGCTACGCGGCCAGGTGTATCAAGAGCTGGCCAATGCCAAAGGTGAGGCTGGAGCCGGAGCCGTCGATTATTGGGAGTATGTCTCCCGTGAGGTCGATCCCCTCACCCACAAAGCGCAGGCCGACTTCCAACGGCTGATTGCCCTGCACAAGCATGAAGGCCCAGCCCATTATTTTTTAGCCGAACTGCTGAGCGAAAGCCTGAGCGAAACGGAGCTTAAAGCCTATCTCACCAAGGCCTGCGGATTCAAATATCAACCCGCTTGTGCCAAGCTCAAAGCGCCTCAATGATCCACTTGCGCCAAACCTGCTAGCGTTCACGGCTCAGGGCTGCTGTCCGTCAGCGCTTGATTTAAAAAGGCATCAAACCCCGCACTCGACTTGATCGTGAATTCAGGGAGGGCCTGGCGCTGACCGGAACTGAGCGCATATTGTTCACACACCAAGCTGATGCGGGCCTCGGTTTCGCCGTTGGATTGTTGCATTTCCCGGATTGCGTGGCGAGCAGTGCCAGGGAAACGCACCAAGAGGCCTGTTTCCGGTTCAATTTCCCGCGTAATTTGATCCTGCTCGTTGTAAAATAACAACTCTCCCCCTGTCATGAGGGGTACCTGTACATATAAAACCCACACTTGGCGGGGTAGGGGGAGCTTGGCATCATAGCCCCGGATGCTGTGGTCAACATGGCGGTCTACACGCCCTTGGTGCCCCAAGACCAAGGCATTGAGATAACTGACATTACATTGCGGATCGGCAATGCGGGTCAGATAAGGCTCAAGTAAGGGAAAGTGTTTCAAAAAAGGTGCTTCCTGTTGAAACACCACTGAAAACCCCTGAGTGGCCGCAAAACGCTGGTTGAGAATATTTTGTTGCAGATAAGGGGATGTGCGCAGAGCATAGGCCACTTCGCGCAACCAGCCCGGACCAAAGGCTGCTCGCTGGATTTCAATCTCGTCATCTTGGCGACGACCCAGCAGGGCTTTAATTCCGTGCCACATAGTTTCTCCTTTAGGGGCTGAACTGTACTACAATGGGGATACTCTTCCGCGAAAGGAATCCCCACCACCTGGGATGGCAGCCTATAATCATTTTACCGCTCTCCAGCAAGATATTCTCTCCCCACTGGTAGGCAAAATTGTCATTGGCTTTCGCTATGAGCAAAGCCCAAATCCACATCTTTTTTCGGATCGCTTTATTTTGCGCCTGCGTCCGATTGATAAACACGACAGCGAAGTACACCTCGGCATTCACTTTAAAACCCTGGGCAATCAAATAGCCCTAAACTTAGGGGTCACCTTGGTCGTAGCTGAAGGCCAAGAAATGCCTGAAGGGATGCATGGCTTTGGCCGCGAGCACCTGCAAACATTGGCCCCGCTCTTGCGTCAGCCCGTCAGCCAGTTCCGTTTATTGCGCGACCAAAGACTCTTGATTGCCTTATCCCACCAAGAACTGGTCTTCGATGTGGATAACGAAGACCAAGAGGGTTTATTTTTAGGCTGGGCAGTCAATTAAATAAAGGCCCCGGATAAATTCCGGGGCCTTTATGCTAAAGCTCAGTCTTGCCCAGACCGAGGCTTAATCGGCGCTGTACATTTATAGATATCCGGGCCATCAAGCACCGGAGGCTTTCCGCCTGGAACTGGGTTGATCGGCGCTGTGCACTTATAGATACCGGGACCCTCAAGAACAGGGGGCTTACCTCCCGGTCTGGGGCCAATGGGAGCCGTGCACTTGTAAATGCCGGGGCCATCAAGGACAGGAGGTTGCCCTCGGCCCGGACGGTCAGGGAAAGTGCCTTTGATCAACGAATCGTCTAAAGAAGGCGCTTCACGTTCTTCCTGAGGGTTAGGGAAGGTGCCCTTGATCAGTGAGTCATCCAAACCGGGTTTGACAGGAGCTGTACATTTATAAATATTGATGGACCCCTCCGGTTCAGATGGACAGCCAAAAATTTCTGGCTTTTCAGGGCGCGCAGGAGCAGGTTCAAGCGTCGCCGAGCAGGGGAAAATCTCGGCATCAGGGCCACCGGGAAAGGGAGCACAATCTGGCGGTTGCGGCCTGAGTTGCTCAGGGTCAATATCTAAGCGGCATTGGAAAACATCATCTCCTTCAACCGTTGCCGAACAGGGGAAAACTTGGGTGTCTTGTTCTCCAGGACGGGCAACACAGGCAAAAATCTGTGTTTCATCATCAGGGCGAGACACACAAGCAAAGACCTGTGTTTCGTCATCAGGACGGGCTACACACAGATAGACTTGAGACGGGTCAAAAGACTTGGGAAAATGGCCCGGCCTGGCAGTGTCCTGCGGTGGAGCAGGTACAGGGGTTGCCTCTTGGGCAGGGGTAGAGGCAGGGGGCTCAAGTTGAGCAGCGGCTCGCTCCAAATTTTTGACATTTTGGATATTCTTATCAGGTGGGGGAGAAAAGCCAGCGCTATTCAGCTTCATGTTCATACTCCTCATTCAATCGAAGTCTCTTCATCATATACCCAAATGAGAATGTTTCAAACCCTCAAAATTAATAATTTTGAGGAATAAGTGATCCATTATCACCATCCTATCGTTCATTATCCTACATATAACAAACAATCCTTACTGATCACTAATTTTCAGGCGAGCACTCTCAGAAATTGCCTGGATACGGGGAGCATACATCGCCTCGATCCGATGGGGCAAAGCAGCAAACTCACCGGGGATTTCGGCCCGCAAACGGTAGGTCAACACCTGAGTGCCCTGAGGCATCTGGCTCAGGAAAAAGACCGTGCGATTGTCCCGCAGTTCGCGGTAGAGACCCACACCATTTTGGTAGACATACCCACTTTTGCGCTCTAAAGGCTCCATACCGGCCGGTTTGGGATCTTCGAGCATCAGGTATTCGTAGTCATTGTTGGCTGTAACTCGCAGTTCGACTTCCACCTCTGTGCCGCTGGGCAACACTTCCTGGGTGCTGATCGGAACGCGCTGCCCCTGATGAATACGGAAATACTGGCGTTTCACAGCCACCCNNAAGCTCCTGGGTGAAGTGGGCCAAACGCGCCGTGTAATACAGAGGCCCTGTGCCTGTGCGTTCGATTGCGAGCCGATTGTCTCCGCTGCGCAAAGCGCTGTCCGGCAGCACCAGGCGATTGGGAAAAGTGAGCAGCGTTTTGGGGGTAAAGGTTTGACTAAACACCGTTTGGCCATTCAAGCGCACCGTCACCCCACCTTCGCCCTTGAGTTCACCACTGGTGCGCAAATAGGCATTCAGAGCATAAATCACGTGGGCGGTATCCTTGGTGGAGTACCAGCGATTGCCCTGACGGTTATCCACCAGCCAGCGCACAATACCGGGAATCGCCCCATGCTTAGGCTCTACCGCCATGAGCGCCTGCAAAATAAAGGCGTGGGTTTCGACCCGGTCATTGTACCAGTACCACCAACCCTGGGTTTCGGCGGGCCAACTGACGGTACCCGCCTGGGTATCAGTGACCGCATATTGCATCAGATTTTGCACCAGAATTTGGGCTTGTTTCGGCTGTTTCAGTGCCTGATAGCTGAGTGCCAGCAAGGCCCGCCCATAATGACTGAGCTCATTGCGCAAAGCATACACCGGCTCCAAATCAGCAGCGGTGAGTTTCCCGGCCCGAGCCAGTACCAAGCCTGTAAAGGCACGGCTGGCCAAACTCTTATCGGCTTTAAACTGGGGCCATAAAAACTGCAGGCCCCGTGCCATCAGGTCAGCGTCTACGCTCAGATCAGCTCCTTGGGCCAATTGCAGAGCATAAAGCACATAAGCGGTCATATACGGGCTGCTTTCACCACCGGTCCACCAGCCCCAACCACCATCACTGTTTTGGCCGTCGCGAATGCGCTGCAAACCTTCTTGAATCATCGCTTTTAATTGGGCTTCGTCCTGAACCGGAGTGGTGATCCGTGTGGCCTGTTGACCCGGTGCCAAGTTCTGCTGTGTCCCCAAATCTTTCAGGGAAAGGCCCAGGCTGCGCAGGGTGTGGGCTGTGATCACGGCGGGCACAAAACGGCTGGTGGTTTGCTCAATACAGCCATAGGGGAACTCAGCCAAATAGGGCAGGGCCTCCAGCACAGTTCCCGCCAAAGAAGGCTGTAAACGCACTTCAAGCTGGGTCTGTTCTGGGCGACGCTCAGCAGGCAAAAACAGGGTTTCGGTGCCTGTACCGGCGCTGGGGAGCGTCCCGTGACGGGTCACTGTTTTGGCCGAACCATAAACCTGCACCGGCAGGGTCAACTGCATGGCATCGGCTTCGTGCTGGCCACGCGCTACCACCTGTAGCACAGCGGCCCCCGCTGTGTGTACCCGCACGGACCAATCGACGCGGGCCTGCCCGGAAGCGGGCACGGTGACGGACTGAACCGGCGTTGTCAGTGAACCAAACAGGCCCGGCGGCAGCTTCAGCTCAACACGGGCAGTCTCCGGCTGGGCCGTACGGTTGGATAGATTGGCGCTAAGCGTGACCGTATCCCCTTCGGTGAAAAAGCGTGGGGCCTGCAAACGCACCAACAGTTTTTTTGTAGTTACCAGCTCAGCCGTAGCACTGCCCACTTGCGTAGCAGCCGAAATACCGCGGGCGTTGACCTTCCAGGTAGTTAAGGAATCCGGGAACGTCAATGGCACTTGAGCCCGACCTTGGGCATCGGTAATCACCAGCGGTTGCCACAGGGCTGTATCGCGGAAATCAGAACGAATTTCTGGCTCGGCTCCACCACCCCCTTGATCGTCCAGGGGGGCTTCATTGGCAACCTTATTGCGTGCTGCTGGTTTGGCCAAACTGGCCGGAGCTTGGGGAGCAGGCATCGGCATCGCCTCAGCCATAACGCTCATATCCGCCGATTCCTGTTCGGTTTCGAGCTGCCCATAAGCCCGGCCCAAACCGCCCCGCAGGGGAACGGGTTTGTAGGGCTGACGCTGACGCGCAGTGGCATTTAAGCTGGCAAAATACACATCCTGTGAACTGTNNAACTGCTCAGATCTGTACTGTGGCCTCGGCGATCCCCATAAAAGAAGCTGCGGATATCCCCAGAGATATCGGCCTGAATTTGGTAAATGGCAGCATCTGCTACGCCCAAGGAAAAAGCAGCCTGGAGGGGTTTACCCGCTGCATCCTGGGCTTGGATTTCCAAGGTGGTGCTTTCACCGGGCTGAAACTCACTTTTGGGGGCTTTGACCTGCACCTGCAAGAAACGATCTGTCGGGGGCACAAACAGCTCCTGGGCATCCTGTAAAACCTGGCGCTCAGCCACCTGAATGGCCCGCACCTGAAAATTGGGAGCGTGTTGAGCAGTGATCGGGATTTGTAAGACCTGGGAACGGCCCCGCAGGGTGAGCACATCCCAACGCAACAGGCTCTGCCCGGCTTCCTCCAGCCACAAGACATGGCTGTCAGGCGTTTTTGTGGTGACCAATATCCGCGCTTTTTCCCCCGGACGGTAGATGCGTTGATCGGTTAAAATTTCAACCCCCTGAAAGCGGTAGTGAGCCCCCTGGAAACCACTGCCCAAGACCCACACTTCGCGCTCAGTCGTCACTTTGCGCTCATAGGCATCACGTCCGTGAAAACGGACCAACCAGCGCCCTTCGGGCAGATTTTCCCAGCGCAAAAAGGCCCGGCCTTGGGCATCACTGGTAATGGCATCTGTACGCAGCACCTTGCCGACTGGCCCACCTTCTTTAACGGGAGCAGCGACTATTTCCAGAGTTCCGGCCTGAGCTGCCACCGGACGCCCATCTGCATCACTGAGGTTGATCTCCACTTCGGCGCGCTCACCGGGGCTATAAAAACCCCGGTTAAAATCGAGAAAGGCATAATACCCCTGATGGGTCACGCGCACACGCCCTTCGCCTTTTTCCATCCGGCGGCTGGCATCAGTCACCTCAGCAACAATACCATACTCCTGATCATAGCTTTCCGCCACGGTCGGCAAAGGAATACTGATACTGGCCCGGCCTTTTAACTCAACTTCCCCTTCACTCACCAAAGTGCCAAGACCCTGACCGGTTTCCCGGTACAGCTCCTGAGTATCTGGATACAACCAGGCATAAGGATGGGGACGACCCTGGT
>DLGM01000177.1:0-4631 GCA_002482705.1 Cyanobacteria bacterium UBA7694
GAAGCCATGGCCGATGTGGGCAGCGCCCTCAAACGCAGCCCCGGCGTGCCTAAAGAGCTGTGGGGGGACATTGATTCGGCTACCAAAGGGCTTACCAAGGCGAATATCCACGGCACGGTCATGTCAACAGCGGCCCTGTTTACCGGTATTTATGGCCTGTACAAAGCCGACAAAGCCGAAGATGTAATTGGCAGCCTCAGCAGCATCGCTGAAGGCGGCAGTGGTTTGTCTAAAGTGGCCCGTTTGCTCGGTATTGCTGATGCCTCCAAACTGATGAAAACGGCCCGCTTGGCGGAAGCCCTTGGCCCGTTGGGGGATGCTTTGGGCATCGCCTCGGATATTATGGGGGCTTACCGCGAATCTAAAAACGAAGACCCGGTTGGCATGTACCTCAAGGTCGCTTCCGTTGGTGTGGGCACGGCCAGTTTCTTGGCCGGGGTGGCCATGCTTGCGGGGGCCAGTGGCCCTGCCGCTCCGGCGGTCGCTGTCGCCGGGGCCATTGCCGGTCTGGGCCTAGCCGCCGCGGATACGCTGTTTGCGGAAAGTGACACCACCGGCGAAATCCGCCAGACCCTGCGCGAGGTGGGCCTGAGCGCCAAACAGGATGTGGTCAATGCCAAACTCGATGAATCATTGGGTTATTTCTGGGACGACCATGCCCGTATGAAGGCACATTTTGATCAGCTCAAGACCCCGGAAGAAAAGGTCCGTTTCATCAATGGCTTGCTCGATCGCAAAGACATCTGGATTACCGGGCGTCGCTCCGAAGCGGTCATGAAATTGCTCGGTGGGCTTTCTGATACCCAGGTGCGTGAACTGGCACAAAATGGCCTCAATACCCAAATGCTGGGGCGCACGATTGGCTTTAATCCCGAAGTCAGTGCCAAATTGATGGCCCGCCTCGAAAAAGCTTGGCCACCGGGCGATGCCCACATGGCCCAACAGGCCCAAAATTTCCTCAGTGGTCTGATCGAAGGGGGGCACCATGACAGCTTCAGCGCGGTCATGAATCACCGCAGCCCCGGTGAAACAACGCCTTTGGGTGACAAAGTCGTCAAGCGCTTGAGTGTTGACCAGATTCAGGAGTTGGTGGGTGATCTGGCCAAAGCGAAAGAGGCGGTAGATCCGCGCAGCATCAAGAATACGCCGCACGGAAAAAATGCCTATCAGCTCTTGTTCCATACCAGCAGCAAACAATTTAATGCCCTGATGGAAAAACCCGAGGGGGGCCGTTTGCTGCAACAGGTGCGCAATATGCTCGTTAATACGGAAGACGTGCGCTTAGTGGGCAAAATGGGGGCTTGGGCCTATTTAGAAAACACCTCACCTGTGGCCCGCCGTCAGCTTGAAAATATGCTTGAAGGGGCTTTAGGGTGGAGTTTGCCCAAACAATATGGCCCGGTGGCAGAAGCCTTTGTCAAAGACTTGGATGATGCCCAGTTGCGGGCATTGCCTGCCAGTGTTCGCAGCCGTTTGGAAGGGGCCTTCCAGATCGATGACGGCCTGTACACCACGGAAGCCAGCCGGGAGCGCTTAAAGCAACCCTAAACTGGCTACCACCACCCCACATGTTTCTTGATGTGTTGCACGGTGGCGGCAGTGAGCTTTTGGCCCGGTGTTAGGGCGGTGATCGCTTCACTGTGTTCAGCCCAGTCCTGTTCAAAGCGATCTGCCAGGGCGGCGGGGACAGCCCCGCCCTCGAGTTCAACGCTGGTTTCCCGCAGGATGGTAAAGGCTCGGGTGGTAAAGTTGGTCGAGCCCACAATTGCACGCTGGCGGTCAAAAATGGCAACTTTCATATGCAGCTCTTGGCCGCTCTGCCACGGTTTAAACCAGCGGGCAGGGACTTTGGCATCCAAGAAGTCGCTCATGGCGACAATATTGGGCATATGGGAAGGGACGGGGAGGCCAGCGGCGTATTTATCTGCGACAATTTTGGGGTCCATCAAGACGCGCACATCCACGCCCCGGCGGTGAGCGGCGATCAGCGCCTGTACCACGTCGTGGTCACTCAGCTCAAAAATCGGCAAAAAGATGCTGGTGCGTGCATCACGAATGTGGGTGAGCAGTCGCTGTTTAACGGTGCGTTCAAAGGCATCCACCTTGAGAATCCGGGCCTGAGAGCGACCACGGGCAGTTGCTGTGCCGGTATCCAGCAATTTAAACGGAGTGGCACTGGGGCGGGGTGTTGGGCTGGCTTTGGGGGGCAGCGCCCAATCGAGGGCCATCATCTGCTGCATTTCGCCGACCAGCGGGCCGCTGATGCGCAACATGACGTCGCGGTTGTGCTGAGCATGATCGAAATAGTTCATGCCACCGATCAGACCCCAGGCTCCATCCACAACGATCAGCTTATTGTGGTCGATTTGGCCCCGTTCTTTGAGCAAGGGTGAATTGCTCGGCAAATGGTGGAGGGGATAGGTCTTGAAGGTCAGGCCTTCATTTTTGAGGTATTTAATCACCTTATCGACCTGGGTTTTGGTGGTGCCTGCAAAACCCAGATTGGGGTCGAGCATTAAGTCAACGCGCACCCCTTCTTTGTGCTTTTGGACCAGAACCTTGGCCAGATCGAGGCCCACTTCGCCGCCGAGTACAAACAAATCGACCTGAATGTGGCGTTCGGCCCAGCTTAGGGTTTCGAGGGTCATGGGGTAAATGGCCGTGTCTTCGAACAGCTCTACCTGATTGCTGCTAAAGGTGGTTGAAGCCTGTTTGGGCAGATGAGCGGGGATTTCCGCTGTGGGGCTGGCAACCTCAATCGGTAGCTCGGCAATGTCGCTGAGGGTGAGTTCCGGCAGGCTTTGGTCAAAAATTTCGGGGTGTTGTAACAGGCGCTCGGCTTCTTGTTCCACCACCTGCGGATTGATCGGGGTTTCAAGAAGGGCACTGGAAGGGCTGGGCTTAGGGGTCGCAACCGGATCTTGTAAACGCCAGCGCGGTGTGGCTGCCGGGGTCGGCAATGGGTTAAAATCCGGTTTTGTAATGCCACAGGCAGAACTCAAAAGGAACAGGCTGCTAAAAATTAATCTTTTCTTCATCTTAAGCTTACATATAGGGGCTTATAAGGCAAACTTGCGCTGCGCTAAAAAGCCCCTTCAAACGGCATTAATCTTGACAAACAAGCACTTTTTCCATTACGTTTGTACTCAAGTATCGTGTCATACAGTAGGGATTATGAATAGTCGCTTTGCGGTTGCCACACATATTATGGCTTACCTAGCCATCGCTCGCGAAAAGAGCAAGCCCACCAATTCCGAAACCATTGCCAAAATGGTGCGGACCAACCCGGTGGTGGTGCGTCGTCTTGTGGGTGCATTGCGCGAGGCCGAACTGGTGAAAACCCAGCTTGGTGCCGGGGGAGGAGCTTCTCTGTCCCGTTGTCCGGGGCAAATCACCCTGCGCGACATCTACGAAGCGATTGAAGAATCGGCAGCGGAAGCGGATCTATTTGCCCTTGAGAGCATTCAGGATGATGTCTGCACCCATCGCATCGGCCAAAGCATTCACACCACTCTGCACGAAATGTTCGGCGCTGCCGAAGAGGCCATGAAACAGGCCCTGGGACAGGTCAATTTGCTGCATGTGCTCGACACCATTCACCTCAAGCTGGGGGGGCCCTGCCCTGAACTGCAGGCTGTCTGCCAAACCATGGAAACCCTTGAAACGGCTTCACTTACGGCACCTTAAGCGCCCACAGGCCCGATGGTGGGATATGCATCCTATCTGGGCGTACCATCATACGCTCCCCATGGATTCCAAAGCTCTGGTTATTTGTGATGTTAACTAAATTTTAACTCTTGAATAATGCCCCATTAACTTTTCAGCGTCAGATTTTTCAGATCTTGTGCGATACTTAGAACATAAGCGTTTAGCACTTTATTTGGAAGGTAGAAATCAGATATGCATAAGTCCATTGTTTCCCTCAGCGCCAGCCTCATGCTCTTTTCGCTTTTGGCCGGTTGTGGTCGCCCGGATACCGTTCCTACCGCCGCCACTGTTTCTACCCGCAACACCGCCACCCAAGTCAGTGCGGCCTCGACCGCTAAAACCACCCCTGCCAGCACAACGGCCAAGGCTGAAAACAATGCCCAAATTGCCCTGAAACCGGTTTCCAAAGAAGCTGTCGCTTCTCAAGCCGAACTGATCAAACAGAGCCGGGCCAAAGAAACCACTGCCGCCGCTCCATCCACCACCGTTTACACCGCTGAAGAACTGGCCGAGCTGCGCAAATTAGATGCAGAAGCCCAGACCAAAATTGCTGAAGAAGATGCCAAATACAACCAGGAGCTGATGGCTGAAAACAGCTTCAGCACTCAGTCGGTGGACGGGGGCAAAGACGTTTCGATCGAAATGTTTCTTTACCACCCCAAATACAGTGATCGTGCCAAATTCTGGGGTATTAAAACCGCTAACGATTTCCTGCAAGCTGGCCGTACCCCCTGGCGCCGTTGGCTGTTAAAAAAGAAGCTGGAAGGATTGCTGTCCCCCAAGGGTTTTGACCAGCAGATTCTCTTCTGGGTTGAACAGGCCGACCTGCTGCGCATCAAGGGTGTCTCCCGCGATGATGCCTTCCTGCTGGTAGCCAACGGCGTGACCAGCGTGCCCGATCTGGCCCGCTATAACAATGTGAT
>DLGM01000177.1:4658-4827 GCA_002482705.1 Cyanobacteria bacterium UBA7694
AGCGTGGGTGCGCTCAAAATTTCAATGGGTCTGATGGCCTTTACTTATGGCTTTGACGCGCCCAGCACCCGCGATATCGAGAGCTGGGTTGACGAAGCTAAAAATCTGCCTGTTGTGATCTACTAAGGAGCTATTTATGCAGGTTCAAGGCACTTCTCGGACAGGTAAT
>DLGM01000177.1:4889-5103 GCA_002482705.1 Cyanobacteria bacterium UBA7694
CGGTGCGAGCCGCTCAGCCCACCCCTGAAGTTAACCCTTCTGCACGTGCGGTATTAGGGACAGACCAACTGCGTCTGAGCACTCCTGCTCCGACTCAGCAGTTGCCCCGCACTGCTGCTGCTGCTGCTGCTGCTCCGCCTGCCCCGCGTACCAGGCAAGATTATGACAAAATCTTTGCCTGGGTGGAAGAAACCACCGGGAAGCCGATTGCCTA
>DLGM01000177.1:5148-13674 GCA_002482705.1 Cyanobacteria bacterium UBA7694
AAGCGGCCTATATTCAATCGATTAAGGGCAAACCCCAAGAATATTATGACCGCGCTGGCTTCCTGAATTCTCTGGGCGTAAACAATGCAGACACCTATGGCCGTGATGACAGCGGTGTCCATGCTTTGCTCAAAACCATTGACTATACTCCCCATAGCCATGAGGTTTCTAAGGCACTGCAATTGGCCCAAAAGGCTTTTTTCCAGGTCTTCCGGGTCGCCCCCAAAACCTTTGACAAGGTAGCCGGATTGGTCGACAAATATTATTTCACCCGCAAGGATATGAAGGCCCAGTCGTGGCTGAATATGCCAGTGCCCTTGCCTAAAATGCCGACTCTGCCTTTGGTCAACCCCCAAAAAATCTGGGATACCTATGGCAATACCCGTTTGGCTGCTTATGTCCGTGAGGGGCAAGCCATTCCTGACAGCACTGCCCTGTTTAACAAGTTTGTGAACCCCGACACCATGTGTATGGCTCCGGTGTTTGCCCCCCAGTTTGAAGAAGATTTCCATGCGGGTGTTCCTGCTCCTGATGGCCATGGGGCCCAGCACTATGGCACCTATGCCCTGTTGCGTGATGTGGGCTTTAACGAAGAGCAAGCGGCCCGGATTGCCAATGCCAACTATGACATGGATCGCAACAATACTGCTTATGGGGCCTCGGATGCGTTCCCCAACGCTCTGCCAAGTAAACACTTCAACCTCAACAAGGAAACGCCTGAAAAAGGTGATACGCGCTTCATTTGGGCTCAGCGTCACCTTGATGCGGCTGTTGAGCTGGCCAAACGGGGCCTGTTTGATCAGGCTGAAAAAGAGCTGGGTTATGGCCTGCACGGCATTCAAGATGCCTTTGCCCATGGACATATTCGCTTAGCTTCCCACGCCATTACCGACAATATCCCTGACGGGGTCGATTATAATCCCGTAGCAGCTTATGAGGCTTCCGTTGCGACCCTGGGTTATGTTCGTCTGTATATTCAGCGCGCGCTCAGCTAATGTCACCCCGTTATCTGTTGACGGCTTTGGCCATTGCGGTTATCTTGCTCTCCGGTGCTCTGACGGGTTTTTTATACCGTTATTACCAAAACCAGAATGTGACAACCCGGCATACGGTGTCGGTATTACAACGCCTGCAAGAAATTCAGCGCCTGGAGGTGCTGGAGGCCGAGTTGGTGGGGCATAAGGTGTATCGTGATGCTGCTTATCTGGGGTTTAACACCAATGAATTTGCCATCTTGGCCAAAGCCCGTGCCTTGTATGGCCTGGATCTGCAACTGCTCCAAATTGAAGGAACCCCCAATGGCTTTAAAGTGGTCTTGCCTCCGGTGCGTGTTCAGGAGCTAATTTTGAACCCGGACTCGGTGGAGTTTGTCGGCCTTAAAAAAGGTTTGTTCACGGGCCAAGATAGTTTTGAACGCCTACAGCGTGAGGCTTTATCCGAGTTACAAATCGAGTTATCTCAGCAAGCCCGTGAACCGCAGTTTCGGGTGCAGGCTCAGCGCAGTGCCCGGCGTATTTTAGAGGCATTGTTGCGTTCCTTGGCCCCGGAAGCCAAGGACATTGGCTTTTATAATGCTGAAGGTGAATTATTGCCCTAAGGGGGGAAGCCCTTCTGTGACGCCTTTTACAGCTTTTTTATGGGGCTAAGATTTATACTTTTTTTCGAAAATCATTTATACTTAAAGTACTCAGGTGCCAATCAGCTGCAAGTTTAAGGTATTCTTATCCCGCTCTTAGAAACATTTCTGAGGGTATGAGGTACACTTAGAATTGTAGTCGTCTGCACTTGAAAATACGGGACCATGGCGGGAGAGAGTTTGCAAGGGAATATCAGCCAGGCCGAAATTGAATCACTGCTCGATCGCTTTAACCAAAAATGTGTTGAGTTTGGTTATTATTGCGATCAATATGCGCGTGAGGAAGTTAGTATTGCCGATATCACGCGTTATCGCACCGAAGCAACGGCTGAAGCCGAAGAGTTTTTTGGCAATCACAGCCTGCACATGACCATGGAGCAGTTACAGCGTTATGCTGTGACACAAAACTCGATTGAGGCCATGACCTCTAATCTCTTCCGGGCTGAAATTGACCGCAATAAAAACGTCATCTGCCAGGCTTTGCGCAATGGTGAGTACTTCTTGGTGCGCATTACCTTTAATGCCGTCGAATCTAATATCTACATGATGTACAGTCGCGACCGCATTACGACCGACAAAGAACGGGCGCTCAAAACGGCTGCTGAAGAACAACAGCTCTGCCAATCCCTGACCAAAGTGCTCAAAGCCATGGAAGTGGCACTCCAGGCCGACCCGCCTGAGTCGATCGATTATGCCAAGGTTGAAAAGGCCTTTGAGATTTATGTGGGCTATTTCCGCACCTTGGCCGATAATCTTTACAAGCAGGCTGCTGATGACCGGGTCATGTATCTGCTTGAGCAGCACGCCAATCACCTCCACGAACACAACTATTTTGGCAACTTTGTACGCGCTCTTGACCACCTCTCGCGCTGTATCAACTTGCTCAAACCCGTGGTACGTAACGAACATGTTCAGCGCCTTGATCGCATTTATGAGCGTGCCAGTTCCCCCTGGTCGGACATTTCTGATATCCAGGTGCAGCCCACGTCCCTGTAGGGACGCATACGCCCCCTACGCCCCGAAGGGGCGTACACATAACCTCAGTGCATGTCGATGTGGGGTATGTCGCCCCTACGAGCTGCATGATAACATCGAACACCCAGGGCGGTTGCGTGCCCAATCCGGGCGTTTGGCCATAAATGCATCCAACCCGGTGCGTTCCTGATAAGGGTGGCGCAGCGCTTGTTGTAGCTGCTCAATGCGGCTTAAATCGCCCTGTTCGGCTAAATCGATGGCTTCTTGAGCCAGGTAATTGCGCAGTACATAGACTGGATTGACTGCGTTCATTTGGGTGCGGTGTTGGCCTAAAGTAACCGGATCACTGGGCAAAACCGCCACATATTCGGTGACCCAACGCTGCCAACTGGCTTGATCACGCTGGTAGTTTTCCTCGTTGTAAAAGGCCGGGTGTAAGTGCTCTAGGCTTGGCTCCTCCCGGTCAAGGTGTGCCAACTGGCGAAAGAACAGGGTCATATCTACTTCTGAGCGCTGCATCAGGGTGTAAGCGCGGGTGACCAGTTCTTCTTCTGCGGGGCCCCACTGGCTAAAGCCGAATTTGGCGACGGTAAAGCCTTGGTGGGTCTCTGCAAAGGCTTGAGGATAGAGCTCCATGCCTTCCTCCAGCGGTTCAGGATCGGTGAACAGTTCCCCCAAAGCCGAAGCCAAGCACGAGAGGTTCCAATAGGCAATTTGGGGCTGTTGGCCAAAGCGATAACGCCGGTGTTGGCGGTCGGTGGTATTGGGCGTCCAGCCGGGATCAAAGTTATCCACCCAGCCATACGGCCCGTAATCAATGGTGAGCCCTAGGGTTGACATATTGTCCGTATTCATGACCCCATGTACAAAGCCGACCCGCATCCAGTGGGCGACCATGAGGGCGGTGCGGCGGCAAATTTCGGTGAACCAGCGCTGCCGTTTGGCCGGTGTGTCCCCTTCCAGCTCAGGATAATCACGGGCAATGGCAAAATCGACCAGTTGGGCGAGCAGTTCGGTTTCGCCGCTGGCTGCTAAAATTTCGAAGTGGCCAAAGCGCAAAAAAGAGGGGGCGACCCGGCAGACAATCGCACCGGGCTCTGGGGCCGGATCTCCCTGATACAAAATATCGCGGATCACTTCGTCTCCGGTGCCTATCAGCGTCAGGGCACGGGTGGTGGGCACCCCCAAATGGAACATGGCTTCGCTGCACAAAAATTCGCGCAGGGAGGAGCGCAGGACCGCCCGGCCATCCGCATTGCGGGAGTAGGGCGTAGGCCCAGCACCTTTGAGCTGGAGCTCAAAACGCTGTCCGGTCGGGTTGCGTACTTCGCCCAGGTAAATCGCGCGTCCGTCCCCCAATTGCCCGGCCCAGTGGCCAAACTGGTGGCCACCGTAGCGGGTGGCATAAGGGACCATGCCCGGCAGCAGCGTATTGCCAGCCAGAGCCTGGACAAAGGGTTCGCTGTGCAGCTCTTCGGGGGCAATGCCCAGGGTTGCTGCCATTTCTGGGGACCAAGCCAAGAGCTGGGGAGCCGAGACCGGTGTAGCCGGGGCTGGTGACCAGATGGCCTGGCGCACCTGGCGGGAACGGGGGCTGTGCAAAGGGTCTCCGGGCAATTCGCGAATGAGGCGATTGTCAAACGTCAGGGGCATAAGGGTCCTTCCAGAATAACGGCTGTTTTCTGATTGTAAGCGATGTGGGGGGGTGCTGGCAGGCAGATGTCAGTATTCAAAGCCGCTATTGCCGATAAATTCGCGTAGGATCGAGGTTGGCGGCACTTGATCTGGGTATAGGGACACGACCAGATCAATCACCTCACGCAGGCGATACGCGGTTAAAAACGAGGGGTGGGAGCGCTGTACTTCAAGCAGGTAACGTTCCGCATAGACCTTGAGCACAGCCACTTCATAAATCAGGGAAGTATCAAAGACCGCATCCGCTTCGCTGACAAAGGGGAAAATCCAGTGCTGTTCCCCGGCCCGCACCGAGGGCCAACGGGCAATGGTTTCAGCAGCGGAAGTGCTGCGGGTATGGCGATCGCGCACAATCCGCCTTAGCAGGCGCATATCCGAGGTCGAAAAACGGGTCAATGGATCGAGGGCCAAACCCGTTAAGGGTTGGACAAAAATGCGAAAAATTTGGGCTTCGGGGATGCAGCCATTGAGCAGAGCGGGGTTGAGCCCATGAATCCCCTCCAGTAAGAGAATGCTCTGGGGATCCAGTTTTAAGGGCGGGCCTCCCTGTGGGTGGCTTGTGCCGGAATGGAAGTCGTAGTGGGCGGTAGCAACGGTTTCCCCCTTGAGCAGGGCTTGCAGATGGGTTTGCAAAAGCGGTAGATTCAGCGCTTCGAGATGTTCAAAATCGTAATCGCCGTTTTCATCGCGGGGCGTTTCGCTGCGGTCGCGGTAATAGTCATCCAGAGACAGACCCATGGGTTGTAGGCCATTGACCTGAAGTTGAATGGTCAGGCGTTTGATGAAGGTGGTTTTACCGGAGGAAGAGGGCCCGGCAATACAGATCAGGCGGCAGTCTGGGCGTTGTGCAATGGCGTCGGCAATTTCCCCCAGGCGCTTTTCGTGGAATCCTTCTGCAACGCGAATGGTGGTGCTGATTTTGCCGTCGATACAGGCTTGGGTAAAGCGCCCCATGCTGTTGACATTGAGGGAGCGCACCCAACGCTGGTGGGCAGCCATGAGCTGGGCATAAGGTGCCATTAAATTGGCAACGGCCCCATTGAGGGGCGTTGTGGTCAATACCAGCCCATTTTCCCAGGGATGTACCTGAAAACAGGCCAAATAGCTGCTGTCAGGCACCAAAGGGCCGACATCCAGTGCATATAATTGGCCGCAACTGACCAACCGGACGGTGGATGATCGTTTAATCTGAAGCAGTTCAGCGGTTTCAGGATGCCCTTGTTCTTGGAAATAGGCCATGGCCTCTTCCATTGACCACCATTCGCTGCGAAAGCGAATTTGTTTGGCCACGGCTGATTGCATATGGGCCTGTACCTGTTGGGCTACGTCTTCTGGGGCGATAGAAAGCCCTGGATCGGCGGTGAACCATTGGGTGCCACCCAGGGCGAGGGTTTGATAAAAGTGGCTGTGGGGATAGAGTTGGGAGAGCGTTTCGAGCAATAATAGGGCGGTACTGCGCCGGTAAATGCGCTCTCCTTCCCAGTGGCCCGCAGACAGGGGAGAGAGGGTCGCATCCGAAAACAGTTGGGTATTGAGAGACACAGCCTGGTGATTCAGTAAGGCCGCTACAGCCGGGGTCGCTTGAGGGGCTAACACTTGGGCGATTGGGGTCCCGGTGCGCACCTGTTGCGTGCGGCCTGCGTAGGTAATTGCGACATGGGTGTGCCGGGGCAAGGAGCGTTCGGACAGCAGCAGGCCGAGGCTATCGGTCATTTCTGCCAAGGTATGCCCCAAATTGCCAATCAAGGCTTGCAATAATTTCAGGGTGAGGGAGGGATGCGATGTGGCCAACTGCTGATAGGCAGCATGATCCAAACGGGCAACATATCCATCACTCAGTGCAACAATCGAGGCACTGCGAACTTTGCCCGTTAACAATCCCAGTTCACCAAAGTGGTTGCCTGCTTTGACAATACCCAAATCGATGCCCTGGCGATAGAGACGGACTTCGCCTGCCAATAAAAAATCCATGCTCAGTGCTTCTTCGCCTTGGCGAATGAGTGTGTCCGTTTTGGCAAATGCCAAGAGCTGCAAATAATGGCTGAATATGAGGCATTCACTGGGGGTAAAGTGTTGTAGGGCTTGTAATTGTGGCAGATAGGTATGCCAGTGGGCTGAGTTCATTGAGGCCTCCATGTATGGGTATCATAACTGAGCTGCCAGGGGTGAATGTAAAGATTCATAGCAATCTGTATCATGGCACTGAACAATCACTGATCACCCCGCGTCTAGGAGGGATGTAATTCCCTATGGAGGCTTTATGCCCACTCCCTCTTTTGTTCCCCTCGTTACCGCTGCAATTGTGTCTCTGGGTTTTGTTGGCAGTGCTGGTATTGTTGCCCACAGCATTGGCCAACTGCGTCAAGCCGATCAAACCATTCAGGTCACGGGCTCAGCCCGCAAAAGTATTCGCGCCGATTTGGGCATGTGGCGCGGCAGTATCTCGCTCAAGGCTGCAACCCAGAAGGAAGCCAATCAGCAGCTACAAATTCAAAAGGCCACCGTTTTAAAGTTTCTCAAAGAAGAGCAAAAAGTACCCGCCGAAGCGATTTCCGAAGGCAATCTCAGCACAGGCACACAAATGGAAGTTTTAGCCAATGGCCAGGAAACGGGCAATATTAAGGCCCATATTATGACCTGGAGTTTTGAAGTACGTTTAAAAGATGTGGATGCGATTACCCGTTTGGCCCAGAGTTCAGGTGAATTGATCGCCCGTAACCTGGCTTTTAGCGCTTCTCCACCAGAGTATTTGTACACCAAACTGAATGAGCTGCGGATTGAGATGCTGGCTCAGGCTACGCAAGATGCGCGCACCCGTGCTGAAAGCATTACCCGCAGCGCTGGCAGCAAGCTCGGACCCGTACGCAGTGTGCGGACAGGGGTTTTTCAGATCACCCGCCCAGAATCAACGGAAGTCAGCGATTATGGTATGTATGACACTTCTTCCATTGAAAAGGACATTACTGCGGTGCTCAGTTTGACCTTTGGGGTCTTGTAGTTTGCTTAAGTTTTCTTAAGGGACGCCCACGGCGAGGACATGTTATGATCTGGCCGTGGGCTGGCTGTGAAGGTAAAGGTAAATGCCAATGGATACGGGCTTGATCGAGCAGTTACGCCGAACGCATGGGGAAGCATTTCTGCGTGAAATCTTGGATATGTTTCTCAACCATGCGCCAGAACTGTTGGCTGAGATTGCGCATTTTTACCAGATTGGCGCCTATGATGAACTGAGCCGCGCGGCCCATAAGCTGCGGGGTATGAGTCTCAGTTTGGGGTTGGCTGAAATTGCTGAACCGACGGCGGCGATTGAGCATTTTTCCCGCGATATGATCCACTACCCCTTGCTTCCCCAGCCGATGGAGCAGTTGCAAACCAATTATGTTCACGTGGCAAACAAGATCCAAACGCTCTTCTATTGAGCGGCAGCTTCAAGCGGGCCAAATGGCCCCAGTTTATGCTGGCTTTCGGGAAATTTGTCCTGAAAGGGGCCGAAGGGATAATCGATCGGTTTGGTGGCAGGGTTGGGATAGTCCGGTTGGGATAAGGTCGGGCTGGGATGGGGCTGGGTGTTGATATAGGCGGCGACATCCAGGGCTTCTTCTGGGGTGAGCACGGCTCGCCCTAAAGGCATATTGGCATAGATATAGCGGGCGGCGGTCAGCACGCGGTACATGGCGGAGCCCGTGGAATAACTGTCTGGGCCCCAGACGGGCGGGAAGACATAACCGGCGGCGGGCTGGTTGGGGGTTTTGAGCTGTCCTTGTCCCTGGTTGCCATGGCAGGCTGCGCAGTTATAGTTATAGACCTGTTTACCCTTGATGGGGTCGGCGGCGCGCTCGGGAAGCTGGATCGACAATAACCCTTCCCCGTCTACTGTGCGGCCGGCCGGGACTTTACTGCTCAGCCAAGTCATGTAACTGACCATGGCCTGTATTTCGGGGCTGTCAATGGGCATAGGACGCCCATTGAGGCTGCGGACCAAGCAGCCATTAATGCGCTCGGCCAGTGAAACTTCCCGATTGAGGGCTTCCCAACGCCGGGGATAACGGTGAGCAATGCCAACAAAGCCCACAGCATCAGGCTGACGGCCATTTTCCAGGTGACAACTGGCGCAGGCCATGCGGTTTTGGGCAAAACGTTTGTCTGCTGGGGCGTCTGGGCCAATTAGGCTGCTGGTTTCACGCAACAGGCGTTCCCCTCGCTGAATGCGCTCTCCGGCT
>DLGM01000216.1 GCA_002482705.1 Cyanobacteria bacterium UBA7694
GGACGGGCCAATGGGAGTGAAAATAGTCATTCCAAGTGCTCGGCACCTTGATAAAACCCGGTTGAAAACCCGGCTGTTCAGGAATAAAGCGCCATTCACCGCTCAGCAGTTGAAGGCCCTGGTTAAGCTCCCAGGCCCGCAAATCCATGTGCCCCTGTACAGCCCGAGGCGGCTCAGTCTCTTGACAACTGCACAAGCACAGCAGGCAAACCAAGAGCAGCCACCGCATGGGGGAACTCAGGGACGGTTCAGCTGATCGAGAATCGCAAAGCGCGCCGGAAACATGGCTTTAAATTCCGCATGTTGGGGCGTATTCTGAGTGAGGAAATAAGCAACGGTTGCTTCGGCAAAATCTTCGTGGCCCGGCTCGGAGGCATTTTCACGGGCATAACGAGAGGGAGCAACCCCATCTTTTTCCATGGCTGTGCGCCACTGCTGCCAGCCTTTGGCATCCGTATCATACGACCATTTGGCAAAAGACTGCACATGCCCGAGTTCATGCAGCAGGGTTAAGGTCAATGCTTCATCGGTGCGCTCAAGGGCATACAACGTAACCAGACCATCTCCTGCCGTCATATCAGCACGGTGATCATCGTTTTCACCAATTGCAAAACGGTAACTGTAAGGATTGACCACCACGCGCTCTAAATCAGCCCGCAGCGGGGCCGGGATGCGGGCCACACCTTTGGCAATTTGCTCCAGCGTTGGCAGTGCAGCCCCTTCAGGGATGCCTGCTACGGGCATATCAATAGTGATTTTTTGGTCACCCATGTGCAGGGTATGGGTTTGCATCGTGACTTCGTGACGGGTCACTTGGGTGTGGTTATTGAGACCCCGGTAGGTCTCTTCCATATCGGTCTTGCGAATCTGACCAGCCGTGAGGGAATAAGCAGCCGGGGGAGCTGATAACAATGCCGGATCTTTAAGAGACTGGACCATAAACGGCTCAAACAGCGACTGGCGGGCAATATCAGCCCCCAATTGGGTGAGCTTGCCATCCTGGGGCAGCACGCTCTTGATTTCGGGCAATTCGAGGCCATTGGTACTGCCATCGAGTTGCGGGCCATAGGCCTGGAGTTTAGCCACTGTTGCGTGTTGGCGATAACGCTCCTCAGGGGTGGCAGCCTTACTGCGGAAGGGCTGCAACTCTGCATCTGTTAGCTTGGTATCAAGGTTTTGGTCGAGTTTGAGGAACAGGCTTTCAGCCTCTTGCACAAATTGGCTGACGCTATGATTGAGGCGAATATCGCTGACGCTGCGTAACGGGCCTTTGGGTGGAGGGTTCACCTGCACTTGATCAGAGCGAATGGGAGTGCAGGTACCACAACCGGTACAGCAATGGGCATTATTGGGCGGCTTTTTGGGGGGTTGGGTCTGGCGTTGAGGCGTTGTCCGGCTGGTTTTGCTGACGCGTTGAGGCGCAGGGGAAAAGGCATCGGAGGGGGGAACGCTGGTCATAAGAGCTGGTTACCTGCACAGAGCTGTTGAAGAAAGTATATCAGAAGGGCTGTACTTACAAGCCAACAGCCGCCCTCATGGGACGGCTGTTGGCAGCAACAAAGGTTTATTTCTTTTGCAGGGCTTCGTTGGTGGCATCAAAGATACGAGCGGCCCGGACTGACTCAGCAGCACCGCCGACACCCGCACCGAGCACATCCCAACCATCTTCAGCAGTCAATAAGCCCGTGATCAGGGTAATGCTGCCCATACGGACCATAGCCGACTGTTTGTCAGGGGAAGTACCGACCACCGTGCCCGTCACGGCAGCATCCACACCGGAAATCACAGCACCCGCAGCAGCGCCATGGAGGCTATAACGGGAACCGAATTTGGCACCTTCCAGCGCGAATTTACCCGCTTGACCAGAAAAAGCACCTACAAAACCGCCGATCACCGCACCCGCAGCAGGAGCAACCAAAGCGCCCCCTACGGTATAAGGGATAATGGTCTTTTTGAAGGTGGTGGCAATTGCGGTTTTGACGCGATCAGAAGCAGGAACGCTCTTCCATTCAACGCTGTCTTTGCTCATGGCTGCTTGTTCAGGGGCTTTGGCAGTGCTCTCAGCTTTGGCAGCGGGAGCAGCTTTGGGGGTATTGACGGGAAGTAAGGGCTGATTAGACTGAACAGATAAATTTGCCATGATTTGATGACATCCTCTTTGAAATCTCTTCTACATGGATTGATTATAGCAAACGGCCTTTGGGATCATTCTTATATTTTGATTAAGAGAAAGATAAGGAATGGAAAAGCTAAAGAGTCAAACGGCCCATTAAGCTCTCTGTTATAATGTGAAAACCAGACAACACACGCCGAAAGCCCCCTTTCGGCACCCCAAAAGGAGCGGCCCGATGCACGGCAAAAATATTCCCCATGATGCAGCCCGAGGACATGTAACCGGCGAGTCAATTTTTATTGATGACCGCCCTTTGCAACGGGGCGAACTGTGGGTCGATGTGGTCACAAGCCCGGTGGCCCATGGCAACCTGCGCGGTGTTGATACGGAAGCGGCCCTGCGTGTGCCCGGTGTGGTGGCCGCTTTTACCCACCACGATTTGCACCACAATGTCTGGGGCACCATTATCCAGGATCAGCCGCTATTGGCTGCCGATAAGGTCATGTACGTGGGTGAGCCGATTGTGGTCATCGCCGCTGAAAGTCGCGTCGCCCTCAAAGAAGCAAAAAAATCTGTCAAACTCGACATTGAAGTATTGCCCCCCATTCTCACCATTGACGATGCCCGTGCCGCTGAAAGCTTTATCGCCATCCCACGCTTTATTCGGCGCGGGGATGTAACCGCCGCCTTGGCTCGTAGCCCCTATACTCTGAGGGGTACCTTTGAAAATGCCGGGCAAGACCACTTCTACCTCGAATCCCACGCCTGCGTAGTGTACCCAGGCGAACACGGCTACCTCGAAATCCACTCTTCGTCGCAACACCCCACCGAAGTGCAGCATTTGGTCGCTGAAGCCCTAGGGCTGCCGCAAAACAAGGTCGCCTGTATTGTCAAACGCATGGGCGGCGGTTTTGGCAGCAAAGAATCACAAGCCGCACCGTTTGCAGCCTTTGCCGGATTGGTAGCCCAAAAGCTCCAGCGCCCGGCCCGCCTGATTTTGAGCAAAGACGATGACATGGGCAGCACCGGCAAGCGCCATCCCTTTAAAAGCTGGTACGAAGTGGGCTTTGATGACAGCGGGCGCATCACCGGCCTCAAGGTCGATTTGTTCTCTGATGGCGGCGCTTACGCCGATTTGTCAACGTCCGTCATGGAGCGCGCCATGCTGCACTCAGACAATGCCTATTACCTCGAAAACGCTGACATCAACGGCCGCATCTGCCGCACCCACACGCCTCCCAACACCGCCTTCCGAGGCTTTGGCGGCCCTCAGGGCGTGGCCATGATCGAAAGCATTATCGAATCGATTGCCATTACCCTGGGCAAAGATGCCCTGGAAGTGCGCAAGGTCAACGTTTATCAGGGTGAAGAGCGTAACACCGCGCCCTATGGGCAAGTGATTGAAAACAATACCCTGCCCGAGCTGTTCAGCGATCTGGAAAACAGCTCTGGTTATACAGAACGCCGGGCTTTGGTGGATCAGTTTAACCCCCCCAGCCACACCCACCTCAAGGGGTTGGCGCTCACCCCCGTCAAATTTGGCATCTCGTTTACCACCCGCTTTCTCAACCAGGGCAGCGCCGTGGTCAATATCCACCAGGACGGCACCCTACAAGTGTCAACCGGGGCCACGGAAATGGGCCAAGGCGTCAATACCAAAATCAGCCAGATTGTGGCCGAAGCCTTTGGCATTACCCCAGCAGAAGTGGTGGTGCTGGCCACCTCCACCGAGCGCAACCACAATACCTCGCCAACAGCCGCTTCAAGTGGTACCGACATCAATGGTTCAGCCGCGCTGATGGCCTGTAACCATCTCAAAAAACGTTTGGCGGCGGCCTTTTTGGCCCACTATGCCCAAAGCGAGCGGGGGGCCTTTGACGAGCTGATCATCGATCCTCAAACCCCTACTGACAGCGTGGTCTTTGCCGAGGGCTTTGTCTACGACAGCCAAGTCCCCGAGCGCCGCATGGCTTTCCCGGATCTCGTCAAAATAGCCTATCTCAACCGCGTCTCACTGGGGGATTATGCCTTTTATAAAACCCCGGAAATCCACTTCAACAAAGACACAGGCCAAGGGCATCCTTTCCAGTACTATACCAACGGGGTCGCCCTCAGCGAAGTGCTGATCGACCGCTTCACTGGCGAACTCAAGGTTCTGGATGTGGACATCCTGATGGATTTGGGCCGCTCGATCAACCCCGGTATCGACCACGGACAAGTGTCCGGGGCCTTTATCCAGGGCATGGGCTGGGTCACCTGCGAAAAACTGGTCTACAACGACCAGGGCGTGCTGTTGTCCCACTCCCCCACCACCTACAAAATCCCCAATATCCAGGATGTGCCGCGCAACTTTAATATCCGCCTGCTCGACAACCCGCACAATACCGGCAATGTGCGCGGCAGTAAGGCTGTCGGCGAGCCCCCCCTGTTGCTGGGATTGTCTGTCTGGGCCGCCATCAAAAACGCGCTGGCTTNNCCAACAACTGAAGCTGCCCGCCACCGCTGAAGATATACTCATGCATTTGTCTAATGTCCCGGCCCCGGCACAGGTCTGAGCCTCGGGGCTGGCAATGGCTCGGCGGGCTGGCCTGGCTGTTTGGCTGGCCGATGCTGAGCTCTATACCGGTGTATTGGCCCTACGCCCAGGGTCCCCGCAGTTACTCAAGTTTTGCGGTCACGGGTGGGATCGCTCTGGTTCTGATTGGCGTGGGCGGGTGGCTGCTGCGCCCGGAGCCCAACAGTGACAGCCCGGCCTTGGATGGCCTCTCGCGCATCGCCTGGCTGTTCTTCTGTCTCGGCATGGGAATAGGTATCACGCCGGGCTTTGGTGAGGGCTGGACCCCGCTGTTTGGACTGTGCCTCATGACCGGATGTGGGCTCGGCGTGCTGACCCTGATCGGGCGCGTAGTCTTAAGCTTACAGCGCCGTTGAAGCAGAACGAAAAAGCGTTAAATCATGAATGGAAGGTCTCTATCTCATTGGTAATGCGGCCCTTTCTGCCCTATAATTGATGCACTTATGCGATTTAGTGACCTCGATATCAGCCATCTTTTCCGCCCTTCCCGCTGTGAACGGCGGGTGTTTCTCTTGGCCCAAGCCGATGTCGGCAAACCCGAGAGCCCTTTTTCTTTTGACAGCACCCTGCGCGAAGCTGATTTACATATCGAACGCCAACACCGCAAACATTTTGCTGAATACCTCGATTTGAGCCAAGGCGACTTACAAAGCCGGGTCGAGGCCACCGTCCGGGCCATGCAAAAAGCCGTGCCCGTCATTTATAAACCCGTCATCCGCACCTGGCTGCTGATCGACGACCAAGACTGGGAAACCTGGGCTGAGCCCGACTTCTTAATCTTGGAAGAAGACGGTTATGTGCTGCGCCACTGCCGTTCCGGCAAAAAAATCACCCGCGATGGCCACCCGGATGCTTATGTGGGCATTCAGTTTCATGGCTGGTTATTCCAAGAAATTTTCCATTTGCCCCCGGTCCGCCTCGAAGTGTTCAACTCGGTGGGTAAAATTGTCACCATTCCCCCGGCTGACCCAGAACAAATGCGTGAGTTTATCACCACTCTGACACGCCTGAAACAGGCCAAAGAAGAGCCTTATAGCCCCGTCAGCTGGACCAAATGCCAAAACTGTAACTTCCATGACCACTGTTGGGCCAAAGCTGAAGCCGAAGGTGATGTCTCGCTCATTCCCAATATCGAGGCCTCTCTCATTCTTGCTCTGCGGGAAGCGGGGCATACCCAGGTCAAGAGCCTGCTTGAACACCACACCCCCACCTCTCTGGCGGCCTTCGAATGGCAAGATGGGGCCTTTCCACGCCCCGTGGGCGAAACCAAGGCCCGGCATATCCTAGGTATGGCCGAATCGCTCACCCATCAGCGCCCGGTCCTGCTGTCACGCCCCGAACTGCCCCAAACCAAGTATTGGGCTATGTTCGACCTTGAAGGTATTCCAGCCCAAGCCGGGCACCAAGACAAAGTCTACCTCTGGGGCATTTACCTGACCGGCGATGCCCATGAGAATATGCAGACCATTTCCCCCGATTTATCCCGCCAGTCAGACAAAGAAAACTGGGAGCTTTTCCTTGAGAACTGCGCCCATATCTTTGACACTTACGGTGATGTGCCCTTTGTCCACTGGGGCACCTTTGAGCCCCTGAGCATCCAACGCTACATCAAGCGCTACGGCGACCGCAGCCATGTAGGCCGCCGCGTGCTGCGCAATTTGCTCGACTTCTTTGTCTTGCTCAAACAGGCGGTTGTGGTCCCCCTGCCGAGTTATAGCCTCAAGGTGATTGAGCAGTATGTGGGTTATGAGCGCCCGGACAAAGAGTTTTCCGGCTATTGGTCGGTGGTCAACTACATGAAGGCCGCAACCATGAAAAACGAGGTGCGCCGCAACGAAATTATGCGCCAACTGCTGGCCTACAACGAAGCTGATCTGCTGGCCATGTGGGCGGTGGTGCAGTGGTTGCAGCGGCTGCTGATCGAAATGCCCGCTGAAAACGACGGAATGCCCCATCATGTAGCCATCGAGGCTCTTGCACCGGAAGCCCCCGAGACGGATCTTGCCCACAGCGCTGCGCAGCCCGACGTCTATCCCTAGTCATTGCCTCACAGGCCACTCAGCCGCAGAACCGGTCTATTTTGCAGTCGGTCTGATCTTAGGCACTCAGAACCTATTCAAAAATACACGGCTAGAACGCAGTCGGTCCTTGCGGTGGCCGCATCCACGTGACGGTGTATACCGTCACGTGGATGTGGGCAAGGCGTATGTGATACGCACGGATGTGGGCGGGGACGTATGCGATACGCCCCTACATTGTTATACTGTGGGTTAGAGGCCTATTATCCTCGAAATTGCACCCGGAGAATTGTCCCCATGTTTAAACCCCTCACCGCCGCCACCCTCTGTGCCGCCGTTTTGGCTCTGAGCGCCTGTAATGTCCCGCCTGCCCCGGAAGTTCCCAATGCCAGTGCCAGCCCAAGCGCTAGCCCCAGTGCCGAGCCCAGCCCGGAGCCCACAATTATTCCGGTGCCCACCCCCACGCCTGAGCCAACGCCCTTCCCCACAGGCACTCCATTCCCCGCGTATACACCTGTCCCGGTGCCCTCTGCCTCAGCTTCAGGCCCGGCCCAAGACGTCAACGTACGCTTCCGCGTCGCCATGATCAACGACAGCCGCCAGGTTTTGCCAGTACCTGACACCGAATTCACCGTCTACCCCTATCCACTGGCGCGCATCAAGCGTGAGTTGGCCATTCGCAACAATGTCGAAGCCATGCCCACCGCTCCCTCACAGAATGCCAGCAAGTACCAAATCGTCGAAAAGGTCTGCACCTCCAGTGGCTGTACCGAACAAACCCGCCTCAACAACGCCTTGTTTGAAGCCGATAGCCAAGCCTACCGCGAAACCCTGCTGCCCAACTGGGAAGCACGCGCCTACCGGGGCCTCAACGACGAACTGGCCAAAGTCGCCGCTGGACGCGAAGTACAGCGTGTACGCACCAACGCCAATGGCGAAGGCTCCCTGTTTATCAGCACCGGCATGTGGTACGTCAATGGCACCTACACGGCTGGCGGCACCACTTTAATCTGGGAAGATGTCGCCTTTGACATTACCCCCAATACCCGCACCATTGATCTGATCCGCTAATGCCCCCTCGGGTAGCTCTGCTGCGGGAGGTTCTGCCGGAAGGCTGGGCCGCCCTGCAAGCGGAGCCCTGGGAGGTCACCCTGTGCGAAGCCTCAGATCGGGACAGCCTACGCCACATATTAAGCACCCATGAAGCCGTGATCAGCACACTGTCCCACCGCATCGACGCCTCCCTGATGGCCGAAATCAGCGGTGGGCCTTTAAAAATCATCGCCAACCATGGGGTCGGATATGAAAACCTTGATGTGGCCGCTATTCAGGCAGCGGGCATTTGGGCCACCCATACCCCCGATGTGTTGACCGAAGCCACCGCCGAAATGGCCTGGGCTTTATTGCTTAATTTGGCCCGGCGCATTGGCGAAGGCGAACGCTTAGTCCGTTCCGGCCAGTGGCAGGGATGGGCCCCCAATCAACTATTGGGCACCGGTCTGCGGGGTAAAACCCTCGGGATTGTAGGCTGTGGCCGCATTGGACAGGCCTTCGGGCGGATCGCCCACTTCTTTGGCATGCGCTTGACCTATTTTAACCGCTCGCGCCAAACGGCTTTTGAACAAGCCACAGGAGCCATTTCCCTTCCCCTCGAAGAATTATTGGCCCAAGCAGACGTGGTGTCACTCCATTTGCCTGCCAATGCCGAAAGTTATCACCTGCTCAACCGCCGCCGTTTACAGTTACTCAAACCCACCGCTCTATTGGTGAATACCGGGCGTGGTACCGCCATTGAGGAAGCCGTCCTGGTCGAACTCCTCAAAGCTGGGCACTTGGGCGGAGCCGCCCTGGATGTCTATGAATACGAACCCAAACTCAGTGACGGGTTAACCGAATTGGAGAATGTAGTACTGGCTCCCCACCTGGGTTCCGCCACCCGCGAAACCCGTTTGGCCATGCTTTTGTGCTGCCGCGACAATATCCGCGCCGTGCTGATGGGTGAAAAACCCCCAAATCCATGTCCAATTCCGCTAGCACCTCTCCAATAAATCCGTTATAATACCGCTACGCATCCGCCGATGTGGCGAAATGGCAGACGCAGCTGACTCAAAATCAGCCGAGGTATCCCCTCGTGTCGGTTCGACTCCGACCATCGGCACCTAAAAGCCCCCAAACAAAGTTTGGGGGCTTTTGTTATCCCATTCTCAAATTCGAGAACGCGCCTAGACTGGCAAAGCATCCTTTATGCTCAAAGGGTCAAGCCAAGGAGGCCCACTTATGGAACGCTTTTGGACCGTCTGTTTTCGGATGATTGAGTCTCTGCTGATTCTGCGCCTGACCCTGCGCTGGTGGAAAGGATATATTCAGGATGAGTGGCTGGCGCGCAAACATGCCCGCCTCACAGGCCGTCGATCCGTTTAAAAAAGTCAAACCATCCAATCATACCGCCACACCATTTCAACAGCATCTCCCATCTCCGCACAAGCCGGTTGTGTCTTCTCAGACTTTCTGTCACCAACATCACACTCAAACTGTGAGCGGATAGACTTGTAATTTTTCAAACAAGTGTACATAATACACTTATAAGATGTTTACAAGAAAGGATGCACAGATCATGGGAGAATCAACACGGGAACGCGATTTAGTCTTAGCACCCAACGAATATGCGTTTATTTCCGATCAAACCAAGGGAAACATTAATGTTTATGTAGGCCCCTACAAAACCAGCCTGGCCAATACCGACCAGCCCGTAGGCTTTAACGAAAGCAGCAAACGTTTTGAGCGCTGTTCACTGGAGCAGTCCACACAGATTTTTGCCACCGCCCCCGAAGGTTGGTACATCGTGTTAAAGAACCCGGCTAAAGATGGGGCTCCCCCCAAAAATGGCACGGTCAACAATTTGCCGGAACTGGATATTGGCCATAAGGTCAACCGCCCCGGCCCCGTATCCTTCGCCCTGTGGCCGGGCCAAATGAGTCGCATCCTCAAAGGGCATCACCTGCGCTCGAATCAGTACCTGCTGGCACGGGTTTATGATGAAGACGCTGCCCTGCGCCACTGGTCCCAGGCGGTGATCAAGCCCCAGAACCCCGGCGAAGAGGCCCCCGAACTCGAAACCCCGGATTTGACCATGGGCAAGCTGCTGGTCATTCGTGGTACGGATGTATCCTTTTATATCCCACCAACTGGCATTGAAGTCGTGCGCGATCCCCATGGGCAGTATGTGCGCGAAGCAGTCACCCTAGAGCGGCTGGAATATTGCATCCTGCTCGATGAAGACGGCAATAAGCGCTTTATTCAGGGGCCGGACGTGGTGTACCCCACACCGACGGAAACCTTTGTCGAGCGCCAAGGGACACGCAAATTCCGAGCGATTGAACTCAACGAGAACAGCGGTATTTATGTGAAGGTCATTGCCCCTTACTCAGAAGCAGGACGCGACTACAAAGTTGGCGATGAGCTGTTTATTACCGGGCGCGAGCAAATGATCTATTTCCCGCGCCCAGAGCATGCGATCATCAAATACGGCCGCCAGGAAATCCATTATGCCGTTGCCATCCCCGCCGGAGAAGGGCGCTATGTGCTCAACCGCCAAACCGGGCAAATCACCCTGGCGCGCGGCCCAGCCATGTTGCTGCCCGACCCGCGCCATCAGGTGATTGTGCGCCGCATTTTAGAGCCCCACCACGTGCGGTTGTGGTTTCCCGGCAACCAAGAGGCCTTGACCTATAACCAGCGCCTCAAGGAGTTACAGGGACAGGGCGATTATACCGCGGAGC
>DLGM01000039.1:0-146 GCA_002482705.1 Cyanobacteria bacterium UBA7694
GAGCCGGTTGCGACCGTCAACAGTACGGGCGTGGTGACGGCTGTCGCCACAGGGGTTACCAACCTGATTGCCACCGCTGGGAACGTTACCAGCAACACCGTGATTGTCGAAGTGCAGTCCGGCATTGTGAACACCCTTATCAAATT
>DLGM01000039.1:206-4834 GCA_002482705.1 Cyanobacteria bacterium UBA7694
ATACCCGCATTCTCAGTTTGGCTCTGGCCGCCTCTCTGGTGGGCATTAGCGCCCTCAGCTGCCAGAATTTGGCAAACACTACTGCGCCCACGGCGGCCAATGTCATTGCCTCTCCTTTGGCCTTGCGTACCACCCATGGCACGATCAACCTGCGTTTAGAGTTGCCTTATGCCAAAGCCTTTCCGGCTTTACACGAATATAACAACTTTAAAACCCAGGCCCTTGAAGAAAACCGCATCAACCGGATTCGCGTCACCATTACCAATGTCACGACCGATTTCCGCGCTGAAAAAGTAATCCCTCTTGATCAAGGGGGGATGGTCGCCCGTGTTGAAGTTCCCTTGGGCAAAAATTACATCATTTCGGTTCAGGGCATGGATGACCTCGACGAAGTGCCCGGAGCCCGTGTCAAAGGGGTTTTCAGCATTGAGTCGGCAGCTACCATTCCCGATATTGATGTGACCCCCACAACCACCGCAGTCGCCGAAGTCTTAGAGCGTGTCCGCACCCGCAACCGTGACTTTGCCGCTAAGGTTGACACGACTCGCTTGCAGGCCCTGATCATGGAAGGCAAAAGTGCTGCCAGCCCGTTTCTGGTTAACTTTGATGCCTTTGCGAACGTGATTATTGCAGCTCAGGGAGAAGTGCCCCTGATTGTGCCGCCTAACCCGGTTGTGCGAGCCGGCAACGTGACGGGGACGATTACAGGTTTATCCCCCGGTGATGCAGCGATCGTATTTACCAATGATCCCGCTTCCCGTCCGTTTATTGTTGTAGCTCCTCCGCCCACAGCGGACGATATTGAATCAGCAGATGATCCTAACAGTGTGACCGTGGATGTGACCTATCGGATCGACAACGTGCCTCCCGGCACTTGGCGTGTACGTGTAGTGGCCTCCGGTTACCGTGTTGAAGGGGATCGGATTGTCAACCTTGACGAAGTCAGTGCCACCAAGCCTGCTGTAGTGACGGCCAATGGCCGTACGGTTGTGAACATGGAAGTCAAAAAAGTGGGTTGGTTGATCAACCCTTTTAATGCTTCTGCCAATATTGGTTCTTCCGATCAACCGGATGCTGAGGTCGATGGTTCGGACGGCATTCATATGGTTTGGCGCCAAGACGGTTTCCAAGACAGCGAAGAGAGCGGTTCTGTGCTTTACAGCCGCTGGAACGGGATTACTTGGTCAACGGACAACCGCTTTGTTTCGTTGCCTGGTGATAACAAATTGCGGGGTGGCCGTAACCCGGCAGTAGGTGTTGGCATTGATCGGACGCCCCATGTGGTGTGGTCTGCCTTTAGTGATAACCCCGACTTTAAGGGTCGCCGGATTGCTTTCAGCCGTTTTGACGGTGTGAAGTGGCTGCAACCTCAAATTATTTCTGTGCAACAGCCTACCCAAGATGTGGGTGCTGATCATCCTGATATTGCCATTAACCCAATCAATAACCATGCTTTTGCAGTCTGGTCACAGCTTGATGCGAATAATGTGCGTACGGTGATGCTCAGTGAATATGATGGCAAGGCTTGGGGGGCTCCGATTACCGTTTCGCCGAGCACAACTCAGGCGATCCGTCCGCGCGTATCAGTGGGTACCGATCGGATGGTACACATTGCTTGGGAAGTGGATAATAGCTCACAGGTTCAGTACATCAGCTGGGATGGTAAAAAATTTACGCCCGTTGAAAACGTCCCCTTTAATCAGAGCAATAATCAGTCCCTGCGCCGTAACCTAGATATGCGTGTGGATCGTCTCAATCGCCTTCACCTCATTCGTCGCAGTGATGATACCATTCAGTATCTCTTCCGCTCAAACACAACTTGGTCGCGTTCTGAGCCCGTTCATGAAGTGCAAGGGGTTCCCTTGTCGGTCTTGAGCCATGCTTCGCTGTATATTGATCAGATTGGCAACGTGAACGCAGTTTGGGCCTCTTCTTTAGACAATGGGACACAAATTCTGCGTTATCGCCGTCGTACCAATGAGGGCTGGGAGATCCCCCGCAATTACAGCGGCATATTGGCAACACCTACCCCGACGCCGACGTCTTTCCCCACGCCGACACCCAACCCCAGCGGCACACCAATTCCCACTCCGACTCCCGGACAAGTGGGTGGCGTGACTTTCTTGGGGTATGACAATGTGCCAGGATCGGCCAATAAAATCCCGGCGGATCGTCCGTTGGTGGTGGTAGATACCCGTGGGCGTATCAGTGCTCTCTGGAGTAACGGAGCCTCTGATCCTGCAAACTCTGATATCTTCCACTCCACTAAGTCGACGCCACTGGAAGATCTGGAAACCAACTAGGTCTATCAAAGCCCCCCGATTCCGGGGGGCTTTTTAGTAAGCCCTATTCGGCTGTGGGCGGATATTGACGGGGTGCCAGAGGGGGCTGGGGAATTTTGACCAGTTTCTGGGTATCATAACCTTGAGCTTTGAGGCGTTCTAAAATACCGTTATAGGTATCTTCTGCCAGAGTGGGAGTACGGGCCATAATCCACAATAACGAGCGATCCGGGTAACCAATCACCGTATATTCATACTCCGGGCCAACCTCAAGAATCCAATAATCTGCGGCAATGGGCCAAAAGAACTGAACCTTGAGTTTGGCATTGGTTTTGCGATCCTCAATCCAAGCTTTGCCCTCCATTTTTTTAGGTGGGCCGTCAACACTTTTTTCGCGCCAGCCATAGGTGACTTTAATGTCGCCGTTGGGTAAAAATTCGTAAGTATCAGTGCCTGCGAGGTGTTCAACGGGCTGAAAGAGATTGGGGAAGCGGGCGATTTCGTACCAGACTCCCCCATAACGCTGCATATCCACATAATCCATCAGCTTTTGCGGGGGTTCTGTTGCTGCTTTGGCACTTTCACTATAGAACCAGATACCAACAGCAACAGCAGGCAATAAGAACAGAGTACTAAAGAGGGTGAGCTGTTTGTATTTCATAAGCCTCCCAAAAGATTTTAAGATGCAATATTTATAATTTTTGCATCATTTATCATGCGGTGGGATAGTGCTTGGAGGCAAGCCTTTATTACGGTCGTCTTTAGCTCAGAAACGGCCTTTGAAAGTCGGGAAAGAGGTAAAAAATGCGTCCGTTTTCGTCAATCTCAACGCGGGTGATATTTTTAGCTGAGAGGTGGGCGAGTTGATTCTCAACTTTTTCAATGCTGAGCCCACTTTCGGCCACAATTTCAGCCACGCTAAGTACCCCTTGACGCGCGCTGGCGAGCTGTAAAATCATGCGCTCCTGTTCCTCTGGGGTGCGCAGAGCAGGTTTTGAGTATTCAAGGTTGGTACGACCCAAACTGGTATAAACAGGTCTGGTTTCGACGAGAAAGGGGCCTCTTCCGTAGCGGAGAGCAAAACCTTCGTCACTGCTCAGCAAGTACAACAAACCTTCGACAAATCCTGCCAAAGCGGGGATACCTGTCCAGCAGAATAGGATGTACAAAATCCCCCATCCAATTTGCCCTAGGTAAAATTTATGGATTCCAATAGAACCCATAAAAATGGCAAGAATGGCGGCTAGATAACGATTTTTGGTGCTAACCAAGCTGACTGCGCGTTCGAGCGTTTGCCCTACACCTGTGAGTGTATCTGCGACATTGGGACGCATGCGGGCACATGAGTCACAATAAATGCGCCCGCCCTCTTTGTTGAGGCAAATGACGCACACCCCTTTCCCACAGGAAACACAGGNNNNTGCGGATGGATAAAGCAGTTCATAAATAGGGAATTACCTTGCTGTTATCTTAACATATCCCCTTTGTAGGGATAAACGAAAAGGGGTGGGGCTAATAAAGTGATGGATCGTGGGTGATCTAACTTAAGTTTAAGTCTTTGTTAACCTTGATATAGGAATCTCAGCCCCTGAGAATGGCGATAATAGAAGGGTGAATACTCTAAACGCCATTGGAACCTATACCCATTTCTCCCAATTCCGTCAGGAGCTTGAGAAGCCTTCCGCTGCACCTGATGCCGAAGTGGCGCAAGCTCTGGTGGGGGTTGAGGCTACCACGCGCAAAATTATGGGTTCCGGTTTGGTGGGACAGCACGCGAAAGATGCCACTGCTATTGCCGCTAACCTTGAAAAAACACAACGTTTGACCCAAGGTGATATTAATGCTGTGAACCTAAAAGCGGCCGTCGATATTGGGGAGAAGTTGGCACGGGGCCCCGTGCAAAATGCGTTGAGTCTGGCTGCTGCCCCAATTGCGGCGGCTGCTTCACTGGAAACCCTCGACGACACTTTTGCACGGGCTTCTCATGACCCCTCACCACAAAATTTAAAAGCAGTGATGAACAGTACCAAAGCCATTGGGACCAGTTTCTCTCAGTTGTCCCGTCTCACCCTTGAGTACGGAGACGATGTGGTGGCTTTAGCTGCGCGTCACAGTGATACGGTTGCCAACTTAGCGGCCCAAAGTGCAGCGACGGGTGCCACCGGCTTGGTACGTACGGGTTTAAACACCACCTCGCAGACACTGGGTAAAGTTTCACAAGGGCTGACCGTGGGCGTTGCAGCCATGGATGTTTGGATTGGTGTGAAAGACGTTCAAGATTTTCTGACCAATCCTTCTATGAGAAACTTATTACGGGCTGGTTTAGGCAGCATAGCGGCGGGTGCT
>DLGM01000161.1:0-5113 GCA_002482705.1 Cyanobacteria bacterium UBA7694
TGGGTTGGCCCCTGGCAAACTGGCATTGACACTGATGGTGGGGAATTCAACGTTGGGTAAGTCGCTGACAGGCAATTGGGTGTAGCCGATCCACCCAAAGAGCAAAATGCCCAGCATCACCAACGTGGTGGCAACTGGGCGCTCAATAAAGATGCGGATGGGGTTCATGATTTTTCCCCCCCGGCCACTTCCACAGGGGCATCCGGGGCCAAACCGAGTTGCCCTTCAATCACCACCGCTTGACCCGCACTCAGGCCTTTGGCAATCACGGCACGGCCATCAGCAATCCGCTCTACGACAACCGGCTGTACTTGGGCTTTGCCATCCACCACTGTGTAGACAAAATCACCCTCTGGCCCTTTTTGTAAAGCTGGGGCCGGAATACTGAGGGCTTTTTGCTGAATCCCCAACTGCACAGTCACATTGACAAACTGTCCCGGCCATAACTGCCCCCCCTCATTCAGAAAACGCGATTTGAGTAAGACAGTCCCGGTACTTTTATTCACCGCGTTGTCGATAAAAACCAGTTGTCCGGTGTGGGTTTGTGATTCACCCTGCAATTTGGCGGTGACAGACAATTTATTTGGCATGGCCTGCTGGAATGCCTTGAGATGTTTTTCAGGTACGGAAAAATCCACAAAAATCGGGGAAATCTTTTTGATATTGACCAGGACACTTGCGTTGGCCTGAACGCTATTGCCTGCGTTAATCAACAAGGGGCCTGTTTTACCCGAAATAGGGGCATAAATTTTTGTAAAACCCAACTCAATCCGGGCAGCTTCCAAGCTCGCTTGATCTGCATTAGCCGAAGAAATGGCCGTTTGTAATGCCGCTTTATCCGCCTCCACCTGAGCACGGGCATTGACCAAAGCAGCCCGAGCAGCCTCAATGGTGGCGTTGGCCGTAGTGAGGTTGGTTTTGGCTTGGTCATACTCTTCCGGCGACACGTATTTTTTATCCAACAAGCTTTTGGATCGGGCGGTCTCAGCCGCCACAAAGTCGCGCTGGGCCAAATCGCGCTTGAGGTTGGCTTCCGCCACCGCAATTTGGGTCGAAGATCGTGCCAAAGCAGCACGAGCCTGCTGAATATTGGCCTTGCTGCGGGCCACCAAAGAGTTCATTTGGTTGACGGAAGCCCCTTGTAAACGGGCATCAATGTCAAACAAAAGCTGCCCTTGTTTGACATAATCACCCTGGGTGAAATAAACGCGCTTCAGTTGCCCCGTCATTTGCGATTGCACCGAAACGGTTTCTAAAGCTTCCACATTGCCAATGGCATCCAGCGTGATTGGGAGATTGGAGACCAAAACAGGGCTGGTTTTAACCAGCGCTGCGCGGACATTTCTGCCGCCGCCAGGTTTTTCCGTCTGCGCTGAAGCAGCAGGTGGCTGATGAGATCGGGTGAAGTAATAGCCCCCCACCGCAGCACATAACAACAGAGAAACCAATAAGATTCTTTTGGGTTGGCTAAACTTACTATTACTCATTTATCTTTAAATCACCAATATCCAACTAAAATGGGGCACTTAAAGCCAATAGATTATGAACCGAGCAATTTTTTCAGATGCTAGCCATCTCATGGGTTATTACGATGGTCGACACCCGTATAGGAAAAAGCAAACAGTCTACATCCATTGAAACATGCACGTATTCATATTAACCACTAAGAACAAAATGTTAACAGGTGAAACAGTTCCATGTCAAAACAATTAAGCTTTTGAGAAACAGTCCCCAGCCCGGCATTGGCCTTTCGCTTAAACTTACCGACCTTGACGGGTATCCCCTATAATGGGAAAGAACAGATGACAAGGAGTTCTCGCCATGGAATTTAGTCAGGTAGCCGAAAAGCTACAAGCCCTGTCTGGGCAGTATCAATCGATCCGGAGGTCACTTTGACCTCACTGAGCTAAGTTCCCAGATCGAGAGTTTTGAGGCCGAAACACAACAGCCGGGCTTTTGGGATCGCCCCGAACAAGCCGCCCGCACCACCCAAGAACTCAATGCCCTACAAGCCGAACGGGACCGCATTGTCCGCTGGGACAATACCCTCCTTGACAGTGAAGGCTTACTTGAAATGGCCAAAGAGGAAAACGATCCTTCGGTTTTGCCCGATATTGCCGTCAGCCTCGATAACCTTGAAAAAGAGCTGGGGCAGTGGGAAGTAGAGCGAATGCTCAGCGGCGAGTATGACAATTCAGCCGCCATTGTCACGATTAACGGCGGCGAAGGTGGCACGGATGCCCAAGACTGGGCTGAAATGTTATTGCGCATGTACACCCGTTGGTGTGAAAGCCGCCACTTTAAGGTCGATCTCATCTCGGTCTCTGAGGGTGAAGATGCAGGCATTAAAAGCGCCACCTTTATTGCCACAGGCGCCTATGCCTATGGCCTGCTGTGTGCCGAAAAAGGCACCCACCGTCTGGTACGCATCTCGCCCTTTAATGCCAATGGCAAACGTCAGACCTCGTTTGCATCCCTGGAAGTGACCCCGGTTATTGATGACAAGATCACGGTGGAAATCAACCCCGTTGATCTCAAAATTGATACCTTCCGCTCCGGCGGGGCAGGGGGCCAAAACGTCAACAAGGTTGAAACTGCCGTGCGCATTACCCACCTGCCCAGCGGGATTGTGGTGGCCTGTCAAAACGAGCGCTCCCAGCTCATGAACAAAGAAACAGCGCTTAAAATCCTCAAAGCTAAACTCTATGAGCGCGAGCGTTTGGCCCATCAACAAAAGATTGCCGACATTCGCGGTGGCAGCGCCAGTGCCAGCATGGGCAGCCAGATTCGCTCTTATGTGTTCCATCCCTATAAATTGGTCAAAGACCACCGCACTGACCACGAAACCGGTAATTTACAAGCCGTTATGGATGGCGATATTGATGGCTTCATTGAAGCCTATCTGCGCCAAAACATGACGGCAGCAGCCTAAAGGAGATCCCGATGGCCTCATTGAGCTTGCCCGATACCTGGACCCGTAGCCTGTGTCTGATTGTTACCAGTTTTTTGCTCTTGGTGAGCACCCCTGTGGGCGCACAGACCACCTTTCCATTCCCCGATCGCGATCAGCTCACCCAAGAGGAATTGCAAATTCAGCGCTATAAGCTGCAACGCTTACGCATTACCCGTGAGCGCGACCGCTGGTATATTATCCGGGGCATCAACGAAAACATTGAGGATATCACCCTGATTAAAATGGTGGGCCGCACCCAACAGCTCGAAGCCATTGAACAAGGCCGCATGGTCGGCACAAGCATTACAATCGGCGGTTTGGCCTTGATGGTCGGTGGCGGCCTTATGCTGGCCAACGTGATTAAATTCGACAATTCCCCCCTGGTGGGTGTTGGCCTGATCGTGACTGGGGGCGCCATGGCCGTCTATGGTGAACTCTCCGCAGGCAATATTGGCGACGTTTATACCCATATCCTCGATCAGCGCGAGGCCGAGGCCTACGTGAAAGAGTATAATGAACAACTGAAAAAGCAGCTGGGGCTCGAACATCTTCAGTCCCTCGATTAAAGGAAATACCGTGTATACAGCATTGAGCCAAGAACTTCAGCGTTTTGGATCCCCCCGCGTTCTCCTGGTGGGCGATCTGATCCTTGATGAATATATCCAGGGTGAAGTCAAGCGCATCTCGCGCGAAGCCCCGGTCCCGATTGTAGAGCAACAAACCCGCTCTTATAAACCCGGAGGTGCCGCCAATACCCTCGCCAACTTGGCCTCTTTAAGGGCCCGCGTTCAGGCCGTAGGCGTTGTTGGTAACGATGATTCAGGTCGCACCCTGCTTGAACTGCTTTCAACCTTGCAAATTGATACGGAAGGCATTGTCATTGATAAAGCCCTGCCCACGACCACCAAAACCCGGATTTCCGCCCACAGCCGTCAGTCGGTGATGCAGCAAGTATTGCGTCTCGATATGCTGCCGCAACAGCCTTTGGGGGTGCAGACAATTGCTTCATTACGCAATGTGCTCAAACTCGGTATTCCCGATGCTGACATGGTCATTATCTCCGATTATGGCAATGGTGTGATTGTGCCCCCCATCATCCAATTGGTGCAAGAGCTGTGTGTTGAGCACGGCAAAGCCTGGGTTGTTGACTCCCAAGAAGATCTGCGTATGTTTAAAGGGGCCACCCTGCTAACCCCCAATAAACCAGAAGCTGAACAAAACTTAGGTTATCTGATTGAAACACCTGAAGATTTACAGCGCGCAGGGAAAACCCTCTTAGAAGCGACCGAAGCTGAAGGGGTCTTAATTACGCGCGGTGACGAAGGCATGAGCCTCTTCCAAAAAGAGGGGGGTTACCATGAAGTGCCCGCTTTGAACCGCACCGATGTCTTTGATGTAACCGGAGCCGGTGATACAGTTGTGGCCACCCTGAGCGTGGCTTTGGCTTCTGGATGCAGCATGGTTGCAGCCATGCAGTTGGCCAACCTCGCCGCCAGCATTGTTGTGCGCCGCTTGGGTGCCAGCGTCACGACCCCTGCTGAAATGCAAATGACCCTGGATCAGATACACGAAAAAGGAGCCTCGGCCCATGATTGATGCCAATGGCAAACTGTTTGGACGCCTGAATATCATCGACTTGGCCTTGGTCACCGTGATTGTGGCAGCCCTGGCCGGATTGGTATGGGCCAAAGCAGGCCAATCCCCGATCAATAATATTGTCAAAGCACGCGGCAGCGCGGAAGTTACCGTCGCCATTCGCGGAATTCGAGCCGTTGACCCCAGTGTATTTAAAGTCGGCGAGAAGGCCTTTTTAACCATTCGTAACCAACGTTATGCCCCGGTCGAAGTCACCAAAGTCGATCAGTGGCAGCGTAAAATCACCTTCCTCAACAGCAAGGATCAGATCATTGCCCTGCCTGATCCCACTGCTCCAGAAGTGCGGGATATCAATTTGACCTTCCGGGATCAGGCCGAACTGACCGATGAAGGAGTTGTACTGGGTGGACACCACGTCAAAGTGGGCAATAGCGTCGAATTAGACGCTTTTGGTTACCGCCTCAATGCCTCGATCATGCACGTCCAATTCAAGGAGCAGTAAGGGGCATGAAAGCCCTTGAGCTGCTCTGCAGCCAGGTCAGTTTGCGCCCTCTTGAACAACCC
>DLGM01000161.1:5121-6034 GCA_002482705.1 Cyanobacteria bacterium UBA7694
TCAACCCTTGGTGCGCGGCCTCGAACAAAGTCGGCTTTTGGGCCTCTTGCTGACCGGGGGTCAGCGTCTGCATCAACAGCTCTTACAATGGGCTGAAACCAGCTTGGCAGCCAAGGTGCTGCCAATCCTGAGCTTATATAGCACCCTCTTGGTGTTGATTGCCTCCCCGTTTTTGGACAGCGGCCCCACCGGGCTCTTGGTCGCTGGTGCCAGCCTCTTCACCTTACTGCGCCTGCTTCTGACCCGTGATACGCTGAAACCCGGCGTATTGCTCGGCTTGATCATTCTATTCACCGCTAGCGGACTCATTTCAACGCTCACCTCCGCATACCCCATGCTTTCAGCCTATGGCTACGCCAAATCAATCACCTATTTGGCGGCTTATCTGTGCTTTTTGGTCAATCTGCGCACCCTCGGCCATGCCCGCCAAGCAGCTTGGGTGATTATTTTTAGTGCCACGCTGGTGGCATTATACGGCCTCTACCAGTGGCATATTAAGGTGCCGCCCCTGGCCCTGTGGGATGACCCCAATGTCGAGGTCAAAATGACCCGTGTGTACTCCTTTTTGGGCAATCCCAACCTGCTCGGAGGGTATCTTTTACCCACTTCCGCGATGACCCTGTTCTTTTATTTTGGCAACCTCGGCTGGCGCAAGCTGCTCCTGCTGGCGAGCTTAATTGCCCAGTTGGTGTGTTTGTACTTTACCTACTCCCGTGGCGCCTGGATTGCCTTGGCCGCTGGCAGCCTTGTGTCCTTTGGGCTCTGTTTGAGCATCTTTTGGCACATCTTTATGAACAACAAGGCCCTCAAAGGATTGTTGTTTGGGGGGACTGCACTGGGGATTGTCGGTGGCGGGGCGATGGTTCTGCGTTCTCCGGCAATTATGGCGCGCATTCAGTCCCTGATTAGCGGC
>DLGM01000161.1:6040-6224 GCA_002482705.1 Cyanobacteria bacterium UBA7694
AAACCAGTTTCGCATTAATGTCTGGAACAGCAGCTTTGCCATGATCCAAGACTTTTGGCTCACCGGTATCGGAGTCGGCAACAAGGTCTTTCAAAAGATTTATGTGTATTATATGGCCACCGGATTCCATGCCCTGTCCACCTACAATATCTTTCTCGAAGTCTGGGTCGAGATGGGCATTATC
>DLGM01000107.1 GCA_002482705.1 Cyanobacteria bacterium UBA7694
ATATTCAAATCACGGCCAAAGCTTGCAGGTGGGTGTAAAAATCGCTCCAGAAGGGAACCTCAGGGCTGCCCCCATCGACCCGTACCAGGGCATGTTGTTGGTAGTCTTTGATATTGGCCGTGATTTGAATATTGAGATTCTTGAGGGTGGAATCGTTGCGGATGGCATCTTCAAGTAACGCACGCTGCTTGCGGGGGTGGGTGCGAAGATCGTCAATGCTGCTGACCCAGTCACCAGCCATGTAACCATTGTAGGCGTATACTTCGCGCAACAAGGTACGAATGTCTTGTTCATCTTTCAGGGTGATGTGCCGGTCGCCGGGAAGGGTCACGGTTGGCTGCTCCTGTAAAAGTAGCTTTTCAAGTTCCAGGGCCACTTGTGTGGCATGTAACATGCCGCAGTTCAGAGCTGAACCCTGTTTGATTTCGACGTCATGGGTCAGGTAGACAAAGCGATTTTCTTGGCAGTTGGCAATTTCACCGTGAGCTTGAATATGAATATGGAAAGAGACGGGGATGCTGGAGTCTCCGATGCGTTGCTCTTCGTCAAGGATGCCGCGGATGTCGGCAATGGCGCTGGCGGTGGCAAACGAGCCGGGCGTACGTACCTTATGGAAAGAGACTTCGATACCTTGGGTTTCGTAGTCTTGAATCGTTTGTAACAGGGCTTGAATATAGATCCGGCTTAAATCGCGGGCATCCGCACAGCCGAGCAAAATATGAACTTGTCTTTCTTTCATGGAAGTCACGGAACACCTCGTTAAACAGCAATTTTAAAATTTTTTGAAAGTTCAGCTATTAAGGCTGAAAGTACTTCTATCATACATTACTTCCGTCATGTATGAATATGTTAATGTATCTACGAAAGGGAAATTTTTTGTGTTAGCTGAGTCTATTTCTTATCATAAACCTTGGTTTCAGAGATGCAATCACTTCTGTGTAATGTCTGTCGGGGGATCTCCTGAGGGTTAACGCGGCAAATGTGACACTCTGGCCATTGTTCAGTGTTAAAATACCTCTGTCCAATTTCATTGATTAGGCGCACTGACTATGACTACATTAGCCGAACGCATTCATACCCAGTTGGGTGATGCCTTGCTCGAATACGAAGAAGCCCGCGATATGCCGGTGATTATCTGCAAAAAAGAAGTTATTTTCCCATTCCTCAAATTTATGCGTGATGATCCCTCCTTTTCCTGCAATCTTCTGACGGATATTACGGCTGTCGACTATCTCAAGCATCCGCTCAAAAAGCGCCAGCGCTTTGAAGTGGTGTACCTGCTTCACTCCCTTGAACACGGCCATCGCTTTCGCGTCAAGGTACCTCTCGGAGTGGCTGACCTGACCATTGACAGTGCCGTTCCGCTCTGGAAAACGGCCAACTGGCTCGAACGGGAAGTGTGGGACATGTTTGGGATCCGTTTTAACCAGCACCCCAACCTCAAACGCATTCTCAATCACATCGAGTTTGTGGGCTACCCATTGCGTAAAGACTATCCCGTCGACAGACGTCAGGTTTTGACCATCAACGATTCACTGATGGATGAAATGGAACAACGACTCATTGAAAAGGGGCTGAAATAACCATGCAACGCGTTGGTGAACTGCAAAACACCCCCCACCATCTCGAACCGGAATTTTACAAAGAGCTGCATACCGACCTCATGTTCCTGAATATGGGGCCTTCTCACCCGGCCAGCCACGGGACTCTGCGCACCTTTGCCGCCCTCGATGGGGAAACCATCATGGCCGCCGTCCTCGAAATTGGTTATCTGCACCGGGGCTTTGAAAAGACCGTTGAGCACCGCACCTATGACCAGGCTATTCCCTATACGGATCGCCTCAACTACGTTTCGGCGATTATGAACAACGTGGGTTTTGCCAAAGCGGTCGAAGCCCTGATTGGCATTGAAGTGCCAGATCGCTGCAAATTTTTGCGCGTGATTGTCAGTGAACTGATGCGCATTGTTGACCATTTGGTCTGTATTGGCGCTAACTTGGTTGATATTGGCGCACTCAGCAATTTCTGGTACCTCTACAATAAGCGCGAGGTGCTTTATGATATTCTCGACAAGCTCACCGGGGCACGTTTAACCAACAGCTTTACCCGCATTGGGGGGCTGTCACGGGATGCTTATCCTGGCTTTGAGGAAGAAGTTTTGCACCTGCTCGATGAATTTGAAGTGGCTGTCGCCGAAGTGACAAAGCTGATTGCCCGCAATAAGATCTTCCTCAACCGTACCTTGGATGTGGGCATTATCTCTAAAGAAGATGCAATCAGTTATGGTTTTACCGGCCCCTGCCTGCGCGCTTCGGGCGTGCCTTATGACGTGCGTAAAGCCCAGCCCTATTATTATTATGATCAGTTTGATTTTGAAGTGCCGATTGGTGAACGTGGGGATACCTACGACCGCTTCTTTGTGCGCTTTGAAGAAATTGTCCAAAGCATTCGCATTGTGCGCCAGGCGCTCAAGCTTTTGCCCAAGGGGCCGATCAACTCGGATGACAAGCGTGTCAGCCTGCCCCCGAAAAAAGATACCTATACCAATATTGAAGGCCTGATCAACCATTTTAAGCACATCTATGAGGGGGTGCAGGTTGCTCCCGGTGAATATTACGATGCCACCGAAGCCGCCAATGGCGAACTGGGCTTTTACTTGGTCTCCGATGGCAGTGGCAATCCATACCGGGTGCGTTGTCGTCCACCGTGCTTTACCATTTTCTCGGCCTACCCCGATTTGATTGAAGGGGGCCTGCTGGCCGACGCGATTGCCATTCTGGGCAGCCTCAATATTATTGCCGGAGAACTGGAGCGTTAAGTGATGAAGTCTTATTCCCCTGAAGTGCAAACGCGCTTTGAAGCTGCCGTTGCCAAATATCCGCACAAACAGGCAGCGCTGCTAACCTGCCTCTGGATTGCCCAAGAGGTAGATGGCTGGATTTCCCCAGATGCGATGGAATATATTGCGCAACTGTTAGAGGTGCCTCCGAGTCACGTCATGAGCGTGACCACCTTTTACAGCATGTACAATACCCGTCCCATTGGCAAACACCACTTTCAGGTGTGCCGGACCTTATCCTGTGAGTTGGCTGGCTCTGAGGGTATTATCAGTCATCTTGAACAGCGTCTCGGGATTAAAAACGGCCAAACCACCCCAGATGGGTTGTTTACCCTGACGGCAGTCGAGTGTTTGGCCTCTTGTGGCAC
>DLGM01000170.1 GCA_002482705.1 Cyanobacteria bacterium UBA7694
AAGGCCTAAGGCATGGCCCGCTTCGTGGATGGCAATGGCTTGGAGTTCTTCTGCGCTAAACAGGGGTTCACCCGGAGTTAAACCCGTTCCCTCCTGGGCCCGTACCGCTAAATGGATCACGCTGCGGTGATAAATTTTGCCATTGCGCCCCTGGTAGGGATTGGGCAGCATCGCTTTGCCCCAGGCCGATTCATGCTCAAACTTGGAACGCCATTTGACGACAATCTGGGCCTGCGCCGGATCATTGACATAGGTGACCTGGAGTTTGGGTTCAACTTGCATCCAGGCCTGGAAGGCCTGTTTGACAATTGGAACATACATACCGGGGTTTTCGACGTTTAAGTCCCGTCCCGGGCTTGGAATATACACTTTCAGAGGCATTTCATAAGCTTGCCAGCGGAAAAACTGGTAAAAATCAACCCCCATGGGTTGGTCACACAGATAGTCTTGTCCGGTTTGAGCCATTGCGGGAGGTAATATCAACGCCCCGAGTAAACATATCCCTAAACCCCATTTTTTGCGCATGACTGCCTCCGGCAAAAAGATGTTCTTATCATAACCTGTTCATTGGCAGAAGCCTAGCGGCGATTGCGCAAATTGACGCTGTACAGGGTCACCATGGCAAAACCGCCACATGCTAACAAAAGCATGTCTTGGCGGGCATTGTCCTGGACATAGAGCACAATGCCAGTGACGCCAATCAGGGCAAATAAAAAGAGGTTAAAGGTCGGCAGATGGCGGATTTGAAACAGGGTACGCAAATCAAAAAGGCGCCCAAGGTAGGCTTTAAAAGCAGATTTGGCCATATTCCCTCCGTGTCTAAGGTACTTCACAAAGCCAGAAGGCGGCAAGCCGTAGGGAATCGGCAAGCTGCTCTTCCGCTGGGTACTGCATGTTATGATGTACCCACGCTGAAAGGAGCTTATTATGGCAATTGCAGCCCCTGAATCTCCCCTGACACAGATTAAAACAGTGCTGGAGCATCTCCAGTTTCCCACCTATCTGATGGAAGCCAGTGCCGAAATTCCCTTTGAACAGTTGTTGGTCTCGCTTGACCCGGAGTCTGAGCAACAGGTCTCGCTGTATGTCATGCAACTGATGTTTTCCGAAGATATTCTGCATGCCAGCGCTCATGAGGCGGTTTTACCCCTTGAGGCGCGCACTGAAAATGTCACGCTGCAGTTTTTTATGGATCTGCCCATGACCTTTGCGCCGGAGCGTCTGCTGGATACCTATCGTTTGGTCAGTGCCTATAATAAACTCTTGCCGTTGGGCGGCCTGAATCTGACCGAACATGGTGACAAATCGGGCCTATTTTTTCACTATGCCCATGTGGTAGAGCGAGCCCATCTTTCCATTTCGGTGGTGGTAGATATTCTCGAAACCGTGCAATTTTTCCTGACTTTGTTTGTGCCCCCACTTCAGGCTTTTCAACACAATCAGAAAGATTTAGCGACGGTGCTTCAAGAAACGGAAGCGGCTTGGGAGCATGCGATTGCATCTCTGAGTGCGGCGACCTCGGAGGTTTAAGATGGCTGGCCTGGATCTGACGCGTCTGTTTATTCCGTTGCGGGTTGCTATTCTGACGGTATCGGATACCCGGACCCGTGCCAATGATACCTCTGGTAATACCCTGGCTGAGCTGGTTGAGAGCGCCGGGCATCACCTGGGGGAAAGGTTGATTTTGCCAGACGATCAAGGGCGTTTAGAGGCACAACTGCGTACCTGGATTGCCGACCCGAGCATTGAAGTAGTCTTGGCCACAGGGGGAACAGGTGTAACAGGCAGGGACGTGACCCCCGAAGCATTTGCCGCTGTCTGGGAAAAAGAGATTCCCGGTTTTGGAGAATTATTCCGTTGGCTCAGTTACAGCAAAATCGGGACTTCGACCATTCAGTCACGGGCCTGTGCCGGGGTCGCCAATGGCACCTATCTCTTTGCCCTGCCGGGCTCGACCGGGGCGGTGCGCGACGCCTGGGAAGACATTCTTGTACATCAGCTCGATAGCCGCCACCGGCCATGTAATTTTGCCGGACTGTTGCCGCGTCTGTGTGAATAGAACCCCCGTCACATTCGCAGTAAAAGCCCCGTCACACTGGGAACAAAACAAGCTGAGTTATAATGAGGACGACTTTGTCGCATGTGTAAAAGGAGTTATTTAATGAAGCGAATTTTATGTTTATTGGCCTCAACATTGATGTTTGCAGGTTGTACGGTTACGGGTTCTATTAGCCCCAATACAAACCCGACGCCGAGTGCTTCCCCCAGTACTTCGAATGGTACCGGGGTCAATCTGGGCACGAATGTGGACAGCAATCTCAATCTCAGTGATATCTTTAAAGTGAACCCTGTCACCGGAACCGTGTTATTATCCGCTTCTGCCAATTTGGCCCGTCAACCGGGGGTGATTGTGACCACCAGCAGCGAATACGCCGGTTGGCCCAAAGAACGTATCAATGATGGCGATCTGAATACTTCGTGGTTTGCGGCTGTCGGTGACAGCAGCACCCAAAACAAACAGCCCTTTGTGAACTATCAATTCCCTCGGCCAATCCGCGTTACGGCGGTCAATATTTGGGGTAACCGTGAATATGACGATGGTTATGACGTGCTTGAAGCCAATTTGGTGGTGGGTACCAGTGATGGCCGCAGTCAAACCTTGAATTTGAGCTTCCCCAGCCCCAATCGTGATTTTAATGTCAACTTTTCGCAGCCGATTGCCAATGTGACCAGCCTGCGCTTAACGGTGCTGCGTGACGAGAAGGATCCGGGCATTGCCGAAATTGAAGTTGCTGGCTCGGTTCAGTAAGCTTTTTGGCGCAGGGGCATGAAACCATTGCCCCTGCTGCGGGTTGCCCAATCGGCTTACCACAACGAACACCCTGCCTGGCTGATTTCTGCAGGCGAGGTTTCTGGTGATCTCTTTGCTGCTCAGCTGATGCAAGCCCTGAAAGCACTGCGCCCCGAACTCCAGTTTGTGGGCATTGGCGGTGAACACATGCTCGAACAGGGGCTTTTTCCCCTGGAAGAGGTGGTGCCCCGCAGTGCCGTGGGGCTGATCGAGAATTTGCCGGGTCTGCCTTTTTATTGGCATCTGTTTCGTCGCATTTGTGTGTATCTCAAAACGGAGCGCCCGGCAGCGGTCGTTCTGATCGACTTCCAAGGTTTAAATCTCCGCATTGCCAAGGTGGCCAAAGGGCTGGGCATTCCGGTGTTTTATTATATTGCCCCCCAGGAATGGTTATGGGGCTTTAAAGGCGGTGCCGTACGGGTGGCGCGGGTCACCACGCGTATTTTTGCCGTGTTTCGCCCAGAGGCGGACATGTACCAGCAAAGGGGGGCTCCGGTCAGTTATGTGGGCCATCCCCTGTTGGATATGTTGCCCCAGATTCAACAGGCCGAGGCGCGTGAGCACTTAGGAATTGCCGAGGATGCCACGGTCATTTGTTTAATGCCCGGTAGCCGTCTGCTTGAAATTCAGCGGCTGTTTCCCGTTTTGCAGGCTGTCGCCCGTTATTTATTGCCCCATTTAAACAATGTCTGGTTTGTACTGCCGGTGGCCAGCAGTTATCTTGAAGCGCAGATGCACAGCCAGCTTGACCGCGATCTGATCCAGTTGGTGCCCACCGAACAACGTTATCAAGCCATGGCGGCGGCAGACCTGATTATTGGGGCTTCGGGCAATATGGTCTTGGAAGCGGCCCTGTTAAACAAGCCGGTGATCGCCATGTACCGGGTGGCCTGGCTCACGTGGTTAGCGGCCAAGCTGTTGCTGCGTTTGCCCTGGATTACCCTGCCGAATATTTTGCTGCGTCAGGGGGTGGTACCAGAATTTGTGCAGTTTTTTGAGCCGGGAGATGTGGGGTATAAGGCTTTGCAGTTGCTCAAAGATGAGCGGGCTCGAAATGCGATGTTGCAAGAATTTCAGGCTTTACGGGTTTTGCTTGAGCCCCATGGGGCGGCCCGCCGGGCCGCTACAGAAATGGTGGCTGGGGTCTATGAAACTACATCGGGCCCTGCCGATAGGGTAAACGGTTCATAAGCAGTAGCCACACGGGAAACAGCAGCACAATGGCAATAAAAAGGGTCGAACGGAAGGCCATCGCATTAAAGGGCAGGTGCGATTCGAGGGTGTTTTCGAGGGCACTCACTTGCTCTGTGGTGACCAGATAGACGGCAATGCCTGCCAAAACATATACAAATAACAGTACGCCGCCCATAAGTATGAAACCTCATTGATTCAGATTTTATACAGATCGTAACACAAGGGTTTGAGGGGGCGTATCGCATCTGCCCTTCGTGATGCCGAATCAGGCCATGTTTTTGAAGTATGCCTTGGTCACCCTTACAGACAAATCATGTTAGGCTGACAGCATGTCGATGATGCCCAAATATACCCTCCCCGAAATTGAGCGCCGTTGGCGTGTCAATACCCAACAGGCTGAAAGGGCGCTGGTGGGAGCTGACGTGCGCCAGATTGTAGATAAATACCTCTCGGATAGCCAACTGCGTTTGCGCCGGGAAACCCCCGCAGTGGGCCAAGTGGTGTACAAACTCTGCAAAAAATATGGCAAACTCAACACCTTTACCGAGCCGATTGTCAATATTTACCTGTCGGCCAGTGAATATGCCTTGCTCGATGCCCTGCCAGGTGCCACCCTTGCCAAACAGCGTTACCGCATTGGCGAGGGCAGCCTCGACTGTATTCCTAGCCAAGAGGGGCCGCTCTGGATCTACGAAGTAGAGTTCAGCAGCGAAGCCGAAGCCCAAGGGTATCAGCCCCCGGCTTTTGTCGATGAAGAAATCACCGGCCTTTCGCTCTGGAGTGGAGCCGCCCTGGTTCACGATCAATTTTTATAAGGCTTTTTTTATGCAAGACTCCCAAGATTTACCCCCCCAAGATCAACCCAATAACCCCTTACAGGGTATTACGCTCGAAACGATAGTCACCGAACTGGTTGCTGAATACGGCTGGAAAGGCCTGGGCGAAATGATTCCCGTGCGCTGTTTTCAGCACAATCCGAGCATTAAGTCGAGCCTGACATTTTTGCGCAAGACCCCCTGGGCGCGCAGCAAAGTTGAAAGTTTGTATCTGCGCACACGCAAAAAACGGCGTTATTAATGGCTCTCAAAGCCACCATTTTTAAGGCCCAGCTCCAGATCAGCGATCTCGACCGCAATTATTATGGCGAACATGCTCTGACCTTGGCCCGTCACCCCTCTGAAACGGATGAGCGCATGATGGTGCGCCTCTTGACCTTTGCCCTGTATGCCAATGAACACTTGAGCTTTACGCGGGGTTTAAGCACCGTGGAAGAGCCCGATCTGTGGCACAAGAACCTGACCGATGAGGTGCTGCTCTGGATTGACTTGGGCCAACCGGACGTGCGGCGCATTGCCAAAGCCTGTGGCCGTTCTAAGCAGGTTGTCATTGTCAGTTATGGGGGGCGCACCGCCGATGTGTGGTGGGAAAAAACCGCCGCTGATTGGCAGCGGTTTGCCAATTTGACAATTCTCAATATTCCTTTTGCGGCGACCAAAACCCTGGCGGCCTGGAGCGAACGCCAGATTGACTTACAGGTCACGATCAGCGAAGGCCAAATCTGGCTCTCTCACGGTGAGGATCACCTGGAAGTGACCCCCACCTACTGGTTGCGCCCCGATTAAAAGAGCCGCGAAGGCATGTCCATGAGCGAAGGAATGCCAATCGAGAAGTAAAATCCAGCCCGAATCAGCTCACCGGCTGTGCCCGCAGCCGAAAT
>DLGM01000201.1 GCA_002482705.1 Cyanobacteria bacterium UBA7694
TTGAGGATATAGCGATGTCCTCGCCAATCAAAAAAAGCAGGATAGTCAGTATTGCTCACTATACGTAACACATCAAATTGCGCTGCCAATGACTGATTAGGATCTAACGCGCTGTCCTGGGGTGTACGGCGACGATAATGTGTTTCATGCCCAACTTGGGGAGTTGCATACACTTCTGGATAAGCCCTTAAAAAAGATAAGCAGAGCGCCACCGTCAAATCAGCCTGTCGCCCACGAATTTCATCATGTAGCTCATACCCTTGCAAGCGGAGCAGTGCTTGCATATAAATGGGGCCATCATCAACTCCCGCTTGCACTTCAAACAAGGTAAAAGGTATTTCATTTTTACCTTCTAATACCTGCCAAAATAGGGGTGCCCACCCTTTGCCATGAGGGAGAGCACTCTCGTGGATCACCAAATTATGGCGCTGACGCCGTAAAAAGGGTTCGTCCACCAAACGAAAATAACTCAGCAAAAAGGCGATATCAAAAGAGTCAGAAACCAATCGATGATCAGAAACCAAGGTCGCTTGATATCCCTGTTCTATAAGTACCGCAGTCAATACTTCTGCATGAGGCCAAAACCAACTACTTCGCGTAGTGAGAATTAAAATTCGCAAACTTAATAAACCCTTCTCACAGTCATAAAGGCTTCTGCTAAAGGAACACCTATTTTCATACCCCAAGTACGCGCCACCAAGTCGATTCCAGCCAGCGAGCGGGGATGGGGAAAGTCGCGCAGTTCACTGGTATATACTGCCATTGCCTGCTGTTTGAGCGCAAGGGTGGCCGTGACATCAAAAAAAGTGTCCGGCTGAAAACGCTGGGGGTAGTTCCATTCGGTGGCAGAGAGTACTTCTCCGGCGTAGATCGTGCGCACCGTCTCCCCCGCCATTGGGCGAGTGGCCGTCAGTACTGCCTGATGGGTACGCTGATGATCAATATTGAGATCATGGGCGCTGTGGGTGAAAATCAGTTCTGGGGCTATTTGCTGCTTCACGCTTTCAATCACCTTCACCAGCTCTAAAAGCGGAACGCTGTCAAAACGATTGTCAGGGAAAGCATGGACAAAAACCTGCGCAATGCCCAAGGCCCGGTTGGCGGCTTCAATATCAGCCCGCAAGGATGTGAGTTCACTTTGGCGAGCATCGACGTCGCGCTGGGCATCCCGTGAGGTAACCCCTTCGCCCAGAATCAGGGTAGCTCCCCGCCAGCCCTCTTGCACCAGGCGGGCAGCCGTGGCCCCACAGCAAAGAATCTCATCGTCAGGATGGGCCGCCACAATCAAGAATTGACGGTTCATGGCAGCGCCTCTAGAGCAGCGGCTGCGCGCGGCAATTCTTGGAGGCGTAACAATTGGACGGCTTCTTGGCGCTCCTGCTCCCACGAGGGATTAAAAATTTTCTGGCGCACATGGTGGTTGATATCCTTAAGCCACGGCTGACGGGCAAACAGGGCAATAATAGCAGCGGTGTCAAAATAGGGGTTTTCAGGATACAAAGCCGCAAATACCGAACACAACAGAGCGTAATCAGAGGGTGTATCCAGGGTAATCCGAATATCGGGGGCTCTCAGCTCCGGGGAAGCCTGCAGCACGGCTTTGTGAATCTGATCAGCAATGGTAGTATGTACCCAAGGCGTTACGTGCTCTTGTTCAAATGAAGTTTTTGCCTGCTGCCCCGCCATCAAGATCAGTGAACCACGCACCACTTCGGCTTCCAGGCCATGGGGGAAACTGTGGGAGGCCCCATTGCTGGTATAATCAGCTTTTTCAGCAGTATGCAGATCCAACAGAGCCGTGAGGATTGTCGGATCGATACAGGGACAATCACTGGTCACGCGTACCACCGTATCCAAGGCAAATTGTTCCGTAGCCAGTACATAACGCTGCAAAACATTATCTAAATGCCCCCGCACACAAGGTACATCTTCGCTGCGGGCCACATCGACAATCGCTTGATCCTCAGGGGCATCGCTGGTGGCGATAATCACTTCATCAACGCCCACCGCCGCTTGGCAGCGGCGAATGACCTGCTGCAAAACCGTGTCATGGCTGTCCCAGGGCAGGGGTTTGAGCACCTTGCCCGGCAACCGGGTCGAAGACATACGCGCCTGAATGACAACCCCGGTTTTCATACCGCCGCCTGAATGACCGCCACTACACGGGCAATATCCTGAACGTCCATCTGGGGAAAAATCGGCAGGGTCAGAATCTCGGCAAAAGCCGCTTCAGCCTGCGGGCACAAACCTTCGGATGTGCCCAAGTGCTGGCGATAATAGGGATGCAAATGGACGGGAATATAATGCACATTGGCCCCGATGTGGGCTGCTTTTAAGGCTTGGAAAACCTGATCCCGCTGTGGGAGACGGACCACATACAGATGATAGGCATGGGTGCTTTCTGGGTTCAGTTGTAAAGGTTTAACGGGTGTGACATCCGCAAGCAGTTCGCCATACACCGATGCCAGTGTGCGACGCAGAGAAAGCCACTGGGGCAATTTTTTCAGTTGGGAAATCCCCAGCGCACACTGAAGATCAGAAAGGCGATAGTTATAACCCAAATCGGTCATTTCATAAAACCAGGTGCCGTGCTCTTCACGCTGCCGATGATCGGTGGTGATGCCATGGTTACGAAAGGTTCGCATCCGCGTCGCCCACTCCGGGTTATCCGTGGTGATCATGCCACCTTCAGCCGTGGTCAAATGTTTGACCGGATGAAAACTAAAGGTAGTCAGATCAGCCAAGGTACCCACCGCACGGCCTTGATAGGTAGCCCCTGGAGCATGGCAGCCATCAGCAACCAACGCCAGGCCATGGGCATCAGCCAAGGCTCGCAGGGCGTCGTAGTCACAGGGTTGCCCCGCATAATCAACAGCAATGATCGCTTTGGTACGAGGGGTAATACAAGCAGCAACAGCCACCGGATCAATCAATAAGGTGTGAGGATCTACATCCGCAAAAACGGGTCGTGCCCCTTGATACAAAACCGCATTGGCCGTAGCAGCAAAGGTCATCGGCGGCACAATCACCTCGTCACCGGGGCCAACCCCCAAGGCGTACATCGCGCAGTGCAGTGCTGCCGTGCCATTACTCACCGCCACAGCTTCCGGTGCACCGCAAAAAGCGGCAAAAGCCTGCTCAAACTCGGCCACCTTGGGGCCTGTTGTCAGCCATGAGGAACGTAAAACGTCGAGAACAGCCGCCTCATCATCGGCATCCAGCCATTGGCGACCGTAGGGCAGAAAGGCCATTTAAGCCCCCGTGGCCAATAAAGCCTGTAAATCGGCGACACTCAGCCATTGGGTATTGTTGTCGCTGCTATAGGTAAAGTTTTCGGGCAAGATTTGGCCCTGAGATTGCCAGTGATCATCCCGCCACCACGTATGTGTAGAAGGCTCGATCACAAACATGTCTTGTAATTCGCGGGTATAACGGGCCTCATGATCAGCTATCAACATTTCGTGCAGTTTTTCACCAGGACGGATGCCCACCGTTTGCCGCTCACAATCAGGGGCAATGGCTGTCGCCAGGTCGAGAATATTCATGCTGGGAATTTTGGGAACAAACACCTCACCGCCCTGCATGCTTTCAATGCAATGAATCACAAAGGCAACCCCCTGTTCAAGGGTGAGCCAAAAGCGCGTCATGCGCGGATCAGTAATGGTGATTTTACCGGTTTTCATCTGTTCACGGAACAGGGGGATCACGCTGCCCCGGCTGCCGACAACATTGCCATAACGCACCGAACTAAAGCGTGTCGAACGGTTGTTTCCCGCATAGGCATTGCTCTGGGTGAAGAGCTTCTCAGCAGCCAGTTTGGTCGCACCATACAGGTTAGCCGGGTTCACGGCCTTATCCGTACTCAAGGCCAATACACGCGGCACATTGGTATCTAAAGCGGCATCAATAATGTGGCGGGCACCATCAATATTGGTGCTGATCGCCTCAAGGGGATTGTATTCACAGGCAGGGACCTGCTTGAGAGCCGCTGCGTGCACAACAATATCCACGCCTTCAAAAGCCCGGCGTAGACGTTTTTCGTCGCGCACATCACCGATGAAGTAACGCAAGCTGGGGTGCTCAAAACCGGCCGTGCGCATTTCATGCTGCTTAAGCTCATCACGACTGAAGACAACGATCCGACGCGGCTGATAGTCACGCAAGAGAGTTGTAATGAACTGCTTACCAAAAGAACCAGTTCCACCGGTAATCAGAACATTTTTTGAACGCCAGTCAAAAGTATGCATAAAACGCCACACAGGGGATAAAGATTTAAAAACCCAACCGCATCAGTATAACTTGTTCTGATAATGAATATCCAGAGCGCCCCTAGGCATTCGCCAAACCGGATTAAAATGTAGGCCCCATCAACACATCGTCGACATGGCCCATACCGGCCCTACCGCAGGTGCAAAAAAATTTCTGTACCTGTGTTCCAGCCCTGCTCCAAAGCAGTCGAAAAGTACCTATGTTAGTATAAGGGTTATGCACAGTTATCATACTCCTCAAGAAACATTTTGGGCCGGTGAGTTTGGCAGCGAGTATGCCCAGCGCAATGCCGCTGATAACCATAATCTAGCCAAGAACCTTGTTCTATTCAGCCGCATCTTAGCGCGCACCCATGCGATTGCCTCGTATCTTGAGCTGGGAGCCAATCAAGGCGTCAACATTCGTGCTCTGCAACAGCTCTTACCCCAAGCTCAGGCCACAGCCGTTGAGATCAACGCCGATGCCTTCCAAATCCTCAAACAATTACCCAATCTGACTGCTTACCATCAGTCGATCCTCAATTTTACGCCCCCTGAAACCTATGATCTTACCTTCACCAAGGGGGTTCTGATTCACATCGCCCCTGAATACCTGCCCCAGGTATATCAAACGCTTTATAACGCCTCACGCCGCTATATTGTGATTGTGGAGTATTATAATCCCACCCCTGTCCAAGTCAATTACCGCGGCCATCAAGAACGTTTGTTCAAGCGCGACTTTGCCGGTGAACTGCTCGATCTCTATCCCGACCTGCGTCTGCTGGATTATGGCTTTGCCTATCACCGCGATCCCATTGCCGCTCATGATGACACAACCTGGTTTGTACTCGAAAAAACGGGCTCCTAAGCCACCCCTTGTGCAAGGCGCTTTAAGCTATCCCGATCTTTGAGCTGCAAAGAGTCGTGATAACGATGGATAATATAACGCTCTTCGAGCACCTGAATGGCTTTTTCGGTCAGCTCGGGCGAATTTCCCACCATCTCAGCGGCTTCGGTCAAAGAAAAGGGAAACGCCGGGATGTGATGATTCAAAGTGAAATCGGGGTTTTCCAAATAGTGGTATAAAAACCGGGCCAGACGCTGAACACAGCTATCAAGGGCCAAAGCCAGACGCTGGTCGCGCTGTTCCATTTGGTAACGACGCAACAGACTGACGAGGCGCTCACTGATTTCAGGCTTGTATTTCATCAATTTTTCAAAGGCCTGTTTGCGCATCACCAGCACTTCACAGCGGGTTTCGGTGACCACCATCATCTGTTTTTGGCCACATTCGACCACACCCAGAATGCCAAACATTTGACCTGGACCCAGTACCGCCAGACGGCGCACCGTTTTGACGGGGGACTTTTGCAACAGACGCAAGCGCCCCCGCTGCAAATAATAAATCGAATCACCGGGTAAATCGGAAGAAAAAACCGTGCGCCCAGCTTCATAATGGGTGGGCTGCATCAGTTGAAAGAGATAAGATTGTTGGCCCGGATCAAGGCTTTCGAGCAAAGCATCCGAAGGAATCCACCACAGTTTACTCATACGTTGTCTCCTCAAGAATCGGAATCGGGGGGGGTAAAATACGGGCAGGCAAGGTCCAGAGCAGATAACAGCCCAAAAAAACGGCGACCGTCAGGGCTGAAAGCTTGGGCCAGGGAATACGGGCAACGGGTGTCTGAGGGAGCTCAGACATCAAGGGCATGCGCAGGGCCTCAAAGGGGTGCTGTTCAAAGGCTTGCTCCCCTTCAAGCTGGTCGAGCAATTGGGCAAATGAACGCAGGCGCTCATTGGGACGGAAAGCCACCATTTTGAGCAGGAGGCGTTCAAAGTCTTCCGGCACCTCTGGACGCAAAACGCGAATACTGCGCGGTGCGGGCGGAGCCTCAAGAGAGGCCTCACGCAAAGGGGCTAAGTCATAGGGGTAGTGGTGAGTGAGCAATTCAAAGAGCACCACCCCCAAAGCAAAAAGATCCGTCTGTTCATTAGGCGCTTCTCCGGAATTGAACAATTCGGGAGCCATATAACGGATCGTCAGGGGTACGGCCTCCTGGGCCGCATCCAACTGTTTGGGCCGGGGCTCAAAGTCAAGCAGGGTGACTTTGCCACTGGGTGACACCATGATATTTTCCGGTTTGATATCGCCGTGGAAATACCCTTCCCCATGAATAAAGCGCAATACTGCCGCCAACTGCACCGCCATTTGGCGCACCGCTTCCGGGGAATAGGTGCCCCGTGTGGCATGGCTCTGCTGAATTTCACGCAGGGTACGCCCTTCCAGCCACTCCATCACCACATAGGCATCGTCGTCATCCAGCAGGGTGTCATAAACAGCCACCAGACTGGGATGGCTGAGATGGCGTAAAGGTTTTAAGGGTTCAAGGCGTTCCTGTAACAGGGCGCGGTGGGTCTGGTAATCGGTGATCGGCGGAATCAACAGCTTTTTGAGCGCCACGCGCTGGTGGGTGTGGGTGTCTTCAGCGCGGAAGATCAGGCTGTTTTCAGTCTGTTTATGATACTCCGGGTCAAGCAGGCGATAACGGGCCCCGACCAAATCAGAGGTGCCTTTTTCAAGGGCATTATAAAAGGCGTGAATGGTGGTATAACGCTGATTGGGGTCAAAACGAATGGCTTTGGCAATCAGGCTGTCCATATAAGCGGGCAGGCCGGAAATCAGGCGGCTCGGCGGCACCCAACGGCTTTCATCGTAGTGCATGTAGTGCATCTGGGGGCGACCCGTGAGCAACTCATAAAAAATAATGCCCACAGAAAACACGTCGACCCGCTGATCCACTTGGTGACCACCGCCAAAGATATACTCCGGGGCAGCATAGGGATTTTCTTCAGTGAGACGCTGCATTTCTGAGGTTTTGAGGGTGTGCATGCCCGGTTTTTTGGCCAAATCAAAGTTAAACACCTTGAGGCGATGGTCCGCGGTCACCAGCATATTGTCTGGGCTCAAATTGCGGTGAATGACGCCTTGGGCATGGGCATACATCAGGGCCTGGCACAGATCGCGCATCAGTTGAATCGCTGTGGATAAAGGAATACTGCCGGGATGCTCACGCAGATACTGGCGCAACGTCACCGACCCCTCACACCACTCGGTCACCACCAACACACGGTTTTCAAGCGTCAGAATTTTTTCGACCTGGACAATGTTTTCATGGTGCAACTCTTTGGCCAGTTTGGCCCCGCGGATGACGGCGGTATGCACCTCGGCCTGGGCATTGCGCGGCAGGGGAATCTGTTTGAGGATCACCTGCCGCCCCTCGACCGTATGAATTGCCAAATAGGTGCTCTGGTGGGGGTCACGCTGCAATTCGTGGATAATCTGGTAGCGATCAATGCGCTCAAAACGCTGTTCGGCATTGAGGGTGCGCAAGATGAAATGAATCTGTTCTTCGCTGAGCAAGACCGGGCGCTCCGCCAACCAAGTGCGGATTTTACTCTGCCCCATAAAGTGCACGCGTTGGGTGGCAAACCCTTGAATATTGCCATCTTGCACGGCCATGATCAGCTCAAAGGGCGGCAAAAAATTGCAATAACGGCTGAGGTAACCCCACAACATTTCGGCAGCCCGTTCCAAGTCTTCCGTGAGCTCTTGGTAATGGGGTTGCTGGGTGCGCGGCACCAATAAATGGCATGAAATCAGAAATAAGCCCGTCGGGCCCACCACCAGCACACAGTGATCGTGTCCAGAAGGATTAAACCCCAGCGAGCGAATCGGATAGGGAATCACCGAAAACTGATCATTGAGCCACAATAAAAAGGGGTAGCGGGTAAAGTCTCGGATTTCGGTGCGCTGAATGGTGCGAAGCTCGGCCATCGCCTAGCGCATCTGTTTCTGCAAGTTTTTGAGTTCTCGCAGGCGATCGCGCAAAAGCATCGCGCGTTCAAAGTCGAGGTTTTCAGCGGCTGCCAGCATTTCTTTTTCGAGGGTGGCCAGATAAGCCGGGAGATCAGTCGGAGTACTGGAAATATCGGGAATTGGGGTATAACCCACATCTTTATTCACATTGCGCAGTTTGTCGAGCAAGGCATTGTGCAAACTTTTGACAATCGCTGTGGGCACAATACCGTGGCGCTGGTTGTGCTCTTGCTGACGGGCACGGCGGCGCTGGGTTTCTTGCATCGCCAAGTCCATTGAATCGGTGAGCTTATTGCCATATAAAATGACCTTGCCACTGAGATGGCGAGCGGCCCGGCCAATGGTCTGAATGAGCGAGCGATGGCTCCGTAAGAAGCCCTCTTTATCCGCATCCAGAATGGCCACCAGGGACACTTCCGGCAGATCAAGGCCTTCACGCAAAAGGTTAACGCCAATGAGAACATCAAATTTGCCCGCACGCAGATCACTCAAAATTTCAATGCGATCAATGGCGTGGATGTCGGAGTGCAGATACTTGACCTGAATATTGAGCTCCGCCAGATAACCACTGAGATCCTCAGCCATCTTTTTGGTCAGGGTCGTGACCAAGACCCGCTCATTGCGGGCCACGCAGTCACGGACCTCGGCAATCAGGTCATCGACTTGGTTTTCAAGGGGGCGCAGCTCAATTTCTGGGTCAAGTAAACCGGTGGGGCGGACAATTTGTTCGACCACCTGTTGACTCATTTCAATTTCGAGGTCGCCCGGTGTGGCGGAGACAAACACCACCTGCTTCATTTTGGTCCAGAATTCATCGTATTTGAGGGGACGGTTATCCAAAGCACTGGGCAAACGGAAGCCATGATCAATCAGTGTTTGTTTGCGGCTGCGGTCGCCTTCATACATGCCGCGCAGTTGCGGCAGAGTGACGTGGGACTCGTCGATGATCACCAAAAAGTCATCGGGGAAATAGTCAATCAGAGTTGAAGGGGGAGAGCCCGGTATACGCCCTTCCATGTGGCGGGAGTAGTTTTCGATGCCATTGCAATACCCCACCTCCAGCAACATTTCCAGGTCATAACGGGTGCGCTGCTCAAGGCGCTGGGCTTCGAGCAGTTTACCATCAGCCTTGAGTTCAGCCAGGCGCAGATCCAGCTCGGCTTGAATGTCATTGCGAGCGCGCTGC
>DLGM01000324.1 GCA_002482705.1 Cyanobacteria bacterium UBA7694
ATCTTTGGTCAACGCCGACACTTCTCCTTGAGAACTTGGAAATCTATTATAACCTGTTTGGCCATTCCTAGACGGTAGGGGCGTCTTTTAGCCGGGTATGCATGCGCGTCAGTTCAATATACTGACGCATGAGCTGCATATATGTTTCTTGATCCCGAGCTGCTTCAGCATGACGGATCTGCTCACCGAGCTGTTCCATCTGAAGATGCAGGCTTTTAAGTTTAACATTTCTGACAAAATCAGCCAATGATTTTTCAAAATCAATACCTTTTAGAAAAGGGCTCTCCAGAATCTCGGCGAGACGCTGGTGAGACTCACTTTCTGGAAACAGCTTAAACAGATCTTCCCACGTGGGCATGACGTTGACCCCATGGCACTGGAGCAAATAAACCCGCAGGCGTTCACTCAAGGGGTCATCAAAGAGAATGGCACTGAGTTCACGGGCAATCTGGTCGCGACCCTCGGGATATTCGATCATCAGATACAACAGCCCCAGTTCAGACCAGCGCTGCTTATCCTGCATCGGAGCCGGAGAAACGGCAGCAGAAGCGGGCTGGGTCGCTTGTTGGGCCCGGTATTGGCTGCGCTGCTGACTTTTTAAACGGCGCTGCTCCTGGATCAATTGTTCCCGCAGAGCATCTTCGCGTACATCCAGTTGTTGCGCTGTCCAGCGGATGCTCTCATCCCGGTAAACCGCATCGGGAATGGCCAGCAAAATCGACAGGCAGGCCCGGGCAGCCATCGCTTTGGTCACACTATTGGTGAGATCATGGCTCGCTAAAATTTTCTGAATTTGGTATTCAACAATCGGCTGGGCATGATCCACCAGTTGCTGGAAAGCCTCGGCCCCGTATTTGTGTAAAAACACGTCCGGGTCCTTGCCCTCAGGAATTTGCAACACCTGCACCCGCACATCCACGCCCTGGGTGCTTTCAACAAGCACCGCATAAGCCCGATCGGTGGCTTTTTGCCCAGCGGCATCAGCATCATAAGCCATGACCACTCGGTGGCTGTCGCTAAAGCGCAGCAGGTGGCGCGCCTGCTGGGGGGTTAAAGCTGTTCCCAAACCAGCCACAGCCTGCTCAAAGCCAAACTGATGGGCCGTGATCACATCCAGATAACCCTCCATCAGCAGAATTTGATCCCGCTGACGAATGGCTTTTTTAGCCAGATTTAAGGCAAAGATGTGATGCCCCTTTGTATAAACAGGGGTATCCGGCGAATTGATGTACTTGGCTTGGTTATCAGCTTCAAGGGTTCGCCCGCCAAAAGCAACCACTTCATCTTGTAAATTCAGGATTGGAAACATCAAGCGGTGACGAAAAAAGTCGTAACAGCCATCTTTGCCATCAAATTTACGCAAGAGGCCAGACTGGAGCAATACGTCTTCCGTAAACCCCTGACTGCGCATATAGTCATACAGGTGGGTCCAGCCATTGGGAGCGTAACCAATGTGGAAACGCTGCTGCATCTCCGCAGTAATCCCACGTGTTTGTAAATAAGCGCGGGCACTTTCCCCCTGGGCGGGATGTAATAACATGCGTTCAAAATAGCCCATCGCCAGCCGATTGAGCTTGAGGAGACTTTCCCGCAGGCGCTCTTGATCAGTTTGTTCACTTTGGTAAGTGAGCGGCACCCCGTATTGGCGCGCCAACTCCCGCAACACTTCCCCAAAGGTTTGGTTGTGGTACAGCTCCAAGAACTTAAACACATCCCCCCCCACTTGGCAGCCAAAGCAATAAAAGCTCTGTTTGTCAGGATTGACGTGGAAAGACGGCGTTTTTTCCCCATGGAAAGGGCAGAGGCCCTTATAGCTGGTGCCACTGCGTTTTAAGGTAACGTGCTGACCGACTATTTCAATAATATCCGCCCGCTGGCGAATTTCATCAATCAAGGAAGCATCAACCGTATGACGTGACATAGTTTCTTTCTGAAAGGTAAAGATACCCTGCTTGTATTATAGAGGATTCCCCCAGCGAGATCGCCCCAACGCACGGCACAGGGTTATGGTATGGTGAAATCGGCAAAACTGCGCACAAGGAGAAGCCCGATGTACAAAGTTGTTCTGCTCCGCCACGGCGAAAGCACCTGGAATAAAGAGAACCGATTCACCGGTTGGACCGATGTTGATCTGAGCCCCAAAGGGGTGGAAGAAGCCCGTCAAGCCGGGCAACTGCTCAAATCCGAAGGGTTTCAGTTTGATCTGGCCTACACCTCCGTGCTCAAACGTGCCATCCGTACGCTCTGGTTGACTCTCGAAGAGCTGGATCAAACCTGGCTGCCCATCACCAACACCTGGGAATTAAACGAACGCCACTACGGCGCTTTACAAGGTTTAAACAAGGCCGAGACAGCCGCCCAATATGGAGACGAACAGGTCAAAATTTGGCGGCGCAGTTATGATATTTTGCCTCCGGCCTTAACCCCTGAAGATGAACGCTACCCAGGCCATGACCGCCGTTATGCGCATCTCACAAGCACACAGTTACCTCTCCATGAAAGCTTAAAAGAAACGGTCGAACGGGTGGTTCCCTATTGGCAAAAGGAAATTTTGCCGCACATCCTGAGCGGCAAAAATTTAATCATTACCGCCCATGGCAACAGCTTGCGCGCACTGATCAAACACCTCGATGACATTTCAGAAGCTGACATTGTTGGCCTCAATATTCCAACGGGAACACCGCTGGTGTACGAGCTCGACGCCCAAGGGGAAGCTATTTCCCATCGTTATCTTGGTGATCAAGACGCAATTGCAGCAGCAGTGGCCAGTGTCGCCAATCAGGGCAAAGCCAAAGTCTAAGACAGCTCTTCTGCGGGAAGAGGTTGATCTTCTTCCCGCAAACAGCGTCGTCCCAACCACAGGCCGAGCCCCGTGAGCAGCGGCAGTGAAAACAAGGCAAAGACCAACGCCTGCTTAAAGACATACCAGTGGGTCACCAGCATCGGAGCCGGGCTTTCCCCCGACTCAACTTCAAACCCCTGACGGCGGCTGCGAATCATTACATCTTGATCATCATATCGTGCAGCTTATCCTGAATGCGCTGCATGGAATCAGCCATCCGCTCCGCTTGGGCGATCTGGCCACATTTCCCATAAAGGTCGTCCCAGAAGGCACACTTTTCAGACACACAGGGAACGGCCGCATCCTTGCTAAAGGAAGAGCGGAAGCTCATGACGGGACAGATGGCATTCTTTTTGGCATCCATGGGAAAAACCCTCTCTTGGTAAATGGTCCTTCATTATAATAACGCACTCAAAGCTGAAACAAAGGTCAGCACCGGGGTCGGGAATAAGAAGAGCCCCACAATGCCCGCTAAACAAAAACCACTCACCAACTTGAGCGCAGGGCTTAAAGTCAAATCTTTGCCCTCGAGTTCGGGAGTCGGTGCAAAATACATCAGGCGCATCAGGCGACTGTAATAATAAAGCGAGACCACGCTATTGAGGACACCCACACCCACCAGCCAAACGTACTCAGAACCCGCACTGAGCAAGGCTCCAAAGAGATAAAATTTGCCTGTGAACCCCGCAAACGGAGGCAGACCCGTCAGAGACAACAGACAGCAACTGAGGATAAATGCCGCCCACGGGGCTTTGGTCGCCAAACCGGCCAAATCAGGGATACGGCTGCTGCCAGCCAAACGGGTGAGATGCATGAGGGCTGCAAAAGCGCCTAAGTTCATAAATACATACACCAGCAGATAATAACAAATGGCCGTCAGGGCGGTATCATGAGCGGCACTGTCTCCGAGCGCCACCATCCCTGCCAAGATATAACCAGCATGGGCAATGCTGGAATAGGCAAACATACGTTTAACATCCTGCTGCACCGCCGCAACCAAGTTGCCCAAGGTCATCGACAGGGCGGCCATAATCATCAAGACCAAAGCCCATAGGGGGGTTAAACTGGCTACATTCAGCGTTTCAAGGATACGCAGCAAAGCGGCAAAAGCAGCCACCTTTGAAGTCGCTGACAAAAAGGCAGTGACGGGCATCGGTGCCCCTTGGTACACATCCGGGGTCCACATATGAAAGGGCACAGCCGACACTTTGTAACCCAATCCGGCCAAGGTCATGAGCACCGCCACCAAGAGTTGGAGGTTAAATGGTTCTTGGTATTGGCGGAAATAGGTAAATATTTGGGCATACTCCAAGCTGCCGCTCATGCCAAAGAGAAACGACAAACCATAAAGCATCAGGCCCGAAGACAGGGCTCCAAACACCAGATATTTGAGAGCGGCCTCAGAGGCTTTGGGGCTGTCTTTGCGCAAAGCCACCAAGACAAAAGAGGAAATACTCAACAGCTCAAGGGCCAAATAAAAGGTCACCATGTCGGTAGCAGCCACCATAAACATGGCCCCCAGGGTAGCCAAACAGAGCAGGGCATAAAATTCGCCCGCATGGCGAATACGGTCCTTCACATAATCAACGGATAATAGAACCGTAAATATGCCTGACACCAACAGCGTGCAGCGGAAGAACCAGCTCATGGCATCCGGGCGGAACGAGGAATAAATGCCCACAAAAGCTTGGTAACCGCCCAACTGCCAGCCAAATAAAACGGCCAGCGCCACCGTGAGGCCCGTCCCGGCAATCCAGGCCATCAGCCCACGGCGGCGGGAGTCATTACGGTAGGTGCCCAGATCGGCCCCAATCACGGCCAAAGCCGTCAGGCAAACCAGAATTTCGGGGAGAATCGCAGTTAAGTTCATTGGCGCCTCCTCAGGACAAACCGGGCAGCGTAGAAAGCAGCTGCTGCGAGGCAGGGTTAATATAATCAACAAGCAGAGCCGGATAGAGGCCAATCACGATTACCAATAGGGCCAGCACCAGGACATTGAGCAATTCAACCCGGTTCATATCGGGCAGAGCCTGCCAACGCTCGGGCACCGCGCCAAAGAAAACCCGCTGGGTCAACCACAGGGTGTAACCGGCCCCTAAAATAATGCCCAGAGCCGATGCGATGGTGGCAATTTGCACAATAAAGTGGGGAACACCGCTGAGGGCATTGCCATAACTTCCGGCAAAGATCAAGAATTCGCTGACAAAACCGCTGAGGCCTGGGGCTCCCACCGCAGCCAGGGAAGAAAAAACAAAAAAGGCTGCTGCCAGTGGCATCGGTTTAGAGAGGCCCCCCAAATCGGCAATCGCACGGGTATGGGTGCGGTCATAAACGACCCCGACAAACAGGAATAACAGCGCGGTGATCGTGCCGTGGGTAAACATTTGTAAAATGGCGCCATTAAAACCCATCGGGTTAAGAGAGGCCAAGCCCAACAGCACAAAACCCATATGGCTCACGCTGGAATAGGCAATGACGCGTTTCATGTCCGTTTGGGCCAAGGCCAGCATGGCCCCATATAAAATATTGATCGCCCCCAAAATGGCCAAGGCTGGAGCCATTTGTTTGCCCATTTCCGGGAAAAAGCCAAAGCCAAAGCGGATAATGCCATATGCACCCATTTTGAGCAGCACCCCGGCCAGCACAACACTGATCGCAGTGGGCGCCTCCACGTGGGCATCCGGTAACCAAGTGTGAAAAGGCACCATGGGCAGTTTGACCGCAAAACAGAAAAACAGGCATAAGAACATGCCAATCTGGAAGGCCGGTAAGAGCCCCGCCAAAATTTGGTTGTGGTTTTGTAACAGAACAATCACATCAAAGGTGCGGGTATCAGACAAGAAATAGATGGCCAAGAAGCTGACCATCATCAGGGCACTCGCCAACATGGTGTACAGAATAAACTTCAGGGCCGCATATTCTCGACGGGCACCGCCCCAAATCCCGATCAAGAAATACATCGGGATCAGCTCAAGCTCCCACATCACAAAAAAGAGGAAGAGATCCAGAGATGAAANNAGGAAAAGACGCCCAAAACCCCCGTTTCCATAATCAGCAGCATGGCAAAATAAAGGCGTGGACGCTCTTTTAAATTCCAGGAGGCAAAAACTGCAATCAGCAAGATCAGTGCGGTCAGCACCACCATCGGTAAGCTCAGGCCATCCACGCCCACCTGATACTGAATGTTAAAAGCCTTGATCCAGGGCAAACGGTCAATAAACTGAAAGCCCTGCTCACCAGCTTTTAAAGCCGGTTGAATTTGGTAACCGCCCAACAGAATGAGCGACAGCACCAGTGTCAGGCCGGTCCAAAAAGCGCCCATCCAGTGGTAGAAGCGTTCTTTTTGACTGCGGAATAAAAAGAGCGAGAGGGCTCCGAGCAGGGGTGTAAACACCACGGCACTGAGTAGAAATGAATTGACAGTTGTGTTCATAAAGGTGCTTTTCCTATGCCGGTCCACATAATCGCAATCATCAGCAGTACAAGGGCTGAAACCACGACCAACACGTAGGTTTGGATACGACCATTTTGGAAACGTCGCAGCCCTTCACCACTGCCCAGGCTCAACAACGCCAGGCCGTTGACCAACATGCCATCCAAGATGTATTTATCCACAAAATAGCTGGCTTTTGCGCCTAAAAGAACGCCCCATTTGATAAAAAGGAGATAGGCTTCATCAATATAAAAGCGATTGACGGAAGCGCGGTATAAAGGCTGAAAGCGCGCGGCTAAAGCAGCCGGGTCAATACGCTTGGCAACATACATCAACCAGGCCAATGTCAGGCCAATCAAGAAGACCGCCAGAGAAACCCCCAAAATCACGGGGTTTAAGCCATGATGGGCGGCGGCATGATGGCCATTCCCACCCACTGGCGTGTAGTGAATAAAATCGTGGAAGTAGTTTTTCCAGGGGGTACCCAAAAAACCAGCAGCAATCGAGGGGATGGCCAATAACAACAGGGGGCCTTTCATGAGCCAGCCTGGGTCGTGAATGTGTTCAGGATGTGCGCCGCGATAACTGCCTTCAAAGGTCAAGAAATAGAGGCGGAACATATAAAAAGTCGTCAGAATCGCTGCAATGGCAGCTAACCAGAAGAGAGGGGAATGGGCTTCCCACATGGCCAGCAACACTTCGTCCTTGCTCCAGAAACCGGCTGTAATAAAGGGCAAACCGGAAATAGAGGCCGTCCCAATCAGGCAGGTCAAAGCCGTGATCGGCATATATTTGCGCAGGCCGCCCATTTGGGTCATGTCGTTGGTATGCACAGCGTGAATGACGCTGCCCGAACACAGGAAAAGCATGGCTTTAAAAAAGGCATGGGTGAAGAGATGGAATAACCCGGCTGTATAACCCAAAGGCTCAATTGTGCCATGGCCCACTTTGTACATCCCCAGGGCCATCATCATAAAGCCCAGTTGGCTAACGGTAGAATAGGCCAAAACACGCTTAATGTCGTTTTGGGTGACGGCAATTGCAGCCGCCAGAATGGCGGTAATGCCACCGATCCAGGCAATGAAGTCGAGCACCAGGAAGGTGCCAAACAGCGGTGAGGCGGCTTGGGCAAAAATCGGCATCAGCTTGGCGACCATATAGACTCCAGCCGCCACCATGGTAGCGGCGTGAATGAGGGCGCTCACCGGGGTCGGGCCCTCCATAGCATCAGGCAGCCAAACGTGTAAGGGGAACTGAGCCGATTTACCCATCGGGCCAAAGAACAGCAACAATGCCGCTATGGCCAGCAGCGCACCCGGCAGTTGCCCGGCGGCAATGCCCTTGGCCACCACGGCAAACTCCAGTGACTCGGTCATATAAAAGAGGATCAGGATGCCAATTAAAAAACCAAAGTCGCCGACTCGGTTGACCAGAAAGGCTTTTTTAGCGGCCGCAGCTGCTTCCGGTTTAAAGGTAAAGAAACCGATCAGCAAATAAGAAGAGACCCCCACCAGCTCCCAACCGGCGTATAACACCAGCAAGTTATCGGCTAAAACCAATAACAGCATTGAGAAGGTGAACAGGGAAAGAGCGCCATAATAGCGCGGCACCCCTTCTTCATGGTGCATGTATTCAATTGAATAAATTTGTACCAGGGCACTGATCAGGGTGACCACACACAGCATCATGGCGCTGAGATTATCCACCGCCCAAGTCAAATTGAGATCAAAGGTGCCTGCCGTAAGCCAGCGCAGTTGGCCTTGAATGAGCAATTCAGGGTGCATCAGGCGCTGTAACAACAGGGTCACGGAAACCCCAAAGGCGGCCAGCGTAGCGAGCAGGGAAATGGCAATCGCCGGGGCCGCCGCTTTGCGTTGAAAAGCGGCCAGCACAAAAATCAGGACGCCTGCAATCAGGGGCAATAAGGCGACCAGATATGCATTTTCGGTCAGTACCGACATGGGCCTATCCCTTCATCAGATGGATACGGTCAATATCCACCGACTGGAAATGTTTGTAAATGGCCAGAACAATGGCCAGGGCCACCCCAGCTTCAGCGGCGGCAATGGTCATAATAAAGATCGCAAAAATTTGCCCGGCCATGGGATCCGGCGTGGCAAAGTGAGAAAAAGCGACAAAGTTAATGTTGGCCGCATTCAGGATAAACTCGATCGACATCAGCACACGAATGAGATTGCGAGACGTGATCACCCCATAAAGGCCAATACAAAAGAGCACAGCAGCCAGTACCAGGTAGTGTTGCAAGCCAACGTTCATAAGCAGAGAGGGGTTCATGCGCGATGATTCTCCTTGCGGGCAATAACAATGGCACCAATCAAAGCCATCAGAAGGACCACTGAGGCAATTTCAAAGGGCAAAATATAGCGGCCAAAGAAATGCTCCCCAATGGACACCACGGTATTGGCAACGGCTCCACTTGATGGATGGGAGGGCCAAGGCAGGGCAAAGATCGCCCGCACCAACAGCACCAGCAGGCCAAAACCAATAAAGACCGCCGCTGTGACGCGGAACTCAAAGGAATGCACCATTTGGGGATCCTGTTCACGGCGGGTCAGCATGACCCCAAAGACAAACAGAATGGCTACGGCCCCCGCATAGATAAGAATCTGGGCGGCAGCCAAAAAGTCCGCCTGTAACAGCACATAAAGGCCCCCCACACACAAAAAGGAGAGGGCCAATAAAAAGGCGCTGCGAATCAGGTCTTTGACCACTACAACACCCACTGCTGAAGTGAGCATAACTGCCCCCAAAAGGTAAAAGGCAATCACTTTCCCCTGGGCAAAAAACAGAACGCTCAGGCCAAGCAGCACGGCTGCGACGCCGAGTAGACCAAAGATCAGCTTGTCTGCGAAGCGGAGTGTCATGCGGAAGTATTCCTGTGGTGCTTGTCTGGTGCGGGGGAAAGACCCAAAGCAAGAACAGCTTCAGAGCCAAAAGAAGGGGGAAAGCCCTCGACGAGATTCGAACTCGTGACCTCATCCTTACCAAGGATGTGCTCTACCAACTGAGCTACAAGGGCGCTAATGGGAGGAGCTGGGTTCGAACCAGCGTACACGTGAGTGAGCAGATTTACAGTCTGCCGCCTTTAACCACTCGGCCATCCTCCCGGAAGGCTAAAACATTATGCCGATGATAGGAATCGAACCTACAACCACCGGTTTACAAAACCGATGCTCTACCTTTGAGCTACATCGGCATCTCTTGATTTACGATACCACACCTTTGTTAAAGCGAGTACCCAATTCAAGGAGAGCGAGCGAACCGGGGAAGTTAAGCTTCCTTTAAATCAGCAATAACATCCGGAAGCTATGGTACAACATTTATTTCTTAGGCACAAGGGTAAAGGCTTGAAAACTTTGAAACTTTTTACCCTTGTCCCCAAAATCTATAACAGATTGCTCACTACAATTTCACGGCCTTTGACATTGGCAATCATAATATAGCCCGTCTGTTGTGAACGCACTTTTTCCAGATAAACGGCTTCAATCACAAAATTTTCGGGCAGAAAGCTTTTAAGCGTCGTCTGCAAATCGTTGATATTGTTGGCAAATGGGTAATGCCCTTGATTTTTCAGGGCATACTTTTCGAGCGCGTGGCGCAGGTCGTAAAGGGACACCAGCACCTGATTCACCACGCGTTCAGCCTCCGCCTGGGCCAGTTGCTTACTCAGTTTTTCAACCTGCGTACGCAGCTGGCGATTTTCTTTCTGCAACTTTTCCGACTGCCGGGCAGGCTCATTAACCAACCGTTCAACGCGCTCACAACCGGTCAGCGGCAGCAATAATAATCCTACAAGAGCCAAGCGAATCATAGGCTTATCCCTGCTGAATTTTCTGCTGCAGTTTGTCCCAGTCAGCCAAGAAGCTCTTTAAACCGCTGTCTGTAAGGGGGTGACGGAACATTTGTTTGAGTACCTTATAAGGAATGGTCGCCACATCTGAACCCAGCAAGGCAGCTTCGGTCACATGTTGAGGATGCCGGACACTGGCAGTCAGGATTTGGGTTTCAAAATAATATTGGTCAAACACTTGGCGGATCTCGCGGATGAGTTCCATGCCATTGTGCCCGGTGTCATCAATGCGGCCCACAAAAGGGCTGATGTAGGTTGCTCCGGCCAGAGCAGCCATCAGGGCCTGGTTGGCAGAAAACACCAACGTGACATTGGTACGAATGCCTTCAGCGGAGAGTTTTTTGGTCGCTTTAATGCCCTCTTCGGTCATGGGTACTTTAATCACCGCATTGGGGCTCCAGGTGACAAATTCAGCCGCTTCTTTGAGCATGCCTTCAGCGTCAAGGCTCACGGTTTCAATGCTCAAAGGCCCATCAATCAGGGCCGTGATCTCTTCAATCACCGCTTTGTGGTCACGACCTTCTTTGGCAATCAGCGAGGGGTTGGTGGTCACACCG
>DLGM01000084.1 GCA_002482705.1 Cyanobacteria bacterium UBA7694
CGGGTTGATGCCCTCTTCTTTACAGATGCGTGCCATCAGCTCGCCCTGGCCCTTATGGGGCGAGTTGTAGTGGGCCAAAACGCGATCAATTTGGGCACCCGTAGCGGCATTGCCATCAAAAAAGGTGGCCGGGTTATCAACGGTGGTGGCGGCTTGTTTCGCCCCAAGTTCGACGCCTTTGGGATCAAAAGCGGCAGCGCGGCGGGCATTGGTTTGGGCCTGATCTTTTGGCGGAGCAGGCTGAGCCGCTGTAGCAGGTGCCGTTGGGGCAGGCGTGTTGGCTGGGGTTGGATTGGGTCTGGGAGTAGGAACAGGAACAGAGGCGGGAGTAGTGGGGCGCTGTAAACGATCCATGGTTACCTCGGCAAAGGGATGTACTGAAGTGTATACCCGATTTTAGCACGCTTTATACAACCCGTCATGGGCAAGATTTTAAAGCCCTTGAGTGGGCCGTTAAAGCCTCAGGCTTGGAGTAATCGCCATATGCCTATGTTAAACTAGACCCCAGTTTCAGGAGGTTTTATGGACACATCAGCCCGTATGCAGGCATTGCGCGCAAGTTTAGCGGAAGGGGACATTCAAAGCGTTTGGCAAGCCTTAGAGCGCTGGACCCAAACCAACCCACCCGAAGGCGATCCCTGGCATTTGTGGGGCATTCTGTTGCAACAGGCGGGTAAATTCCCGGAAGCGTTAGCCGCTTACGAAGCCGCTCTGGCACGGCAGCCGGAAGAAGCCGCTCTGCACAATAACCTGGGTGTCCTGCAACAGCAGTTGGGAGATATGGACCAGGCCTTGCACCATTACCAGCAGGCATATCAGTTGGCCCCCGATAAACCCGAGTACATCAGCAATTTGGCCCAGGCCGCTCTCGAACAAGGGGATGCCATCGCCGCTCTGACATGGTGCCGAGCACTTCTACAAACAGCCCCAGAAGCGGCTGAAAGCTACTATTTGTTAGGTTGTGCCCTGATCAGCTGTGGCCAACAGGCCCCCGCCGAAGCCGCCCTCCAACAGGCCCTGCTCTTAGAACCCCATCATCTGCAAGCCCATTTCCATCTGGGGCAACTGTTACAAGGCCAGCGCCGCCTCCAAGAAGCCAGTGAACACTACCGCAGCCTGCTGCAACAACTCGACCGTGATCTAAGGCCTGAAGTCCGACCCTTGTATGCCCAAAGCTGTAATCAACTGGCCTTCTGTCTGCGCGAAATGGGGGATGCCGGGCAAGCCGCCGACCTCTATAGCCAAAGCCTTGCCATCTTGCCACGCGGCACCACAGCCGTGGCCATGAATACCCTGCTTGCCCCCATTTACCCCAACCATGCCGCCATGGAACGCTGGCGAGAGACCTTCCGGGCCGGATTGGCCAACCTCGAAGCCCACCCCGCCGAACTCCTGAGCGCCCCGATGCAAGAACTGCCCCCGTTGCCCTTTTATCTGGCCTACCAAGGGGACGATGTGCGCGCCGATTTGGAGCGTTTTGGGCGCTTGTTCCGCCCCCATTTGCCCGCCGAAATCCTGTTGGCCCGCCAGCCTGGTGAGCGTCTGCGGGTCGCGGTGGTGACACAAACCCTGTACACCCACTCGGTGATGTTGTTCTTTGCCCGCTTATTAATTGCCCTGCCCCAAGAGGCCATCGAACTGTGCCTTGTCACCACCGCACATCCCCCCCAGGATCCACTCACCACCGCCCTCCAAGCCCGAGCTGATCAATTCATTTGTGTGCCACCGCGCCTTGAAGATCTGCGCCGGGCCGTCGCCACCCTCACCGCCGATGTGATCATCTACCCGGATCTGGGCATGGATCCCCTGACCTATTTCCTGGCCCAGACCCGTCTGGCCCCCATGCAGGTCGTCTGGGGCGGGCATCCGGTCACCAGTGGCCTGAGTACCCTCGACGCCTTTTTTAGCTGGGATCACATGGAGCCCGAAGGAGCCGAAAGCCACTACAGTGAACCACTGATTCGCTGCCAATCCCAACCCTGGCAATACGCCTTTCCGCAGTTGCCCGAAGGGTACAAAGACCGCCGTCAACTGGGTTTGCCCGACTTAGGCAATCTGTATGTCTGCCCGTGTATGCTGTTTAAAATCCACCCGGACATGGACGCCGTTTTCCAGGCCATTATTGACCAGGATCGCAAGGCCTTTATTGTCCTGATTGGCGATCCGGGCAGCCCAGATCTGCAACGCCAGCTCCAGGCCCGCTTCCAGCGCACGATCACCCGCAAACCGCAGCGCATTCGCTTTATTCCCTGGCTCAAGGGCAACGATTTTTACCACGTGCTGGCTGCCGCTGACGTCATCCTCGACCCGCTGCACTTTGGCGGGGGCAATGTCACTTACCAGGCCTTTGCCGTCGGCACTCCGGTGGTCACCTGGGCTGGCCCCTTCCTGCGTGGCCGCATGACCAGTGCCCTCTATCACGTGCTGGGAATGCCCGAACCCATGGCCACCGATCACACGGATTATGCCCACCGCGCCGTGCGTATCGCCACCACGCCAGAGCTGCGTGGTATGCTGAAGCACAACCTGTTGAGCCACCACGAAACCCTGTTTCAACGGGGGGACGCAGGCCCTGAAATCACCGATTGGCTGCTGCGCCTCAGCGGCCGTTAACCCGAGGAGAACCCCATGTCCGCTGAAGACACCTTTGCCCAAGCCCTGGAATACCACCGCACCGGCCACAATCAAGAAGCGGGCGAACTTTGCCAAAAGCTGATCGATGGCAACCCGGCCCATGCCGATGCCCTGCATCTACTCGGCATGATTGCCTACCAGCAGCGCCAGCTCGACAAGGCCGAAGAATTGCTGCACAAAGCCGTGGATGCTCGCCCCAGCGCTCACTTTTTAAGCAATTTGGGCAATCTCTACCAAGAAAAACAGGCCTTTGACAAAGCCAAAGAGTATTACCAAGCGGCGATCAAAACCGATCCTCAGTTTGTCGGGGCCTATAATAATTTGGGCAATCTGCTGCGCCAGCTCAATCGCGTTGAGGAGGCTGTCTTCCAGTATCAAAAGGCCCTGCGCATCAACCCCGACTTCCCGGATGTACACATTAACCTCGGCAACCTCTTCTTTGACCTCAAGCGTCTCGATAAAGCGGCTGAGCACTACCAAAAGGCCCTGCAACTGCGCCCGGAAGCCGTGGAAGCCCTCAACAATCTCGCCAGTTTACATCTGCAACAGGAGCGCCCGGAAGCGGCCATTGAACTGTACCAAAAGGCCCTCGCTTTACAGCCCCAGTTTGTCCCCGCCCTCATGAATCTGGGCAATATCTACCGCAGCCAACAGCAGTGGGACGAGGCCCTCAAAACTTACCAACAGGCAATCGCAGCCCACCCCACCCTCGCCGATGCCCACCTGCAAATCGCGCGGGTGTACCACCTACAAGATCAGCTAGAACAAGCCGAACCGGCTTATCACAAAGCCCTTGAACTCAACCCAGCTCTGACGGAAGCGGCCAACATCTTAGGCACCCTGTATGCTTCCCGTGGCCAAACCGGGCAGGCCCTGGAAATGTTCCAGCAATCGTTCCAGGCCAATCCCCATGACCCGGACGTGTGTTACAACGTCGGCATTTTGCTGCAACAGCTTGGCCAGCTCGACGCCGCCCAGGCCTATTTACAACGGGCCTTGCAGCTCCAGGATACGGTGGTCTAAGTCCGTCGCAGCTCGGCGAAGAGCCACTTGCCGAGCCGCGTCAGACTAGGCGTTTTCAGAGCCGAGCCACTCAAACGACATCAGCATGGCAGACTGTTCGCCAGCACGGGTGAGATAGGTGCTTTTCAGCGACTTGTGTAGCTTCCAGCCGTGGGCAAAGATCGGCGCAATCATCTTGGCCGAAAGCTCAGGCACGAGCAAATAGAGGCGGGCATGGGGATACATC
>DLGM01000217.1:0-2357 GCA_002482705.1 Cyanobacteria bacterium UBA7694
TGAAGGCCGCCATTAAGCCCGGTGGCCTGCTGATTTTGGGGGGCCGCAAAAGTGGTGATGCCTCAGAAGAACAAAAGTGTGCCCGTTCCCTCAACCAATTGGTCGAAAAACCCACGGGTATTTTACAACCGGGGGAACTGGCCGAACGCCTCAGCGATTGGGATATCCTCTTCACCTATGAAGGCCCCTGGCAAGGGCGACAGGTGAGCCAGATTGTCGCCCGCAAACCCTATGGCCCCATGCCAGCCCCAACCTGGAAAAAACTCGCATGGCTGGGAGTGGGCACCCCCTGGCGTCCCCATATGCCCACCTCGCTGGCGCGCAGCGGGCACATCGACTTTTTGGAAGTCATTCTCAATCGCTACCTCGAACCGGAAGAAGATGCCCATCTCAACCACCTGTGCCGTCACTGGCAGGTGATTCCACGTGGCCTCGACCTGTCCTTGGGCAGCACCCTCCCACCGCAAGAGGATTATTTAGAAGCCGTGGCCCGCGTGCTGCGCCGCTGTGACAGCCCCTGGTGGATTGAACATGCCGCGTATACCCGGACACCTGGTTATGAAGCTTACAGCCTCCAGCCCCAGCCCCTCACCGTTGAAGGAGCAGAGCAGTTGATTCGCCACTTGCGCCCGCTCCGGCAGTTGAGCAGCACCCCGTTATTACTGGAATATCCAGCCTCCATGGCCCCTGTCCCCCAAACCCTGAGTTTACCGGCTTTTTTGCGCAAGGTCGCTGAAGGCAGTGATACAGGGCTGGTTTTGGATGTAGAAGCTTTACAGCGGGATGCCCAGCACCAACAAACAGCCCTCGAAAACTGGCTCGATGAACTGCCGCGTGAACGCGTGGTACAGCTCCATCTCAGTGGCAATCCCCACCAACCGCCCGCTGCCCGCCGGGCACTCTGGGATCTCACCCGGATCCTGCTCGCCCGTTTTCCGATCAAGGCCCTGTGTCTGGATGACCATGCCTTTGATCTGCACGAAGCCCTGCTACCCGAGATTACCCATGCCAAGCGCTTGATGGGAGTACGCATGGCATGAGCTTAGCAACCTGGCAATCTCTGTGGGTGCAATTGCTCATGGATCCCCATCTGCGCGAACGCTGGCAAACGGATTATTTACCCATCCATGACCTTCAGCCCGAAGAAATACGCTGTTTAAACCAACTTTCCAGCAACTTGTTACACACATTGGCAGAACAGAACCTCAAGGCCCGCCAAGAATTGTTTCGCCACTTTTTGCCGACCAATTTACAACACCTGCTCCCCCGTGAACTGTCACAAAGCCTCATTACCGGTTATGTTTCGCTCTACCCGGATGCTCCGTTGTATCCCAAGGCTCAGGCTATTCCCCGGCTCCTGGCTTTTATTTTCCAAGATTTGCGCCAACGCCGGGTCCACATTCCCCACCTCGAAGATTTAATTCGTTACGAACTCTTGGCCTCTCAACTCCAGTTGTTCCAGTTCCCCCAGCCCTTGGCCTGGTGCCCAGGGCCGCGTCTGGCGCCTTGGGCCGGGCTGTTAGAAGGGGGGCCACACCTCATTCCGGTGCTCGAAAGTTTGGCTTTAAGCCCCCCTGAACTCAGCCAAATTCCCGATCAACCCAAATGTGGTTATTTGCTGACTCGCACCCTCAGTGGCTTGCGGGCCGAGGCCTTGCCCGCGGCCCTGTACCAGTGTTTGAGCCTGTGTGACGGACAGGGCACCTGGACTGAATGGGTCAGCGCCCAAGCCCTCACCCCCGAACAGCACGACGCCCTCCTGGCCTGGGAGCCCGTGCTGCACGAGCGGGGTATCCTGATTTACAGCACGGTTCCCCGCTCACTCTAGGCGCCCTAAGAAGGATATTTGACTGAACAGCCGTACAGCCACCAAACCCGTTGAATACGCTCCAAACATGAGAGCGAGTAAATTTCCTAACCCCATCCATAAAAGAGAGGCTGTTAAGTTTTCTTAACAGCCCCTCTCAGGCAGATGCTCAATCGCTGCTTAAGCCAAATCGGAAGGCTCTTCAGTCAGCGCAGCGTAGATGGTAGGGTCTTTTTGCAGGTGCGGCGGCAGGGTATCAATAAATTCAAGACCACGGCCCTTTTCGCGTATCTGCTCAAGCTTCTGGCGCAGGTGCTCCGGCTCAAGTTTGGGCACAGGCTCAAAATTGGGCAGCTTTTTCATATGGTGCTGAAGCTCATGTTGGGTATCCCGGTTCTTCAAGAGCTCCATCAATTTGTCGCGCATTTCCGGGCTCATCGGCTTCAGACCCGGTTTTGGTTTGAGTTCAGACTTGCACTGAAAAATGCTGTCGCCATCGGGCAATTTATTGATCGGGGGTTTAAATGAACAGGGGCTGAGCATGCCCGGA
>DLGM01000217.1:2477-5915 GCA_002482705.1 Cyanobacteria bacterium UBA7694
TGAGCATGCCCGGATCTTTGGGCAATTTGTTGATTGGGGGTTTAAAGGCACAGGGGCTCATGGCTTCAGGCTCATCAAACAGGGGGACATGACCCGCTTTAGATTCGGGATAAGGCTTAAGTTCTTTGAGTGAATCCTTGGGGGGAGCAGGTACCGCTTCCGAGGACGGTGTAGGGTTGAGCGGTTGCGGAGTCAGTTTGGCATTGTCTAACTTTTTGGGCTCAAAGGGCTGAAAAGCAGGATTGGAACCTTGAACGGGGCCAGTGGACATGAGCGGTCTCCTTCGCGGTAAAGCATATACAGGGGTTATGCCACAAAACCCCTCCGTTCTTTCGGGCTTTAACCCAAACTTAGACCGATTTGAACCAGGCCGGGAACTGATAAACCGCTGCATAGTTGGGCAGGCGCTGGGATTGCGCCTTTACCACCGCTTGCCACCAATCCGGGTTCTGCTGATACCAGGCAATCGTCTGGGCAATCCCGGCTTCAAAGGTCGTTTCAGGATGCCAGCCCAGGGTACGCTGTAACAACTCACTGTTCACCGCATGGCGACGTACATGTCCTAAGCGATCGGGCACATGGGACATCAGCGTGGTGGGTTTATGCAATGCGTCGAGAATGAGATCGCTGATCGTCAAAACGGAGTGCTCGCTGTCAGCCCCCACATTAAACACTTGCCCATGGACGCTGTCAGGAGCGTGCAAGACGGCATCAATGGCCCGGCAGTGGTCCTGCACATAAATCCAGTCGCGGGTATTGTGCCCATGGCCATAAATCGGGAGCGGCTGATCGTGCAGGGCATGTAATAAAAAGCGCGGGATCAGCTTGGTCGGATCTTGGCGCGGGCCATAGTTGTTTGAGCAACGGGTGCGCACCACGGGCAGACCATAGGTTTCAAAATAACTAAAAGCCAATACGTCCAGGGCTGCTTTACTGGCTGCATAGGGGCTACAGGGCATCAGCGGATCGCTTTCAAGGGAAGGGCGATCCTGCCAAGCATTGCCATACACCTCATCGGTACTCACCACCAACAGACGCTGGACCGGGTGCTGACGACAGGCCTCAAGCAGATTGCGGGTGCCATATATATTGGTGTCTAAAAAGGCCACGGCATCTCCGATCGACAGATCCACATTGCTCTCAGCCGCAAAGTGAACGATCAGATCACTTTCTGCGACCAGTTGGAGCACCAGCGGCCCATCACACACATCGCCATGGACAAAGTGATAGCGATCGGCAAAAACGGCCTGAAAAGGCTGCACATTTTCAAGGAAGCCCGCATAGGTGAGCTTGTCGAGGTTGGTGATATGCCAGTCAGGGTGGGTTTGCAGGGCATATTCAATAAAATTGGCCCCAATAAAACCAGCCCCCCCGGTAACAAGAACGCGGGTGGGCATAATTAAAACCTCAGTGAGGTGATGGTGGAAACAGGCAAAGTGGGGAAGATGGGACTTGAACCCATACGGTATCGCTACCGCCACCCCCTCAAGATNNGCGTCTGCCAATTTCGCCACTTCCCCGGGGATAACAAAACAAAGTGCCGTGGGACAGAATCGAACTGTCGACACGTGGATTTTCAGTCCACTGCTCTACCGACTGAGCTACCGCGGCAACACACCTCATTGTAGCGCAAGCATTGTTCTATCGACAAGACAATCGTCAAGGAAAATTAGCCCGATCTTCAGAAAGGCTTAACCCTGCCCCCCTTAAATGGGGAAAGAACCCAGCTCAAATGCTTGTCAGCCGAACAAAATCAGGGAGCGGATAATTTTTTATCTTTATAATGACATATGTTTGACATAGGTCAATGCAAACCCTTACACTAAAGGTTATTACGCCCTGCAAAGGAAGTCCCTGATGAAACTTGCGATCGTGAATGCATCCCATCCTGAATACAATTGCCACGACAGCCATCTCCATAACAATACCTATGAAATGGCAAAAACCGCAGGCACCCTCATTCTGCGCTCGGCAGGGGAAGATCTCATGCGAGAAGGGCTCCTGCGTACTCCCGATCGCTTTGCCCGTGCCATGGCTCATCTTTTAGAAGGTTATGATGAAACCCCTGAGTCCGTCGTAGGTGAAGGGGTCTTTGCTGCGGAAGGCCAAGGCTTGGTATCTGTACGTCACGTCGAATTTTACAGCCTCTGTGAACATCACATGCTGCCATTTTGGGGCACTGCCAGCGTCGCCTATTATCCCCAGGAAAAAATCCTGGGGCTGTCTAAAATTCCCCGTGTCCTTGATGTTTTTGCCCGTCGTTTGCAGGTCCAAGAACGGTTGACCCATCAAGTCGCTGACGCCATTTTTCAGCTCATAGAACCCCGCGCCGTCATGGTTCAGGTGAAAGCCAGCCACATGTGCATGATGATGCGTGGCGTCGAAAAGCAGCATTCAGACACCGTCACCGAAGCCCATCGCAATCTGGACCAGCTCTCCTCCCTTGAACAGGAGCGACTCTTTAACGCCTTGTGATCAAGGCCTCTAAAACAATCTGTCTTTAGCAACCCTCTCAGGTGTTTTGGCTTCGGCCAAGACACCTTTTTTTCTGGACCAGAAAAAAAGCAGCCCCTGGGGCTGCTGAGGATGATACAGGAACAGAGCGGTTTTAATACAAAGAAATCAGATAACGGATCACGTCGGTCGTGGTGACAATCCCTTTTAAGCTCTCACCTTCAGTAACCGGCAAAGCATGGAAAGCGTGCTCCACAAACTGTGTGGCCACTTCGCGAATCGGGGTATCCGGGCTGACGGTCACCGGGTTAGCGGTCATCACTTCTTCAATGGGCACGGCATGATAAATGGCTGCATTCACTTGCTCTTGTGCTTCTCCGACCCCATAAGTCGCACGCATCAAATCGGTATAAGAAAGCATGCCGAGCAGCTTATCACCACTGACAACAGGCAAATGGTGCAATTTGTTCTCCTCAAAAATACGGCGTACATCCAATAAGGTATGGGTACTGTTCACGGTAATCAGTTGTTTCGACATAATGTGGGAGATGGGTTCACGTTGTTTCATCGGGTAGACACCTTTCAGTTGCTGTATTTCCACTTTAAGCGCCCAGGGTCAGAAAAGCATTGCCAACAGACAGGTTATTACTTGATCTGGATCAGTTTGTGGGCAACTCAAAAGCTTAATTTTGAATTTCTCTGAAGTTAACCTTCACTTACCCTTGTTAAGGTCAGATCCCCGCCTTCAGTCCATATAGATAACTATCGCCGTGCGTAAGAGGTATTGAGATATGAAATCACTCCTTCTGGTTCTCGCCAGTTCCCTGATGTTCACCGCCTGTGGAAACAACACCCTATCCCCCGCCCAACAAATGTACAACCCTGGTTATTCTCAGGCTTACGGTCAGCCTGGTTTTGCCAATACCCCCCAACAACCGGCACTCAATAACTACGCAGCGGCCCCTACCAATAACTTCGCCGCAG
>DLGM01000129.1 GCA_002482705.1 Cyanobacteria bacterium UBA7694
GGGTTTCGGTCAGGGGCAGCACAACGCTGGCGGCAACAATTCGCTCGCCGCGAACCACAACCGCTCCATCATGGAGAGGAGTGCCGGGGAAAAAGAGCGTTAACAGAAGTTCATGACTGAGAGAAGAGTCAATTTCAACGCCATTTTCAATGTATTCATTGAGGCCAATTTTGCGCTCAAGAACAATCAGAGCGCCGACTTTATTTTCGGACATTTCGGCAGCCGCATCTACCAGTTTATCCGTGAGGGTAAATAACTCTTTGCCCTTGAGCCCACGATCGGTGGGAAACACGGATAAACCGCGTCCGAGTTCAGAGAGTGCACGTCGCAATTCGGGCTGAAAGAGCACGGGGATAGCCACAATCACAAGCGTGGTGGCGTTTTGTAGAGCCGACGTGAGAATTTTGAGTTCAAGGAAATTATTGGCGATAAAATAAATAATCACCAACAGGAGAAAGCCGCGAATCAGATGAACGGCGCGTGTCTCTTTGATGAAAGAGAACACTTTGTGCAGCACAAAACTGACCACCAATACGTCGAGCACATCTTGCCAACGCAGACGCAGGGTTGAACTTATGATCTCGTTCCAAAATGCCTGTAGATCAGCCAGTTTGTTTTGTGTCCTTTATCTCTCGGGTACACGCGACCCACATTCACATCAAATAGTAGCAAAATTCAGCGGCGCTGGGGCAAAAAAATGGGGCCTCTGTTTGTATATCTCATACAATTTATAAGTGAATAAGTGAAAGGGCACCCACTCTGGATGCCCTCTGAATGCCCAAAACCTATTGTTTAAAGGTCTCTTGATAGAGGCGCAGACTGTCGTTGACAATCTTGAGAGCCGCTTCGCGACCCACCATTTCTTCCACTACCACGTGTTTGTTTTCAAGCTTTTTGTAGTCTTCGAAGAAGCGTTGAATTTCGACCAGGGTGTGGGGAGCCAGTTCGCTGATGTCGTTGATGTGGTTGACGGACATATCGTTATTGGCCACAGCAATCATTTTGTCATCTTGCTCGTTGTTGTCAATCATGTGCATGCAGCCAATGATCTTGGCTTCCACAATACACATGGGTTCAATCGCCACCGAACAGAGCACGAGCACGTCGAGGGGATCTTTGTCATCACAATAGGTTTGGGGAATAAAACCATAGTTGGCTGGGTAATGCACAGCTGAGAAAAGAACGCGGTCAAGCTTGAGAAAGCCCGTGTCTTTATCAAGTTCGTATTTGGCTTTGGAGCCGCGCGGAATTTCGATCACGGCATTCACAACCGCAGGAGCTTCGGAACCGACAGCCAGGCCATGCCAAGGATGGGTGTTCATTGGTGTATTACTACTTTCTAACATTCTGGTCAAGGATGAGTTACGCCTGAGACATAACCATTCTTAGGCATTATAACGCGGCTCAGGGGATGCTGGGATAGGCAAGGGATTCCTTTCACCCAACGGCTGAAAACATTGACACCATCTGCGCAAATCAGCGATGCTGGGGACATGACGCTCTGGACCGACGCCACTGGGTTCCAATTTCATTTCACGGCTCCTCCCCAACGGATTGTGTGTCTGGTGCCCTCATGGACCGAGCTGCTGCTCGAATGGGCTCTGCCAGTGGTGGGGCGCACCCGGTATTGTATTCACCCGGCCGCAGAAGTGGCCCAAATCCCTGTGGTGGGTGGCACCAAAGACTTTAAACCCGAAGCCATCCGGGACCTCCAACCCGATCTGGTCATTGCCAACCGCGAAGAAAACGTGCCCGAACCCCTGCTGGCCCTGCGCCAGGAAATTCCCGTTTATACAACGGATGTGGGCAATTTGGCAGAAGCCCAAACCACCCTTCAAGAGCTTGGGCGCCTATGTGCCCGCGAAACCGCAGCCACCGCCCTGATTTCCGAGCTGGCAAAGGGATTCGCCGACCTCCCCCAACCTCCCAACCCGATACGCACCCTCTACCTGATTTGGCGCAAACCCTATATGAGTATTGGCGGAGATACCTTCATTCATGACCTATTGGCCGTCGGCAACTTTGCCAATGTCTGCCAAACCCAGGGGCGTTATCCGAGCTTAACGCCTGCCGACATTCAAGCTTTGAACCCAGAGCTGGTCTTACTGTCGTCGGAACCCTTCCCCTTTCAAACCAAACACATCTCAGAACTACAAGCTTTATGCCCTCAAGCCCGCATTGAACTGGTCGATGGCGCGGCCTTTTCCTGGTATGGCAGCCGCCTGCGGACCACTCCGGCCGAAATCCGGCGCATCCATAACCAAATCAGACCTTTTTCTTGAGCCATTGTCAGCGCGAGCAGCGAATACCACCCACTGAGATGACGCCATAACAAGCCCTTGTTAGAATAGAACAGCACCCCCTGGAGGCTCATAGCCAATGTCTCTGCTCTCACTCAGTGCCCGGATCCTTCTGACCGCTACCGCTTTAACCCTGATCGGGAGCCTCCACCGGGATGCCCAGCCCCAACCCCGCTATCAAGAAGTGTTTGAGCGCGACCCTCAAGGCAACTATATCCTGGTCTTCGCCTATCCCTCATCTGCTTATCTGGACTGGTCAGGCCCGAGCAATCTGGCCCGCACCATGGGCGCCAGTTTATTGGCACGCAACCTGCTGGGCCGCCCGTCCAGCCTGGGGCATGCCCAATTTGCCTGGTACTGCCAAGGGGAAAACGGGCCGATCACCGGTGCTGCCGGGCAAAGCGGTGAACACCACGGCCAAGGGCTCAAAGCCCTGTTGGGGGGATGGGGCCTTAGCCTGCTGCAGTTGACCTATACCGACGGCAATCTGGAAACCGCAGCAGGCTAAGGCCCCAT
>DLGM01000271.1:0-2467 GCA_002482705.1 Cyanobacteria bacterium UBA7694
GACTTCAATGGTTTTAATCGCCATGCCCAACAGGCCGACCACCACCATCCAAAAGGTTGCGCCTGGGCCACCCATGCCGATTGCCAAAGCGACCCCGCCAATATTACCCAAGCCAACAGTGGCGGAAAGGGCCGCTGAGAGCGCCTGAAAGTGATTGATCGCGCCGGGGTCATCGGGGTTATCATATACACCACGTACAATCTGAACGCCGTGGGTCAGGGCTCGGTACTGGATAAATTTGGTCCAGATAGTAAACAGGATACCTGAGCCCATTAAGAGAGTAAACGTCCATTCTCCCCAGAGAACCCCGTTAATCTGTGCGATGATCTGAAGAATATCCAAAAATAAAAGTCTCCCTTAAATCATAATAAGTCGCCATTAAGAACGGCATGTCTGAAATTTAAGCAGTTTACCATGGATTAAGCGGTTGTTATACTTGGGATACTCAGCTGTTGACAGCCTCCGGCTCTGGCCAGAAGAAACACCAGCCATTCGTTTTTGGAGTACAGCATGAAACGGGAACACAGACTGCAACTCAATGGCGTGACGCTCCAGGTGCTCGAATATGGCTCGGCAAAGGCCGAACCCATTATCTTTTTACACGGCTTTCCCGATTTTTCTCATGGTTGGCGCCAACAAATCCCCTTTTTTGAGGAACAGGGATTCCGTTTATTTGTCCCTGATCAAAGGGGATACAATCGCAGTGACAAACCATCATCCGTCAAGGAATACAGCCTCGATCACTTGGCCGGGGATATTCTCGCCCTCCTCGATCATTTTGAGCTGCCCCAAGCGCATCTTGTCGGCCATGACTGGGGGGGAATTGTCGCCTGGTGGTTAGCCCTCAAGCATCCCAAACGGCTCAAACGCGTCGCCATTTTGAATGTCCCCCATCCCCAGGTACTGCGCGATCACTTACGCCACAACCGCACCCAGTTGCGCAAAAGCTGGTACATGCTGGCTTTTCAATTGCCTTGGTTGCCCGAAAAACTTTTGAGTTCAGGGCAGTTTATCCATTTTCAGCAGAGCATGAGCCACAGTGCGCGTCGCGGAGCCATTACTCCCACCGACCTCGAAAAATACCGTGCCGCCTGGGCTCAGCCTGGGGCGCTGACCGGCATGCTCAACTGGTACCGCGCCATGTTTCGCACCCGCCCAAAGCCTCCAGCCAGTCTTCAGGTAACCCTACCAACCCTGCTGATTTACGGCGGCCGGGACCCCTTTCTAGGCGAAGAATTGATTCAACCCAGCCTGGCTTTTTGTACCCAAGGCGAACTCGAGGTTTATCCTTCTGCGGGGCACTTTACCCACCTCGATGAGAACGAAGAGGTCAACCATCGCTTATTAACATTCTTTCGCCCATGACGGCCCTCACCCCTTTACGCCTCGATACGCCTCGCCTATATCTCAGCACAGGTGAGCCGAGTATGGCCCCCCAAATAGCCGATTATTACCGCCGGAATGCCACTTTTTTCCAGCCCTGGAATCCCACCATGGAACCCCTATTTTTTACCCCGGAGTTTCAAGCCCGCAAACTCAGGCAAGAGCTGATTCAGCACCGCAATCGCCGTTTGCTCAAACTGTGGCTAAGTCGGCCAACAGCTCCCGAACAGGTGATGGGCCATGTGGCGCTTTCGAATATTGTTTGGGGCGGATTTTTGTCCTGCTTTTTGGGTTATGCCCTCGACCAGCGCCACAATGGGCAGGGTTATATGCAAGAAGCCCTTGCAGCCCTTGTAACGCATGCTTTTGAGCAATTGCATTTACACCGCATTGAAGCCAATATTATGCCCCGCAATCAGGCGTCGATCCGGGTGGTCGAAAAATTGGGTTTTGTCTGTGAAGGTCTCTCCCCCCGTTATTTGAAGATCAACGGGATCTGGGAAGATCATTGCCATTATGTACGTTTAAATGAATAAGCAACCGTCAGCTTTTGTGGTTTCGCACTTATAATAGAAGTATCTCTTTTTCTGAGGCTTGTGTTATGGATATGTCTGCCGCTTTGCGCCGTCAGCTGACGCCCCTAGATACCAACCACGATCGCCAAATTTCGGCCCGTGAGCTACGCAGTCTTGATGACAACCAAGATGGACGCCTCACAGCCGAAGATACAGCAGTCGCCCATCTCAGCCCGGAAGACCGCCAACAATTGGATCAAGCGCTGCAACGCAATGCCAGCGCGGCAGCCAGCGTTTCATTATTTGCCCTGGACAATACGGGCAGCCCCGTTCAACGCCCGGAGCGATTTTTGCCCGGAGGCAGCACTCTGGCCGATGGGCCCTTAGACAACAACGCCCAAGTGGGTCGCTCCCGCGCCCATATTGGGGATCCCAGCACGTTTACCTTTGACACTCTCTCCCAAGAGGTGAATACTCCCGACAAAGTGGCACGCTTCTTAGACACCTTGGTTTATGACGATAGTCGCGCCGGGGGTGGCTCTGGCCCCGCCGGTGCCCAAAGCCCACGC
>DLGM01000271.1:2485-3020 GCA_002482705.1 Cyanobacteria bacterium UBA7694
ATCTGGGCGTCTGCCGCGACATGCACCAGCTTGGGGCCTATATGCTCAACCAAAATGGTTATGAAGCCGTGCAAATGGGTTATGGTTCGAGCCGCACCCTACATGCTTTTTTAGCCTATAAAGGCCCGCAAGATCAGGGTTATGGGGCCATTGAATATGGGCGCAACTATTCCCCTGAGGACATTGCCAAGCTGCTCGGACGGCCCGCAACTTCCCCAGAAGAGGCAATTTTGGCTCTGCGTCCGGAAGCCAAAACCCTGCGTACCTATTCGCAGCCCCAAGCGGATGAAGTGGGGCATTTGGAGCGCGTCTTTTATACTCAGGGTTTCCAACGCTACCACGAGACCCTGCGCCCGGATTTTGTCAGCGGTATCCAATATGATCAGAACAATGGTATCCGGGCCGAACTGGCTTTGGGTGACAGATTCTCGGTAGTGGCCGGTAATCAATTGGCTTCTCCCGGTGACCCCACGGGCAAAGACGCTTCTTATGTTACGCTGGGCACCCGCTTTGGCTCAGGTCATAACTGGCTGAC
>DLGM01000112.1 GCA_002482705.1 Cyanobacteria bacterium UBA7694
GATGAGTAGCCCACAGGGCACTGAAACATGTGACGATAGGTATCCATAAGCCCCAGATGGACTTCGTGGTAAGCGGGGGGGTAAAGGCTATTGCAGTGCAAAATGGTGTAGTGGGGATTGTGATGGCGGTTGAATATCTGGATTGTTTCGGTTAATCCCCGGTAATCAACCAGCCCTGTCGACAGGAGTGTCGGTTTGCCTAAAGCTGCCACTTTAGCCACCAATTGGGGGAATGTACCCACTTGGGCTGAAGCCAGTTTGTAGCGTGTTACTCCGATCGCTTCCAGACATGCAATGGCTCCCAGGTAAGTGGGTGATGAAAAAAACTCAATCCCGGCTTGGTCACAGGTGCTTTTGAGCGTTTGGTACCATTGTTCTTCAAGATCAATCAGGCGGTGTAATGCTTTTGTTTCTGAGGAAGGGTCTAAATACAGGGCATCCAAGGAGATCGACTGAAATTTAATCGCATCTGCCCCAGCTTCTTTGGCTGCGACGATCGACTCGCAAGCTAATGTCAAATCGTTTGCATGATTGCTGCCCAATTCAGCAACAATGAAGGTAGGGGAAACCTTATGGACAATGTTCATGATTTTCGGCCTTACTTTATTTTAGCGTACCATGCTTAATGCCTAGATGGCAGATACCTTTTGAGGCGTGGACTATTTTGACTTGCCGGTAAAACGGTTTGACTCCACTGCCAAGCGGGTTTAGAGCCAGAACAAGAGCCCATCTCTGCCCATTCTTGGGAAATCCAGTTATTAAAGGGTTCTTGAGGGCTGGGGTTGATTGCCTTTAAATAAATGTGGATAGATTCTAATGATTTTTTACGCCGCCTCTCGACTAAATAAGCTGCCCAACATAAATCTTCTAATAACATTTCTTTGGAAAGCTTGAATGCGTGTTGTCGGGCTAAACACAGATCCGTAATGGGATACATAGCTCCTTGATAATAACGGGGATAGCCCTTTTGATAAGTTCCGAGCTCCCCTGACTGATTAAAGGCATTCAGATGGCAGATCCACTCAGCCCCTTGGTTTTGGGCGCGGAGTTGATACACATAAATACCTGTTAAGTGTTGTTCCGTGAATACACCGATATTTGTAATACCTGTAGTGATGCGGTTCACGCTGTTTAAAAAGACACTCCTGTGAGTGGAAAGACTGAGGCTCCAAGTTATCCACAAACCCAACCATAACCAGGGTTGAGGCGTTTGAAGTGACGAGAGGGCTCCTGGTGCCATCAGCAATGCCAGAAACCATAGGCTGACTAGGCCGAGTGCTTGCCCAATAAAAGAAAAATCAACGAGCGTTAACAAACCTATTGCAAACCCCAAACTGATTCCATGGCTGATGATGGCGAGTGGTTGAAACAGTAAACTAGGTAAAAATAGTAACTCCATACATACTGTTGCCCAACTCATTCCCTTGCAAAGCGGACGGTGGTTACGCAGCCATTTAAACCAGGGCCTTACGAGGTGGGGTAAAGCAATAAAATAAAAAAAACCTTGACCTTTTTGCCATATCGGGCTGCGACATTTCTCGAGTCCAGCTGAAAAATAATAAAGACCCATCGCCCAGAAAAAAGCATTCAATGCTGGCAGGACACTTTGCTGCGGGGAAAGGTGGAAGAGGGTGTCTATGGACCACACTTGTCCGGTGTCTAGCCAAGGTAGGAAAAAGAGCAAATGCTGATAGAGCACGTCTTCAACGGAGTAATAACGAGATTGGCGAAAGAGAGCAAGTGTGATAACAAATAAGCCAATCGAGGTGAAAAAGGTTGCGGTGCCGGTTAATAACAAAAGGGATAATAGAATTTGAATTATAAATGTCAATTTTACCCATTTTGTTTTTTTCCATCCGTGTAAAAGGGGCGCTGCATCCCATGACTGTACGATACGCCAAACATATAGCAGTGAAAAGCTGATTCTCCAGGTGGCAGCAAGCTCAGGATAGTGATTCGGCAGGCTAGATAGGGGGGCGTTGAAAAAAATACCTATAATTCCAAGCAAGAGCGGGATGAGGTAGGCGTGTTTATTTATTTTGTTCATGTGTCTTACCCGGATTTTTTTGTACAGGTAAAGCTCTGCTAGACAAGGTGTAACCTGGAAAATAATGGTTTTTAAATAATCTCAATTTAAAAATCCGGGTATTTTTCATAAACGTTGTTGATGTGTTGCAAACAAACTTGCGCCGAAGCGTATTCTGTTTCACTAGAGACAAGTTCATGTAATAGAATTTGGGGGGCCATTAGCTCTACGGGAGCGGGTTCGGCTAATAGTCGGTGCAGGGAACCAGTCAGCTCCTCCCAGCTATTTACAAATAAGGGTTGATCCTTTGGGTAAGTGCTGTTTTTCAGATTGGCTTGGCTGAGCGCTTCTCCATAAACAAGGGTTGGAATGTTTCTATTGATCACCTCGATGAGTGAAGACGACAGGGCGTTAAATAGGATGGCGGCTTTAATAGGGTATGACTGTAACACTTCTTCCAGTGACTGTTCTCCGGCAAGGGTGGTCACATGCTGGGGATGTCTGTTTTGAATATCGTGATAGAGGCTGTGATAGTCATAAAGGGGATGATTTTTAATGATATGTTCATACTCTCCAGACTGAACAAATGCTTCTAATTGACCCACATTTTTTAAGAATAGATGGGGCTGTGCCTGACAGAAACTAGAGCCATAGTTGGCATGACTGGTTATCCAAAGCAGACAAGGTTTTGGACCGGAATGTGTGTTGGGGGGCGTGGGTTTAAACACACGCAGATCAGCGACTACGGATATATGGGTAGGCATATACTTCATGAGGGCACGTTTGAAGAGATAATTCTTACAGAAGATATAATTAGCTACCTGACTAATTTCCGATTGGTGGTAAGGCGTTGCTCCGATTAAACCATGGGTATTGTGGATCACGTAGACCCCTAACTGTTTTAAGGTGGCAGCACGGCATGATTTATATCCTTCGGCGAGGTTACCCACAATCGCAATGGCGGGCCTATAGCGTTGGTAAAGGGAGTGGGTCGCATCAATGACCTGATAACAATGGAATACCCGAGAAAAAAATAATTTTAGCTGAAACTCAAAATAGGGGTTGGCAAAAATGAACGCATGCCCCAATTGATGGCGCTGTTGGGTGAAGTGATGCCAAGCGGACTGTAGCTTTATTTGCATATCAGCAGGACTGGGGGTTGCAGAGACAATTTCTGGAAAACTGATTTCTGACGGTTGCTGCATTCCAGGCGAGCTGGGAATATCGTTAAAAAATAAAAAGGGAATCGCGTCTGTTTGTTGTTCCAATTGTTCTCTGACTTGACTAAACTCAAAATAATCAGTGATCGAGCCTAATAGGACAATTGGAGCCTGAAGCGTCTGTTGTATGACAGGGCGAGGTGTTGGGCTGATTGTCATTGACTGATGTGCGGCTGATTGTGACACTTCGTGGTATCTGCGGTGATAGGGCTGAGGGGGTAACCAATGTACCGGAATCTGTTGCTGTTCGGCCAGATAGGCCAAAATAGCGATGGTTGTATCCGGGTAGGGGCCATCAGAGGTATCCCAGATTTGGGGGCGACTCAACTCTTGGGGCAGGGAGAGGCTTTTGATTGTGTAAGATTGTTGCAGATTGTGCCAAATGTGATTTAAATTTAAAGCGCCTCTAAAGGCATAGAGCATTTCATAGGCACAGAATCTGGGGGCATCCACCCCTTTGTATTGGAGCTCGGTATGAAAAAAGTCAGCCCATTTGTCCGTGATAGTTTGTGACAAGATACTATTTTCGGCATATTGTGCGTCAAGCAAATGATCAATGAGCACAAGAGCCTTGATTTCCTTGGTTTTTAACGCGTTAAAGACGTTGATATCATCTGTTAATGCCAGAGTTTGTGACCCAAAGTGGTGTTGATATGCCGTAAAGTGATTAAGAGAGTGGATATAGATACAGTCATAGGTATTGTGAGCTTGTCTCAAGCTCAGTTTGTGTTGGTAAATTTGTAACAACCGTTCGCTGGGTGGGGTTGAGACGGGGGGGAGATCGCTGATGGTGTATTTGCACAGCCCCAAAAATTTTAAAGACATTTCCTGGGTGGCATGGTATTGGGTCGGAAAGAAAAGTCCCACATCCATGTGTTGAAAAAAAGCCATATCTTCTGTGAGCGAGTGTTCGCTGATTAAAATATGAATGTCTGGAATTGTTTCCGGGTCATGGCCATAGGCTTCAATGGCTGTGACAATTTCTTCTTCAAGTCTATTTTCATCAACGGCCTGTTCAGCGGCAATATAGAGATAAAGTAGGCTCTGGTCAGTGGTTTGAAAGGTGTCCAGATAGAGCTTGAGGCTTTCTCGCCAGCCATCACGATTGTCCGGGCTATAAAAAGTGAGCAGATTCAGGGTGTTCGGGTCGAGAGAATAGGTGTCAGCCACAGGTTTGGCCACATCCTTCAGGTTGAGCGGTGACTCCTCCCTGGCCATGGGGCTGTTGACATGATGCCATCCCGCTTTGCGGAGGAGGGCGGCTGTTAAGGGGGTTGGCGCATGTAAGAACACCTGTGATTTGAGGTGTGTATTGCCGCCATTGAATAAGGCGGGGATGTGTTGCTCGGTTAAGGTATAAACGTAGCCCGCTTTGAATTGTTCTGGGGAATCAGGTGTGAGTTCCCAGGGTTTTATTTGACCATCCCAGGTGGTAACTGCACTGTCTGTGGGCAGGTTGCACAGGTCGGACAGGGTTTGCACATAGCGTGCTAACAAAGAACTCGGTGTGACCGTGCTTGTCTGGGCATTCCGCCAAGCCTGAAAAACGGTTTGACGTAAATCGGTCAGGTTAAAGAGGTCAAAGGCCCAATGGGTGTGGGTGTAACATTCTGAAAGATGTGGCAAATGGCTGACGGTGTGGATTCCTGAGGTCTGAGCTTGGGCGATCAGGGTTGCTGTTTGGGCGGTAAAACCTGGAATGACCAACAGTTTTGATTGGTATAGGGCGGCCTGCCACACGCTCTCAGGCAGCGGATCTAAGCGTACCAGACGTTGGTTGCTGAGCATTTGACAATAGTCAAAATAGGCTTGTTCTTCGCGGTTGCGAATTGCGGCGATCATTAACAGCGGGAAAGCCGTGTCGCTCAAGGCTGCACACAACCCCAATAAATTGCCATCAGGGGTCAATTCACCGGTGGTGAGAATAAAGGGGGATGAATCGGGATAAAGGCGACGAAAAGCCTCGCTGTCTGCCACCGTGGGGATGGGGAAAGGCGGCAAATGGAGGGTCGGTTGGAGAAGCTGTTGCTGGGACAGTAGGTAGGGCTCAGGAGCGGATCCCAAATAAAAATCAAGGTTGCGGCGCAGAGGCGCAATGGCCGGGCTTGTTTGCGGGGGCGGGGGCAAGTGTGCCTTTAAAGCCGTGATATCAAGCTGATCAAACAGCAGCTTGAGCTGTATTTTGGGGTTGTGATCGCGGTGTTGCATCTGCGCATCAAGATGCTGATAAATGTGATGCAGTAACTGTTTTGAGGTCGCATCTTCTGAGGGGTCGGGTTGGTAAATCACGCGCCCTGGAAAGGTCTCTAAAGTTTGTCTGAGGGCTTCATCGGGGAGCGGGCCGATCAGCCACACCAAGCCATAGTTTCCCAGCGATGAGGCGTCGGGGTGTATATCTATCTGGAACGTATGAGAGCGCAGGGCTTCTGCCAAGGAGCGGGCATGGGGAAGCAGGGGGTGATTTTCGCGGATCAGAATGAGGATATTCAACAAGGGGTGGGACAGCATAGCGCCTCCATTTTGGGGGTTAGATGGCGGTAGGGCTTGGCATTTTTTTCATGGCTTGGCTCAGTTCATGGACCATTGGAGACTCTCCATGAATGGGCAAGTCTTGAGCCATATAGTGCAGTGCGGGATAGGTAATGCGCTGGGGCAGGGTGCACATCAGGGCATATACACTTTCTAAATCAGGGGCATACTGCGCGGGTAAAAAGATGCCGATCTGTATCTGCTGGAACAGTTCTTCCGGGGGGGTCTCCGGGTCCATTAAGATTTGCACGTCAGGAATAGCTTCAGGATCGATGCCCGCTTGCTCAATATAACCGAGTACTTC
>DLGM01000415.1 GCA_002482705.1 Cyanobacteria bacterium UBA7694
AGAGACGAATATCCCCATGAAAAAAAGCAAATGCACTGTACTTGTAGCCCTGTTGATGCCATTGTGCGCTTGTAGCAACAGTCCTTTGGCTGCAGCTTTGGATATTCGCAGTCCTTTGGTGCCTGGCTCGAAAGGAGAGCAGCTTAACCCCACTTCTAAGGGCGAGTATAAATTCAGCCAGTTGGCCGGACACATTCACCTTCCCCGCACGATTTCTGACTTTAATGCCATTGAACTTAAAGCTGACGGGCAAACTATTCCCCCGGAACAGCGAGTATTGGCCCCGACCGATAATCCCCAAGCTGTGTATTTCCGTGTGACTGGCATTACTCCCGGCCAAAATATTGTAGTGGATGTGAACTATCAAGGGCTACAGCTCAGCACCATGTTCCCCGAAGCCAAGGCTGCAACGGTACATACCCACAATGTCGATGCAACCTCAACAGTGGCCGTAGCCGTGGCCCGCAAGGCTGATTCTGATGGCATTCGTGCGCTCAAAGCTTGGAGCCAGCCAGAATTGGCCCAGCTCTTAAGCCTACCTGAGCTGGAAGAATCAGCCCAGACTCTGATTGCCGCCTACCGGGATGATCAGGAAAACGCCTTGGGTAGTTCTGCCGTACAAGCTCACATCCAAACGACGCTCCAAGCTTTTCTGGCACGTTTACAAACACCCAATCCCTAGTCAGTTTGGGGAAACGGGGTCTCTCGCCGGGCTTTGAATCACAGCGCTTGGAGTGGATAGGGCTGCCTGCTCTCTTGACTGGTAATAATACTTTCATGCTTGCCTATAACAAGTGTTTTTGATGCTTTCAATGTATTTATTGACTGATAATGACTAACTTACTTGACTAATAGTAAAGAAAAATATTATGATCAACGGTACTTGATAAGCACACTTACCAAGTTCATCTCAAGGTAAAGGACATTCAGCTATGAAAATCAATTCAAAAGTCGTGTTAAGCACCCTGTTTGCCAGTTTGAGCCTGTGGGCATGTAGCCCTGCCACCTCTCAATCCGGGAGTAAAACCAATACCAACAATCCCAATGTCAGCATGCCCGTCACCAAACCACTGTATGAGCGCCTAGGGGGTAAAGATGCGATTATTGCCGTGGTTGACGACTTTGTTGGCAATGTTGCGGGTGATACGCGTATCAATATGTTCTTTGCACAAACAGCGGCAGATCCGGCCCGTTTAGCCAAATTCAAAAATCTGTTGGTGGATCAGGTGTGTGAAGCAACGGGTGGCCCCTGTACCTACACGGGCAAAAATATGATGGAAGCCCACAAAGGCATGAAAATCAGTGAAGCCCAGTTCACGGCCTTGGTCGAAGACCTTGACAAGAGTCTGGATAAATTTAAGGTCGGTGACAAAGAGCAGATGGAGTTGCTTGGTGCGCTGGGAGGGATGAAAGCGGATATTGTCGGTCAGTAGCACTGTAAGGGCGCTGATCCCTCAGCGCCCTTATTTATAGCTGTAAGCAATTAAAAGTATAAATACAAGCGATTAGACAAATATTGCGCTGCCATAATTTTCATTAATCCCCTTCAAGTGGCTTTTTCTGCGCTTAACGCCACCCCCTGTTATTCTCACGAAAGGAACAAATCATGCTTCAAGCACCTGCCTACTCCATTCTCCTCTGGGGCATTAAAGCCCAGGCTACGCCGTTGGCAGTTCGCGAACAGTATAACCTGAAGGGGGAGGCACTTCAGCCATTTTTAAATGCTTTACAGGCTTTGCCCGCAGTGCAACATGCGGTGGTTTTGTCCACTTGTAATCGCTTTGAAATTTACCTCGAAACCCTTGCCCCAGAACAAGCTCAGGCCCAATTATTGACGCTTTTGCGTAACTATAGTTCGGTCGATCCATTGCCTTATGCCTTTGTGTTGCAAGGCCCGGACGTTATTCGCCATCTGATGCGGGTCTGTGCCGGGCTTGACTCTTTGGTGTTGGGGGAAACCTATATTGTCAGCCAAATTAAGCAGGCTTTGGAGATTGCAGCCCAGGCACAGACCTTGGGCCCGGCCCTGCGCCGCGTTTTTCAAAAGACCCTGCGCACCAATAAATACATTCGCACGGCTTGGCAAAAGGCTGGGGGGTTTCCCAGCCTAGAAAGCCTGGTCTGGAAATCAATAGAGCAATATATCCCCGCTTGTGAACCCCGGATCCTGATTCTTGGTTGTGGCAAAATGGGCCACCACTTGGCCGAATTTTTGGTCACCCAGAAATTGGCGCAGCCGCTGCTCACCAACCGTACCGATCAGCGGGCCCATGAATTGGGGCAGATGCTGGGGCTTCCGGTTATTGCATGGCAAGAGCGTTTTTCGGCAATTCGCCAAGTGGATGTTGTGGTCAGTGCTGCCGCGTCTGAACACTGGTTGTTACAGGCCTCTGATTTAGAAATTGGCGCTAAGCCGGGGCTCTTTATCGACTTGGCGGTGCCGCGCAGTCTGGCCCCAGATTTGCAAGCCTTTGGCCCCGTCCTCAATATTGATGCCTTTGAACAGACGGGGGATTTGCAAGCTCCGCTGGTGCGCTGGGCACACCAGACCATTACTCGCGCTTGCCAGGATCTGGAAACGAGCTTTGCTCCCGCCTGTCCACTGGTCTGGCAACAGGCCCTTTCGGCATAGGATTTTAAGGGTGGGCTTGGATCCACTCTTTGAGACGGGCTCCGGCCTGGGTTCTGAGGGTGTTCTGGACGATTGGGGTATGGCCGAGCAGAGAGCCCGGTAAGCCCAGTGCCATACTGCTCCAACGGTGTAGGTCAAAGCTGTCTTGATGGGTATAAATGAGGCCATCTTTAAAGGTGAATTTGGCCGAGATCACGTTGTGAACAGGTAAACCCGTCGCAGAGAAGATATAGTCGGCAATCCAGAGGGCTTTGCCTTGCCCGGCCTGTACGTCGGTGTGCCCATAACGCACTTTGAGCTTGCCCTCGCTGGCAGCCAATAACATCTGCCACATGGCACCAATTTCTTTGCCTTTTAAATTCGGAAACACCGGGTCACTAAAGGTCGCATCAGGGTGGTAACAAGCCGCCATGGCTGCGCCATCTTGTTTTTGAAAGGCCTGATAGAGGCGCTCAATCACGGCCTTATCGGCATAATCTTGGCGGATTTGCTGCCAGGCTGGTGGGAATATTGTAGTTTGCGCCATAACGGGTTGGGCGATCGAAAGAAGCATGAGACTGAGCAACAGGCAACGCATAGAACGAACCTCTTTGAGCATGAGATGCTCCCCAGTGTAGCCTATTTAGACATGGCCAGGGCATGCGCGGACGGATCACAAGATCCGAGCAAAGCGCTTGCTTTTGATGGCGCATTGCACTTACACTGCGTGACACCCTCGCAACGGAGTTGATTTTCCATGGATTGGTATAATTGTTTTTCAGTCAGCGCTCAAAGCCCGCTGCAAATGCTGTGGACAAAGGGCGGGTTCTTGGGCCAGCAGTATACGGTGTAGCGATTATGGGTGCTTCTTGGATCGTCATGTGGGTGGCCCAACTGACCATGTGGTTGGCGGGGATGAGTGGTTACACGGAACATTATGTACCCACCGATCTCGGGTCGCTTCACTATATCAGTGTCGCGGGGCAAGGGGCCCTTCCCCCGGTGGTCATGCTGCACGGGATTGGCTCACAGGCCGGGGATCTCTATCCCGTGGCCGAACAGTTACGCCCCCATGTGCGCAAGATTATTAGCTTGGATTTACCCGGCCATGGTTTTAGTGCTGCACCCTCAGAACAGCTCAGCCTTGAGGCGCTGCAAGCAAGTATCTACCAGGCCTTGGATCAGCTGTTAGCCGCTGAAGAACCGGTCATTCTGTTTGGAAACTCGCTGGGCGGATGGCAGGCTTTGCGGTATGCGTTGGCTAGGCCGGAAGAGCTGTCATCGCTGATTCTGGTATCCCCTGCGGGGGCTCAGCTCAAACCCGAAGAATACCAGCGCCTGCAACAGATTTTTGTCAAAGACACCACCCAAAAGCCTGAGGTGCTCATTCCGCTGTTGTTTAACGAACCGCCCTTTTGGCAGGGCATGGGCGCGTGGGTATTACAAAATCGCTTCAGCGCACCGGGGGTCCAATTTTTGTTGACCCGCCTTGACCCCAGCAGTGCATTTGCCCCTGCGCAATTGCAAGGGCTTCAACCCCCCACTTTGCTGATTTGGGGCCAGCAGGATCGCATTTTCCCTACAGAAGTGGCTTATTTTAAGCAGTATCTTCCCCCCCAGACACAGGTCATTGAACCGGCACATTTTACCCNNCCCACAGCCCCTATCTCGAAGCGGGAATGGAGCGGGAATTGGGGCAGTTGATCATCGCTTGGCTCAAGACGCTGCCGACTTCGCCTTAAACAGTAGGGCCAGAGCCCCTGGGCACAGAGCTTGATCCCTGTTTATAGTGCCTGCGGAGGTGCTGTATGCACGCACTCGTTTTGTTTCCCCATCAGCTGTTCAGCGACGCCCCTGCGCTCTGCTCGGGCATGCCGATTTACCTCGCGGAAGACCCACTCTTTTTTGCTGATACGCGCTACCCGGTGCGCTTCCATCGCCAGCGCCTGATGCTGCACCGCGCCAGCATGCGTGCCTTTGCCAGCATGCTGCACGGGCAAGGGCATCAGGTACATTACCTCGAAGCGCCCAGCCACACCACCATGGCGTACTTGATCGAACCCTTACAAGCGGCCGGGGTCACCACCCTGCACAGCTTTGATCCGGCTGACTTCATCCTCGAAAAACGTCTGCGGGCGGCCACGGCCCAGGCCGGAATGACTTGGCAGATGCATCCGAGCCCTGGTTTTTTGTGTCAGCGTGATGACATTGAGGCCTTCTTTGCCGATAAAAAAACCTACTCCCAGACCTCGTTTTATATTGCCCAGCGCAAGCGCCGGGGCATTTTGCTCGATGCCCAAGGCAAACCCGTCGGGGGCAAATGGAGCTTTGATCCAGACAACCGCAAAAAGCTGCCCAAGGGGCATATCGTGCCACCTTTGCCGCAGGCGGTGCAGCCGCCGGAAGTGGCCGAAGCCCGTGCCTATGTGCGTATGCGCTTTCCCCAGGCCTTGGGGGAAGACGAGCTGTTCATCTATCCGGTCACGCACACGGCGGCAGCCGAGTGGTTATCGGCTTTTTTAGAGTGGCGGCTGGCGGAATTTGGCGATTATGAAGACGCCCTGTCGGTGCGCGAAGACTTTGTGTTTCATTCGCTGCTCTCGCCACTGATCAATACCGGTCTGTTAACGCCCCAGCAGGTGCTGAAGGCTACGCTGACTTATGCCGAAAACCACCCGGTGCCGCTCAATGCCCTCGAAGGCTTTGTGCGCCAGATCCTGGGCTGGCGCGAGTATATGCGGGCGCTGTATGTGCGCGAAGGGGTGCGCGAGCGGACTTCCAATTATTGGGGGCACACCCGCTCGATGCCCACGGCTTTGTATCAGGGCACCACGGGCATTTACCCGGTGGATCACGTGATCGCCAAACTCCAGCGTTATGCCTATGCCCATCACATTGAGCGCCTGATGGTGTTGGGCAATTTTATGTGCCTGTGTGAAATTGCCCCGGATGCCATTTATCAGTGGTTCATGGAGTTTTTTATTGATGCCTACGATTGGGTGATGGTGCCCAATGTCTACGGCATGAGCCAATATGCCGATGGGGGCCTGATGACCACCAAGCCCTATATCAGCGGTTCAAACTACCTGCGCAAGATGAGCGATTATCCCCCGGGCCCCTGGACCGAGGTCTGGGATGGCCTGTACTGGCGCTTTATTGCCAAACACCACGACTTTTTCAGCCGCAACCCACGCTTGAGTGTCATGACTCGTCAGCTCGACAAAATGGGGACAGCCAAGCTGCAAGCGCATATTGCCCAGGCTGAACAGTTTTTGGCCCAGCTGGCTTAAAACAGAGCAAAGGGCAGGTTCAATACCTGCCCTTTATCAGTTAAATATTAAATAGTTATTAACTATTTGTC
>DLGM01000166.1 GCA_002482705.1 Cyanobacteria bacterium UBA7694
GAACAGGCCGCTAAAACGACTGAAATCAGCCGTTATGAATTAAATGCCTGGACCCAAACCCTGGTCGCGGACACCGAAAAGGCCTTTTGGGATCTCTCCCTGGCACAAAAACAAATGCTGATTGTGGAGAGCAGCCTCAAACTGGCGGAAGCCCAACTGACCGAAACCCAAGAGCGGGTGGCAATCGGGAAACTCGCTGAAATTGAGCTGAAAGCCGTTGAAGCAGAGATCGCCCTGCGCCGTCAGGACGTGATTGTCACCACGGCCAACCGGGATAAAGCCCGCCTGCGGTTATTGCGATTGCTCAACCCGGAAGGCAACTGGGGGCAGGTCGCTCTCAACCTGCGGGAAGTTGCCCATATTCCCGATGTTCAGCTCGACAGCGTGGATACCCATGTGTCTTTGGCCCTCAAGCTGCGCCCGGAGCTGCACCAAACCCGTTTGCAAATAGCACGCAATGAACTCGAGTTGGTACGCACCCGAGACGGTTTATTGCCCCGTCTTGACCTGTTTGCCAATTTGGGCAAAACCGGTTATGCCGACAGCTTTATGGGAGCGGTCGAAAACAATCTACTCGGCCAAAACTACGATTTTAACGCTGGGGTCAATTTCAGCTATCCCCTTGGCAACCGCATCGGTGAAGCGCGGGTCAAACGTGCTGAATTGACCCAGGCCCAAACCCAAGAGGCCTTGGCCAATCTCGAACAGCTGATTTTAATGGATATTCAAAATGCCTATATCGAAGTGCGTCAGGCCCGTGAACAAATCCTGGCCGCTCAGGCTTCACGCGTGGCCCAAGAGGCCAAGCTGGAAGCGGAAACCGAGCGTTATCGTGTCGGGCGCTCTACCAGCTATATCGTGGCCCAAGCGCAACGGGATTTGCTCAATAGCCAAACCGCTGAGTTGACCGCCATGATGACCTACATGAAAACCGTGACCGACTTCTACCGCCTTGAGGGCAGCCTGCTTGAACGGCGGCAAATCACGCTCAAATAGACCGCAGCGGGGGCAAAGCCCCCACTGTAGTCTAAGCCCGTCCGTACAGAACCGTAAGATGGGCCAATGAAGTCACCAGTTGGTCAGTGATTTCTTCAGGGCCAAAACGCCAGCTCCAGTTGCCTTCCGCTTTGCCAGGAGTATTCATGCGTCCCTCTTCATCGGTCAGACCGAGTACATCCTGAAGGGGAATCAAAACCGTATGGGCCACCGAAGCCAAAGCCGACTTGATCAACTGCCAATGGATATGCTCAGAGTTAAAGCTGCCGAGATAGTTGAGCACAAAGGCGCTCACCGCTTCCGGGCGATCGGCAAACCAACTGACCGTTGTCTGGTTATCGTGGGTGCCGGTATATACCACGCTGTTGGGCACATGGTTNNGTCATTGGCCGGGGTGTCATCAAAGGCAAACTGTAAGACCTTCATCCCAGGGAAGCCAAACCCATCACGCAGGGCCTCGACCGGAGGCGTAATCACGCCCAAATCCTCGGCAATAAACGGCAGATGGCCAAGGGCCTTTTGCATGGCCGTGAACAGAGCCTGGCCGGGGGCTTTCACCCAGCGACCATTGATCGCCGTTTCTTCCCCGGCAGGGATTTCCCAATAGGCTTCAAAACCACGGAAGTGATCGAGACGCACAATGTCGACCATTTGCAACAGGGCGCGGAAACGGTCAGCCCACCAGCTAAACTTGTCTTTTTCCATCGCTTCCCAATCGTACAGCGGATTGCCCCAAAGCTGGCCCGTGGCCGAGAAATAATCCGGGGGAACCCCAGCCACAACGGTCGGTTTACCCTCTTTATCCAGATGGAACAGATGTTGATAGGCCCACACGTCGGCGCTGTCATGGGCCAAAAAGATCGGCATGTCGCCCACAATTGCGATATTGTGCAGATGGGCATATTCACATACAGCACTCCACTGGCGATAAAACAGGTATTGGAGATACTTGTGGTACATCATTTCCGGGGCCAGCTTTTGGGTGGCTTCAGCCAGCACCTGGGGATGACGGCTGCGCAGGCTGGCATCCCACTTGTCCCAGGGTTCGCCTTCATGGTGCTGCTTCAGCGCCATAAACAGGGCATAGTTGTCGAGCCAGTGATTGCGCTTGCTTTGGCAAAACTGCTGGAAGTGGTGATGGGCAGCAGGCGTGCCATGGGCATGGAAATAGATAAAAGAAGCTTCAAATACCGTTTTTTTGGCAGCGGCCACCGCTTCGAATTCGACCTTGTAATCGGAGAACTCGGGGTAAGCAGCCAAACTGGGGTCATCTGCGGGCAAATACCCATCTTCTACCAGCTTGGCCGGACTGATCAGCAGCGGGTTGCCAGCAAAAGCGGAAAGGCAGGCATAGGGCGAATCGCCATAACCTGTTGGGCCCAAGGGCATCACTTGCCACAGGCGCTGACCCGCCGCCGCCAGGGTTTCAATAAAAGTAAAGGCCGAATCGCCCAGATCGCCAATCCCAAACGGGCTTGGCAGTGAAGTCGGATGTAATAAAATGCCGCTTTGACGTGCAAACATAAGCAGTCTCCTGACAGAAGTTGCTCTATTGTACCGGATCAGGGCGACAGGCGCTTGAGGGTCCAAACCTCACCACTGCGCACATACACCAGCCGGTCATGCAGACGGCTGGGGCGGCCTTGCCAAAATTCAATCACTTCAGGGATTACCCGGTACCCCCCCCAAAAAGGGGGCCGCTCCGGGGCCGAATCTGGGTACTGGTGCTGTAAATCGTGCAGGCGTTGCTCTAAGGCCTCTCGCCCCTGAATCTCCTGGCTTTGGGCCGAGGCCCAGGCTCCCAAGCGGCTGCCGGGGGGGCGGCTGTGGTAATAGGCATCCGATTCACTGCGAGACACCTGCTCCACCCGTCCTTCAATGCGAATTTGCCGTTCCAGCGGCTGCCAGAAAAAAGTCAGGGCGGCATAAGGGTTTTCAGCCAATTCGCGCCCCTTGCGGCTTTCATAATGGGTGTAAAACACAAAACCGCGCTGATCGTAGTCTTTGAGCAGCACAATCCGGGCCGAAGGGCGCCCTTCGGCACTGGCAGTTGCCAGCGTCATGGCATTGGCCTCTTCAAGCTGAGCCAAAGCCTCTGTCAACCAAGTCGCAAAGGTCACCAGCGGATCCGTCGCCATGTCTGATTCCATCAGGATGCGAGCCGTATAATCTTTACGCGTATGGGCAATGTCCATAAATTTTACTCCTTGAACTTGTCAAACAGCTCTATTATCGATGATGATCAGAGCAGATGGGGAAGGAACTTCGCACCGTATTTTTGCCTCTTATAACGTATGGATCAGCTTACGTCCTTAAGAAAAGATTATACGATGTGCAATTTCATGTTAAATCTTGGTAATTGCTCGCAAGCATCCCCCCGCGAATGCGATATGATATTCATAGATACAGTGTAGAGAGTGGAGTAGCACCCATGAAAAAGTCCGGAAGCGTCCTTCTTACCGCCAGCCTAGTGGCTCTCACGGTTCTGACCGCCTGTGGTAAAACCTCCCCCTTGGCTCAGTACGCCCCCATCATTGCCCCCCCGGCTCCCACCGTGGTGCGCAACAATACGCTTCCGACGGTCATTTTATCTGATAAACGCCCGTCCCTTCCCGATGGGAAAACGGCGACGGCCATTCGCTTTGACATGGAAGGCGCTCCGCCAGCGCCCGCCACCACGGCAACCACCCAAGCAACCGACTCTGAAGATGTCGAAGAAGATGTCACCGAAGAGGTGGCGGCCACACCCACACCCAGTGCTACCCCTGCTCCCGGCCAAGTATTGGCTGGTCTCTCTGTGGCCATTGGCACTACCCGCAGATTGACCGTTGAAGTCACCCTCAATGATGGGCAAAAGCTCTCCAACTACACCAATGTCAACTGGGCCTCCAGCAACCGGGATATTGGCACGGTGAGCGCCTCCGGGATTTTCACCCCAACCCGTGAAGGCAGCACCAAAATCACGGCTTCAATCGGTGGACAAGCCACCACCATTGAAATCACCGTCACCCAAGGCAATTTTTACTGGCGTCAAATTCAGGCTCCGGTACAGACCAATCTGTACGGCGTGAAAATGCTTACCGACACGGAAGCCTGGGCCGTCGGGGCCGGGGGCACCATGCTCAACTTCCGCAATGGCACCTGGTACAACCTCACCAATCAACTGCTCCCGATTACCAACGGGGCCAACCTCTACTCGATCGACTTCCTGAGCATGTACGAGGGCTGGGCCGTCGGTGATAACATCATCCTGCGTTACAGCAATGGTCGCTGGACCCGCGTGCCAGTCCCCGTTCAAGGCACCTTCCGCTCTGTGGATATGCAGCAGGCCAGCTCTTTTACGCCGGGCATTGGTTATGCGCCGGGCACAGTCTTTGACCCCAATATGGGTCTGAATACGGGCTACAACACCGGGTATGGTTACACCAACCCCGCTTATCCCAATACCGGTTATGGCACCACACCCGGTATGCCGGGCATGCCCNNCACGTATGCAGGCCCGGTCGGCTGGATTGTCGGCGAAAGTGGCGGTGGCCCAATTGCCCTGCGCTTTAACGCCCAAACAGGCTGGCAGCCTGTAGCCACGGATATAGACCACGGTCTCAACGGCATTAGCGTCGTTGGCCCCAACCACGCCTGGGCCGTTGGCGGCTCCGGCCGTCTCTCCCGCCCTGGCATCTATTTCTACAACGGACAAACCTGGGACAAGGTGCGCTTTACCAACGCCCTGATCGATCTCAACCGTCCGTTAGGCAAGTACACCATGAAAGCCGTGAAAATGGTCAACTCCTCCCAAGGTTGGGCCGTCGGTGAATACGAACCGCCCTTGAGCAGCCTGCAAGGCAAGCGCGGAGCCATGTACAAATATGACGCCGTCAACGACATCTGGACCGAAGTCAAGGTCGATGCCACCATTGACAAGCGTTTCCGCCAAGTCACCTATAACGGCATTGGCATGTTAACCCCCAACAAGGGCTGGGTGCTGGGTTCTACGATTACCGCCGCCCTTGATCTGTCCCCCAACAACGAAATCAACGGCAACCTGATGGGCACGGATGGCCTCAGCATCAGCCCTGCTCAAGACTATCAGGTCGCGGCTTTACCCCAAGCCTTTAACGCAATCGACGTGCTCGAACATGGCAATGGCATTATTGTAGGCGACAAGGGCGTGGTGCTGCACCGCCAGTACGATGTCAACTATCGCTACCAACAGGGCAATTTTGGCAACTTCAATGGCCAGTTTGGGGCCGGTTATGACCCCAACGCCATGCCGACCACTGGCGTTGGTTATTAAGTAGCCCAACCATTAAGGCCCCCTTCCCAGTACTGGGAAGGGGGCCTTAATGCTTTAAATGGGCTGGGTTGGTGACGTTAGACTCATTTTTTGTTTGTATGCTAAAATACTTGCAAAGCAATACCCCATTGTCAGATGTCATCGCAGCCTCGCACTAAAGGAGTAATGAAGCAGTGGATGTTCTTAAAGTTTCCTCACGCTCCAAGCCCACGTCAGTTGCCGGAGCCTTGGCAGGCGTCATTCGTGAAAAAGGATACGTTGAAATGCAGGCGATTGGCGCCGGTGCCGTCAATCAGGCCATTAAGGCCATTGCCATTGCCCGGGGCTATGTGGCTCCCAGTGGCCTCGACTTGGTCTTTGTCCCAGCCTTTGTTGATGTCGATATTGACGGGGAAGAGCGCACCGCAATCAAATTAATGGTGGAATCACGCCGCTAATGCCAGTTATTGCAATTATTCTCGGAGTTATTATGGTATTGGGTGGTGTTCTGCCCAATGCAGCCAACGGAATTATCCAGTCCCAGCTTCACAAAATGCTCAACCAACCAGAGCAGCTCAACGTCAATATTTATCCCAATGCGCCCAGTTTTGGGATGATTGGAGCCAGCTTGGCCCATGCCGAAATCGAAGCCAAGCGCTTTGTTTTTTCTGATGTGCCCGTCGAGCGCTTGTATGTACGCGCCCACGGCATTGATGTGGATACCAGCGGCGAACAAATGCGCCTGCGCAAGCCCACTCAGGTCTTGGTTCAAGTGCGCTTAACGGAAGACGGCCTCAACCGTTTTCTGGCCTCTGACACTCTCAAAGAAGCCCTGGCAAACATCAAGAAAAACAGTGATTTAGCCGGGATGCTCGACGCCGACATCTCCGATCTGACCATGGATTTACAAACGGATAAAGCCCTGTTAAGCGGCAAAGCCAAAACTATGGGCGGCTTTTTCACCGTTCCCTTTGAGTTATCAGGTCGCTTCCGTTTAAAGTCGGAGTCTGAGCTGTTCACCTATGATGTGGATGCAGCAACCCTCAACCGTCCCGTGTCCGCTGATGTGCTGCGCTCAATCCTCGATCAAATCAACCCCATTCTCGATCTGACCCGCTTTAACAATGAAGACATGACCCTGTACCTTAAGGAAGTGTCTGTACATGACGGTTACATCGATTTGGGCATTGAAGCCGACATCAAACAAATCCCCAAAGCCAGCGACTAACCCTTTTGGGTACATAAAAAAAGCCCCCTTCCGGGGGCTTTTGTTTTAGTCGACCTTGGCGTCTTTGGGCAGCAGGGCCTTAAAACGCGTCTTGTCATGGGCCTTGGTGTAGGCCTCTTCCGGGGTGATCAGATCGGCTTTGAGCTTTTCTTCGATCGCCTGATCCATGGTGATCATCCCATCTTTGCGGCTGGTCTGAATGATCGAGGGGATTTGGAAGGTTTTGCCTTCGCGCAACAGGTTGGCCACGGCGGCGTTGCCAATCATGATTTCCTGGACAGAGACACGGCCACCGCCCTTTTTCTTGAGCAACTGCTGGGCAACAACGCCCTTTAAGCTGTCGCCGAGCATGGCCCGGATCTGTTCTTGAGCTTCCGTGGGGAAAGCGTCAATCAGACGGTCAATGGTTTTCGGGGCCGAAGAGGCGTGCAGGGTGCCAAATACCAAGTGACCGGTTTCAGCGGCAGTAATCGCCAATTCAATGGTTTCGAGGTCACGCATTTCGCCGACCAGAATGACGTCCGGATCTTCGCGCAGAGCCGCTTTGAGTGCGTTGGCAAAACTCAGGGTGTTTTTGCCGACTTCGCGCTGGTTGATCAGGCAGGACTTGCTCTGGTGGACAAACTCGATCGGGTCTTCAACGGTCAGGATATGGTCGCGACGGTTGCGGTTGATGTAGTCAATCATGGCTGCCAGGGTGGTCGATTTACCACTCCCGGTTGCGCCCGTAACCAACACCAAGCCCTTGTGCAAATGGCAGAAATACTCGGTCAAGACCTTGGGCAAACCCAAATCCTCGGAGGATTTGATTTCAGTGGGAATCAGACGGAAAACAGCCCCAATGCCTTTGCGTTCGTTGAAGATATTGGCACGAAAACGGGAGTTGAGTTCATCAACGCTGTAAGCAAAGTCTAAGTCTTTGTTTTTTTCAAAGTGGGCGCGCTCAAAATCATCCATAATTTCGTAGAGCAGCGCTCGGTTGATGTCGTCGGTGAGTTTTTTATCCCAGGGAATGGGTTGTAAATCGCCGCCAATCCGAATCATGGGGGGGTTCCCCGGAGACATGTGTAAGTCGGAGGCCCCTTTTTCGACCATCACACGGAAAAAGGCATCTATTTTTGCCATGCAAATATCCTCTCTATTGTCGAGACAACTTGGTACTCAGTCTATACCATCCTCCGTGCTTTTGCCAGAGTTGTGGCCTATCCCCAAGGTGCTCTCAAGCAGGGCATCCAGGGCCCCTTCCATCTGTTCAAAAGATATCTCTCATGAGACTACAGCCCGAAACAAAGCCATCTTGGGGATAGGTCGGTTAATTCCCACCTGGAGTCAGAGTGCGTACCCAATCAGAGATATTCAGGCCTTGGATCCGGATTTGTTCTGGCGTTCTGGCCACAGCACTTTCCCGTGCAAAGGTGCGCATTTGGGTAAAGACTTCACCCTGAAGGACATTGGCCGTTTGCGAACCCTGGCGTAAATTGGGCGGTAAAAAAGGACGTGCGCCCAAAAAACTGGCTCCCAGCGTATCCAATAAATGCATATCGGTGACACCATAATGTTGGGTTAAGGCCGCTAGAATATTGG
>DLGM01000352.1:0-6135 GCA_002482705.1 Cyanobacteria bacterium UBA7694
ACATGTGCGGGCCCGCGTCATGAAACCGAAAAACCAGCGCCCAGAAAGCCCCAGCGACTCTAGCCTGCTCAATTTTTGGCGCAACCTGACGGCTTTAAGTGTCAAAGAAGTCGCAGGTGTAGCTGTTGAGCTGACCCTCAACGGCAAAAGCCAGCGTTTTGTCAGCGACAAAGAAGGCATGATTCAAGCTCCGGTTCAGGGTTTTGGCCCCTTAGCCCCTGGTATTCATACCCTTCAAGCCAGTTTAAGCCCTGGGCAAGCATACACCGCACCTGTGGTCACGGAAAAAATGGTCATTCAAGCGAGCCAGGCCCCTAGCTTAGGGATTGTCTCCGACATTGATGACACGATTAAAATCAGCAATGTCACCAATAAGCTCAAATCATTGCGCCGTCTGTTATTCTCCAATTCGTTCACGGTTGGGCCGGTACCCGGCACCTCCGTGTTATATCAACGTCTCGATCAGCGCCTGGATGGCCAGATCAACAATGGCGATGTGCACTACCTCAGCGGCAGCCCCATCAACCTCTCAGACACCATTTATAACTTCATGGACTTCCGCAACTATCCCAAAGGATCTGTCGATCTCAAAAAATGGGGGTTTGGGCCTGGGGATGACAACCCGATCCATCAGGAAAACTACAAACAGGAAAAATTGCGTCAATTGTTCCAAACCTATCCCCAGCGGAGTTTCCTGCTCTTTGGCGACAGTGGCGAAAAAGACCCGGAAATTTATCGTGCCATTGCCACCGAATTTCCCGGTCGTGTCAAAGGCATTTTTATTAACAATGTCAGCAAAAGCAAGCCCAATGAGCCCCGTTTCCAGGGTGTACATCTCACCGCTAACGCCACCGAGCAGGCGCAAATTCTGCTGCAAAGTGGCTTGTTGAGCGCCGAAGATGTCGAAGCTGTGGGTAAAGCAACCACTGCTTATACGGCCTTTGCCCAAGCCAATAACCTCTATTAATAAACAGCCTCGCTCTCGAACAAAAGCCTCACTTTTAAACCAGTGAGGCTTTTCTATAGGGTTCAGGCGCTCATCATCCTTTACCGAACAGGCGGCCAAACAAAATGCCATAGGCAATAAAGTTGCCCAGGGCTCCGCCGACACCGGAAAGGATAAACACCAGCAAGACCCGCGTCACTTGGTTGTGCCACCAGCCTTTAACCGTGAGAATGTCTTCGGGGAGGGCTTCAAAGTCTTTGACCTTGGGCTTGCGCGCCCAGGCTTCCACCAGGGCGGTCATGTAGCTGATGCCAACCAAAGGGTGTAATGTGGCAAAAGGTGCGCCGATAATGGCTGTCAGAATGGTGAAGGGGTGGCCGCGCGCAATCAGGGTGCCCAAAGCGGCCAAACCACTGTTGAGGCTGACCCACAGGATAATGCCCTGAATGCCCTTTTCCAGAGCTTCTTCGCGTTTGCCGGTCATAAAAAACCCGGCTCCGAGCAGCCCCAGCAGCAATAGGGGCAAGCCCCATTGCAAGATTTTGCCGGTCAGATCGCCCTGGGGCTGGGTTTCGAGGGCGGGCACGTCAATGGCAGGGTCTTCCCAGTGGGCGAGCATACCGGGCACATGCCCAGCACCCACAACAGCCACCATCCGTTCACCGGGGGCTTCCCGGATTTTGGCCACCATGTACAGATCGCGCTCATCAATCAGGTATTTTTTAAAATCGGGCAGATAGCGGCCCATTTCTTCGAGCAGCAGTTCGAGGGCCCCTTGCTGTTTCATGCTTTCGAGCTGTTCTTCCGTCATCGGCTCTTCTTCTTCAAAGAGCGAAGCAAACACTTGGTTGATCAGCTTCATGCGGCTCCAGAAACCCATCAAACCCCATACCCGCGACAGGGTTGTGCGTACATCGCGGTCAATCAGCGCTAAGGGCTTTTGCTGGGCATCGGCCAATTCAATTGCGGTGAGCATTTCTTGACCCGGCTTGATTTTGAGCTGATCAGCCATGCGGCGCTGGAAAGCGGCCATTAAAAAGTTGATCAGCAGGACAAAGGTCTTTTTTTCGCGGATAACACGCACAATATCCATTTCCTGCCAGGCTTTTTTCTGGCGGATAGTTTGCATGCGGCTGTCACACAGTTCCACACAAACCGTATCAGGCTGTTCGTCTTCAATAATGCGGCGTACCAGCTCGGCACTTTCATGGGAAACGTGGGCTGTGCCAATCAAGGTCACTTGGCGGGTGCCCAATTGGAGACGGTGGACGTTAATGTCTTCGATCATGGCGTTCTGCTTTTCTTGAAATGGTGTCGTGCTAGGGCGTTTCTTCGGTGCTTGGAGGAGTGCCCGCAATCATTTCCCACAGGGAAAGTTGCTCACCGCCCCCGAGAATTTCAGCCGGATTGGCCACAAAGGCCGGCTCAGGCAACTCTTCGGGGGGGTCTAGGGTGGGTTTGATTGCAACCGGGATCTCTTTGGCCTTAAGTACCTTCAAAATCGGGCGCTCGGTGACCCGATTACCCCGTGAACTCACCCCTTTGACACGCTGCTCTTTGAAGTCGATGTACAGTTCATGGGAACGGGCACGCGGTTTATAGCCCAATTCGAGGCGTACAATCGGATCTGAATCGGTCGAAAAATATAACAACTGGGAATCTTCTATGAGGAAGGGATATTCCTTGTCGAGAATAAACTGGGTGACCTGGAAGCGCTTCATGTACGAGACACCCGTGGCTTTTTCGAGATAGATCAATGAGACAGTTTTGATCGGGCTCTGGCGATCAAAGTCGAGCACTTTTTGTTTGAGAAAGAGCTTCTCAGGGATATCTATGACCTTGTAAGTACCGTGTTTAAAGAACACCAGCAGCTTGTCATAACTGGAGCACATCAGCACCTTGTCGCTCTTGACGGCAGCCCCCAAATAGTTGGCCTTGCTGTCATAACCGACTTTGATGTCTTGGATTGCAACTTTGCGCACGTCAATGCGGTCAAACTCTTCGATGTGGGTGCGACGGGGAAAACGCTCACCATATTTTTTGAGCAGCGCTTCGAGGTAACGAATGGCATATTTACTGGGCTGGGACAGATCTTTTTCGGTGCGGGCAATCTCTTTTTCGAGCTGAATCAGCTCTTGGCGGGTTTTGGCCGCATCATACCGCGAGATACGGCGAATCGGGAGCGCCAGCAACTTATCGATATCGTCATCACTTAGGGGACTGTCTAGGTCAGTAATAAAGGGTTTGAGCTGGTCTTTAATCACCACTTTGAGTTGGCTGGATTGTTCGACGGTTTCAAGGGCCTGATACACTTTTTCTTCGATGAAACGACTCAGCAGAACGATGTCCCGGTGTTTGCGCCGCAGCTTGCGTAAGGTACAGCGCAGCTCTTTTTCGAGGGTGTCGAGCAACTGCTGGGTATTGAGTTCGAGCATGGTGTGCACATCGAGTTCCGCCGGACGCTGGTCGCGAATGACAATCGGATGCAGGTGATGCGTCACCTGACAGTCGCTGTACAAATACAGGCGTGGCAACAATTCTTGAGCGGAAATGCCGTGCCCCACTTTGAGCTCGATCTCAGCAAACTCAGTGGTGAAGTCGTTGATCGAAGAGATCTTGAGCTTGCCTTTGTGAATGGCTCCTTCAATCGAAGCAATCAACGACTCGGTGGTAGTGCCAAAGGGAATCTCGCGGATGACCAAGGTTTTATTGTCGACCACGTCAATGCGGGCCCGCACCATGACCTTGCCTAAACCCCGCTGATACTGGCTGATATCGAGCAGGCCCCCCTGGGGAAAATCGGGGTAAATTTCAAAGTCTTCGCCTTTGAGAATACTGATTTGGGCTTCGAGCAGCTCGCCAAAGCAGTGGGGCAATACGCGGGTCGACAGACCCACAGCAATGCCTTCGGTGCCACACATGAGCAGGACCGGCACCTTTGCCGGCAGATACACCGATTCGCGGTTGCGGCCATCATAGCTGTCGATATATTCGGTCACTTCCGGGTTAAACAGGGTTTCCCGCGCCAAGTCAGACAGACGGCATTCAATATAACGGGCGGCGCTGGCCGGATCGCCCGTCAGAATATTGCCAAAATTGCCCTGCTGATCGATGAAGTAGTTCTTTTGGGCTAGGGTGACAAGGGCATCTTCAATGCTGGCGTCGCCGTGGGGGTGGTAACGCATGGTGTGGCCAACAATATTGGCGACCTTATGAAATTTGCCGTCATCAACTTCGTGCAAAGTATGCAGAATGCGGCGGTGAACGGGCTTCAAGCCGTCTTGTAAGAGCGGGATGGCGCGGTCTTTAATGACGTACGAAGCATACTCAAGAAAGTTGGTGTCGATCAGGGATTGAAGGGTATGGGCGGTGGTGTTCATAACGGAGGCATTGTACCATGTTTATCGCCTTCTCCGAGCCATACCAAGGGCATACACCCCTACGCAACACAAAAGCCCCACAACTTATGTATGGGGCTTTGTTGCATTCGCAAAGAGAGCGTTTTAGAAGCCCAGCATGTCGCGCACGCTGATGCCAAGGGTGATTTGGGCGCGCACATATTCACGCTTACTGGCCAAACCATCACGGTTGTAATCAAGGCGTGGATCGCGCTGAGCCAAGTAATAACGGCCAACAGAACCGATTTCGGCAGTGTTCAGGAAACGGTCACCATTGGTGTCTTTTTGCTGGAAAGCGTGCTCCAAGCGGTCTTTACGGTATTTGACGTACTCTTTTTTGTCAATGCGGCCATCATAGTTGCGATCCGCCGCTTGAAATTCAAAGGGGTTAAGAGTGGCCATCATGAATTCGCCTGCATTCAGGTTGCCATCACGGTTAAAGTCGACTTGGTAAAACTCTTGTTCAATGAGCTTATAGGTTTCACCAAAACCCATGGCATCCGCAGCGTCACTGAACATTTCCCCCACAGAATCGCCCATCCGCTTAAAAAAGCCTGCCGATTGAGGATTGGCGGTATTGGAAAGCTGTACGGAATCACTGGCCATGGCAGGGGTTGTGGCTGCTGCCGAAGCAGTAGCTGCAGGTTGGGTAGTAGAAGAACCAAAGATACGCTGAATGAAGTTATTCGAACCAACTGCCATCGTCATGGGATTTACCTCTTAAGCAACAAATGAGAGAACGCTATAGTGTGTATTTTCGTATCCAGAGAAAAAGACTTGCGCGATTATAGATAAGCTCTGGATAACTAAAGACTAAGAAATGATTAAACCATAGGGACAGAAAATTTTCTGTCCCTATGGACCCACATCACCGCCATAACCATTCAGCCTGTGGTAACATATGCCCTGGAAAAATCAACCTCAGGAGTTACGCTATGAAGCATACAACCACCCCCCAAACATCCCGCCGCAGCCAAGACTATAAGCAGTTCATTAGCCGTTTTGAGCAACATCGTCGCAGCCACCCGGAACAATCCTTCCAAGAGCGCATGAGCACCTTTTTGTCCCTGTCCCAAGCAGCAGCTAAAAGCGCATCGGGTCTCCGCGATTAAAAAGTTAGCACCTAATGTGCATAAAAAAATAAGGGCTTGGGTATAGAGTCAGTACAGTACACCCAGTACCTCAAGACAAGGATACCAAACCATGAATCTCGGGCATCTTAATGGCATTCCAGGCGACGATCCCCGCGCTCGGATCCAAAAAAGCAATATCCCCGCGCCACCACCGGCAGCATCACTCCCCAGCCCGGGTTCTAACTCTGTCGAAGCGCCCTCAGTCGCCCCCAGTAGCGGTGACAGCGCAGCAGAAGTTAAGACCGCCAACGCCTACGAACTCAACGGAGAAGTCACCTTCGGCAATGTGCGCTCCGTAGGAGCCGTCAGTGCTGTCAACAGCCCTGAACTCGAAACCGACGATCCCCAAGCCTTGGGGGCGACCATTATGCTGTTCCAAGAAGGGATGGCAGCCTACCGCGCTGGTGATGCCGAAATGGGCTCATTCTTCTTTGAAGAAGCTTATAACTGCGCCATTGAAGCCAGTGGTGACCGTGGCCCGGCCCGTGAAGACGCCCGCATTTTATACAACTGGGGTTGCTGCCTCCAGGAAACGGGCCAAGCGGATCAGGCCCAGCAAAAATTCGAGGAAGCTCGGTCGATTAATCCCTTTGACCTCGAACTCCAGCAGCGCATACAACATCGCATGACGCTTTAAAAAGCGCGATACTCTCTCCCC
>DLGM01000352.1:6143-9117 GCA_002482705.1 Cyanobacteria bacterium UBA7694
CGTGCTTCCCCAAAGCCCCGGCATTCTTTCTGAGCGGGGAATGCGGTATCATGAAAACACCTAATACAGCCCTGTCTGTGAACCTAAACATACGAGGACCCCAGGCCTATGCAACTCGCCAAAGTCGTTGGTACTGTCGTTGCCACCCAAAAAACCGAAAGCCTCAACGGCATTAAACTGCTGATCGTGCAAAAGCTGACTGATACTCAGGCTCCCAACGGCGATCCCTTTGTGGCCATTGACGCCACCGCCCAAGCCGGAGAAGGCGATTTAGTCCTGATTGAAGGCGGTCGTGAAGCAGCTTTGGGCATTACCGAATGGTACAATCCCGCTGACCAAGCGGTGATCGGCATTATTGACGAAGTTTATACCGTGACCGGCAAGGCCTAAACAACACGGGTAGGCCAAAGGGATACAAATACCGTGAAAAATCTTTCCGTTTATACCATGAAACCCCTTGGGGAACAGTTGTTAGAACTGGGCTTGCTGAGCCCCCAGCAGCTTCAACAGGCTCTGGCCATTCAGAAAGCCAGCCCGGATAAACTGCTGGGACAGGTGCTGGTTGACAGCGGAATGCTCAGTACCCAAGAATTTGAAACCTTTATGCAGTCACGCATTGGGATTCAACAGCCGCTGGGCGAACTGCTGATTCAAAAATCGTATATTACCCGTGAACAGCTCAATGCCGCTCTTTCGATACAAATGCAGTCAGGCCCGGCAGGCAAACCGCTCGGCCAGTTACTGGTGGAACAGGGCTTCATCACCCAGGCTCTGCTCGATGACATTGTCCAGCACCAGTACCGCCACCAGCAGATGGTGCGCAATAATTTATTTGGCGCCCAGGCCCAGCCGTCTGCAGCCTTAGAGCGCACCCAGGTCGAAGATATCCAGCATCTGCTCGGGGCTGGGCAGGTTTTCTTAAGTTTGGCCGAGGCTCTCATGCCCGATGCGGAAAGCGTTTTTGGCGAGCGCTTTCATATTTTTCAGGGCCTGTATACGGGCAATCGTAACCCCTTGCCAGACAGCCTGATTTCAGAGGCTGTCGAGTTTTTTATTCACTTTTTGCCGGTCTTGGCCCTCGGGCTCGATGACAAACGCCCCCTGGCGATTGACCAGCAAGCGGCCATGGATCACAGCTTTTTTGCCCTGATGGAAGGGTTTCGTCGCCAAGTATTGCCAGGCCTCGAACTCAAGCCCGACTATGCCCTAAACAGTCTGGTCATGACCGAAGAACTCGAAAGCGTCACCCTGCGTGAAGCCCTGTATCTGGTCATGCGCTCCAATCAACTCTTACCCCATGGCTCCCTCATGACCCTGCGCTTTTTACTCAATGAGTTTTGGGGCCAGCGCAGCATCCTGGAACAGCGGGGTATGAGTCTGGTCCACAGCGAGGACGAAATGGACCTCTCCGACTTTTTCCGTGCCCGCATTGATGACCCTGACTCAGATTTGGCTTATATGCAGCGCATGGAGTCGCATCTCTTTGCCCAAATTGGGCAAACAGCCCAACAGATCCTCAAAGCCACGCCTCAGGGCTGTATGAATCCCATGATCGACCTGCTAGAGTTTTACCGCACCCTGCTGCAAACCCACAAAGAGTGGAAGGACATGCAACAGGACTGAGTTACCAAGCCACCCCACGCAAAGCATCAAGAGCCGCTTGAATCCAAGGATCAGTCGCTCCGGCTGTGGGCAATCCTTTGCCCCGTAACTCACGATCCACAGGGATGCCCACTTGGTGGACTTCGCGCCCGAACGCGGTGAGATAACGACTGGTGGTGAGAGTCAAGCCAGCCCCTTGCTGCAGCGGCAATAACTTTTGTACCAGCCCTTTGCCAAAACTACGACGGCCTAAAATTTGCGCCCGCTGGTGATCCTGCAAAGCCCCTGCGACCACTTCGGCGGCACTGGCAGTTCCTTCATTGATCAGCACGACCACCGGTAAACTGGGGCTGATCAGCGGCAGACCGGTGGCCGTAAACACCTGGGTTTCGCGATTGCGATCAATGGTGCGCACCAAAGGCCCTTCGGTAATCAGGGCGCTGCCCAGCTCAATGGCGTTGGCGAGCAAACCGCCCGGATTATTGCGCAAATCGAGAATTAACCCTTCTAGGGGAGCAGCCTCTTGTAATTCCATCAGCTGGGTCTGAAACTCAAGGGGCATTTCTGTGCTTAAAAAGGTCGCAATGCGGAAATAACCCACATTCCCCGGTAGACGCAGACTGCTCACCGCAGGCAGATCGATCTTACGCCGCAGCAGAGACAGAGTCAGGGGTTTGCCTTCACGCTGTAAACGGAGCTCAATCTGGGTCCCTTCATCCCCCTGCAAGAGGGCCGTGGCCTCCGTAAAGCTCAGCGCTTCGGTCAGGCGCTGGTCAATCGCCACAATCTGATCACCGGGCTGTAAACCCGCCTCCCAAGCCGGAGAGTTTTCAACGGCGGCAATCACGGTCAGTTGGCGCTCCTGCATGCCGACCTCAATGCCTAAGCCCACATAGGCTCCCCCCTGCTCAGCGGACAGCTGCTGGTACTCAGCGGGCGTCAGATAGCTGCTGTAGGGGTCTTCGAGGCTCGCCAGCAAGCCCCGAATAGCGCCCTCCATCAGACGTGCTTCACCGGGGGCTTGAATACTACGGGTATCCACCACCTGCAAGGTTTCCAGAAACACGCCCAATTGCAGGGAGAGGTTGGCCTGAGCTGGGGGTAAAGTCAACCCAGCCAGAAAGGCCAAACCACACAAGGGCAGTGCACGTTTAAAGGGCAACATGGGCGACTAATCACCCAAAATCAGGGTGACCGGGCCATCATTGTGGATTTCCACATCCATATGGGCCTGAAAAATGCCCGTGGCCACCGTCACGCCGGTAGCACGCAACAGCTCAACAAAGGTATTGTAAGCAGCTTGAGCCTGATCCGGCGGAGCAGCCCCAGAAAATCCGGGCCGTCGCCCTTTGCGACAATCCCCATAGAGGGT
>DLGM01000331.1:0-5748 GCA_002482705.1 Cyanobacteria bacterium UBA7694
CAATTTTGGCGGCACCCAAATCGGCCCGGCGGTGTTATTTGTCATGGTTCCCAGTGCTCGGCTCAACTTAGCACAACGGGAACCTGTGGCCCACGTCTATTACGATCGCCGGGTTCGGGACCTGCCAGATCCCGTAAAAAAGGTATCAGGCCATGTGTCCAGCCAACTCATGATTCAATGGGCGATCATGAAGTCCTTATGTTTGTATGGTAGGCGACCCATCCGTTGAAGCCCACTTTTTTCAGCGTGGAGGAGAGCCCTTGTGCTATATGATTCGATACTTATCGAAATTACACTTGACAGCCTCAAAGCAAAAATGGTTCGATAGATATCGAATAAATGATGGAGAATCAACGATGTCAAACTTATTATCAGAAACCCAAATCCGTGAGAACGTCCACCGTATGCTGAGTCAGTTGTGGCCGCAGAACCCTGAAAATCTGCAGTTATTGCCTGCCGGAACAGATCGTCAAACCTGGTTTGAAAACTTTGTCGCTGAAAAACGTCAGCATTGGCAGCAGAAACACATGGAATATACCGCCTATGGACGTCTTGAGGATGCACAAAAAGAGCGTATCAAACTGGAACAACTGGATCTCAGCCTGACTCAGCTTTCGGAAACCTAGGGAAATGGATAATGTGGCTATTTTTAAAGCTTTGGCGGACACCTCACGCATTACCATGCTGAGGATTGTCATGGCCCAAGGGCCCATTTCGGCCGAGCAACTTTCAGAGCATTTAAAACTGGTGCCTTCAACGATTTCACATCATGCCCAAAAACTGCAACAGGCGGGTTTAGTGTTTGCCCAAAAGCACAAAAAACAGGTGTTTTATTCTGCCAATGAAGCGCTGTTGGCGAGCAATCTCAACCAGTTGCTTCAACAGCCTTTGGCGACAGAATTGGAAGATCGCCGCCATGATGTCTATCGTCATCAGGTTTTGGAAAACTTTATTCAGTGTGGGCGTTTGCTGCATATCCCGGCGCAACGCAAAAAGCGCCGCATTGTTTTGGAGCAAATTGTGCAAGGCCTAGAGCCAGAGCGAATTTATTCAGAATCTGAACTGAATGTAATTCTCAAGGCTTGGAATGAGGACGTTTGCCTGTTGCGACGGGAAATGATTAGTGAACAGTTAATGCGCCGTGAGGACGGACTGTACCAGCGGATTTTGGTCTAAGCCGTCAGGTGGAGCGTGAGCCACGGGCCCATGCTCTGTGTCATTTTCCTTGTAAGGCATCTGATCCTTACCTTTTCGGCACGGTTGTAATATTTGGGAATGTGTTTCGCTGGTCATACAATAGCGTAAAATAAGACAAAACCCTCGGAGATCGGTCATGAAAGTAAGCTCAAGTTTAATCGGTCTATTATTCCTCAGTGCTTGTGGCGACTTGGCCAACTTGGGAGACTCACCCAAGCCCCAAGTCAGTGCTGCCTCGCAGTCAGATCGCAGCCCCCTACAGGTCAAATTTGCTGCAGCGCCCACCATCCCCGAGGATCGCAGGGGATTTATCGACGTCAACATTACCCATCAGGGCAAAGCTGCCGCCCTCGACAACCGCCGCAATGTCTGGATCACGGAAGACATGCAAACCTGGAAACAGGTCTATACCGTTCCCAATGGCCATCCGCCGCCGAGTACCGTCGCTTTAGACCCCAAGTTTCAGGCCTTTTTCTTGGGCCACACTTGCAAAAATGCCTGTTATTCACTGATCAGTGTTGACGGTAAAAATGTGCTGCGCGATCCGCAAAAGTTTTGGGTCAAACGCACCAATGGGGAGACCTATAAGTTTCCCATTCACGATGCCCATTGGGACCGGGGCATTTGGGTCGGCCTCGGGGAATGGCCCAACCGAGGCGGCGAAGTCTTATCTTTACCTTCCCCACTGGAAGTCAGCCACTGGATGGAACGCCCGTTGATGATGCGCAAAGACAATCAGCCGCAGGCGGCCTTTGTTGCGGCTGTCACCGCTGATGACAGTGGTCTCGATTATTTGGGCATTTGGCAGATTCTCAACAGCCTCGGCAACCAGGGTTATGGTTTCACCCTCCAATGGAACAATACCCTCGATCTGTGGCTGCCAATGGGGCAAAATGACCCTGTGGATGATTTACCCAATGAAGTGCCGCTCAGTATGGGTGCCCGGGGCAAAGGACGTCTGGCCGTTTTGTATCAGGCCACCGGCCTCAAATACCAACATGTCGGAAAAGGGGTACCCTGGCGCACAGTCGTCCCCGAAGGTTTACAGGGGCAACCCAAAGCTGTGGCGCTCGATCCGCAGGGTTATGCTTGGCTGGCCACCGACCAAGGCCTCTTCCGCAGCGATACCCCCCTGCCCTAGAAGGGCGTTTTTTCGATCTCGGTCACCAAATCCTGGAGCAGTTCCGGGGGCAGCTGATCGAGATCGGGGGTGAATTCGTAATAGATGTCAGCAAAGGGCTGACGGGCCTGTTGCAAGCTGATCTGAGGCAGCTGTGCCGAAACTGTAGGGGCAACCTGTAGTTCGGGCAGGGCCTCAAATTGGTTCAGGGCATAGGTAGATTGCTGTCCATCCGGGCGCAACAGATCGAGCTGGTGTTCATTGCCCTGATAGCGCAGGGTAAATACCGATTTTGTGAGATCAATTTGACCTTGATCGCCAGAAAATCCGCCCCGCACCAAAGGCATCCCCTGAGCATCCCGCTGCACCGAGAAAATCGGGTGCCCATCGCGGGCTGTCATTTCGAGCACTGGAATGGTAACGGGCGCTGAGAAGCCATCAATATCGAGGCGAATAACAGGAGGTAGCGGCACATCACCCGTAGCTTCGAGCATAAAGTCGCCATTGCCGAGATAACTCAGGCGATAGGGTGTTTCGTTGAGGGAATAAGCGCCAAACTGATAACCTGCCTGCGGGTTTTCTTCGCGCAATTTTTTCATGTACTCAGCCTGTTTGCGAGACTCAGCAGCCTGCTGGGCGTTGATCTTCTGCCGCCACTGGGCATATGCAATATAGGTCTGTAATTTAGGATCGTTGGCGCGATCCACAATCGCGGTTGTGGGCCGCTTAAAGGTGTCCACATGGTCTGTCGCCTGTTTGGCAATGCCTGCTGCACGCGCTTTGTTCATGGCGATTTCGTACTGGGCACTGCGCACGGCCATTTCACGCAGGGCATCGATTTGACTGTCACGCTTTTTGATATACTCGCCGATAATTTCGCGGATAATTTGAGCGGCTGCATCCGGGTAACGCCCACCCACTCGAAAGGCCAGAATGGTCGCCATTTCCGGCTGCAAGAATTCGGTGTTGCGGATTTTTTCTTTGGCGATTTCAATTTCGGCAATTTGGCTGGGCTGAAGCGTCACTTGCAGGGTGCGACCGTGCTGCTGCATCAGGCTAAAGGGATTGACTTCTGTTACAGGCATGATCATACGCCAAGTGTAGGTGCGGCGGATATCTTTGACATTGCCATTGCTCAGGGGTGGCAGACCGGGCACCTGAATCACCGTATTGACCGGATCAAGGCTGGGAGTGGGAGTACCACAGGCACTCAGACACAGGCTGGCAGCGATCAGAAGGGGGGGGATTCGCAGTTGGGGCATGTAACTCACTCCTGGGTGTCTGCGGCACGGGACAGAAACACCTACTTCTATTCTAACTCAATCTGCTCTGAATATTATAGGGCCACGGGCACAGGCTGGCCAATCGCCTGAATCAGACGCTCAAAACGCTGTTTTTGAATCGTATTGTCGTAATGACAGGCATAAAAGCGGGCCTCGACAGTGGCGTATTGTAAACCTTTGCGAAAGGTACGCGCCAGTTTGGCATCCATGTGCTGTTCGTCCAAATCGAGGCTCCAAGGCAGATCCAGGGGCCAAGCCCGCGACAACAATAAACGATTGTCAATGCTGTGATGGTCTGAGCGCAACCACAAGGGCGATTTGAGGTCAAACCAAAATTGATAGGCGCTCGGATAACGAATTTCACACAGATGCTGTAAGGTCATCAGTTTAGGGTGGGGCAGGGATAAATCGTGGCGCTGATCAGGGTTTTCGGCAATTTCCCCATCTAAAACGGCGCGAAAAAACGTCGCCCAGTGGCTGAGATCAGCAGGTTGGAGGGTATGCCACGATTCGAGGGCCCGGAAAAAGGTGCGCAGGGCGTGATAGTCAAAGTGCTGCTCTACCAGAGGTGAAGGGGCAATCAGCTGATCCCACAGGGTTTCAGCCAGGGCCGGCACAGACACACTGCCCAGTTGTTGGCGCTGCTGAGCCACTGTTGCCTGGAGCCGTTGCAAGCGGGGTAAGGTGGGCAAACGCTCCGCCAGTGCCTGAGGCCAGGCGGCCAGTTGATCACCACAACGCTGGTGCAATTCGGCAACCTCAAAGGCATTGAGCTCAGTGGCAAAGCGATAGAGCTGCGCCATATCAAAACCCTTGGGTCGGGGCAAGCCTCGCAGGGGCTCCCACAACACCAATTGCAGCAAGGTCACCAGAGCCTGTACCAATGGCGCCCGTTGCAGGGTTTGAGAACCCCGGAATAGGTCAGGCTTGAGCCCATGGCGCTCTAACAGGGCACTGAGCTGCAGACAGGTCTGTTCATTAAGCGCCCAGGTGATCATGACCATTTGCTCCGGGGCCACGCCCTGATGCTTGAGCTGGGCCATATCGGCTACCATGCGCTCTAACATGAGATTGGGCTCTTGCACCAGCACCAGGGGGGCCGTAACGGCAGCCACCTCCGGGGGCACTGGCACCTCACTGAACAGATGCCACACCTTTTCAGCCAAGAGCTGATAGGGGCCGGTTGTGGTTTGGGCCTCAAGAGTAATGTCCGGGAGTTCACGCAAGGTGTTGAGATAGGCCGGATAGGCCCCCAAATGCTGCTCTAAGCCCCCCCAGGGATTGCCCGTATAGATACATTCGGCATGTCCCCAGGCCAGATGTTCATAGGCCCACTGCTCAATCGGGCGGGCTTCGTCAATATCGTCGATCAGCCAGTGGGTATAACGCTGAAAATACTGCTGCACTTGGGGGTGAAGGCACAGGCGTTGAAAGAACTCCAATTGCAGGGGATAATCGAGGCGAGGTACCTCTGCAGCCATCAGCCACTGGCTATAAGCGGCCAAAAAGGCATTGGCTTCTGCAGCAATTGCAGCCGTTTCCAGGCGTTCCGTGCGGGCCTGTAATTCGTCCCAGGTGAAATAATTTTCGGCCCGGCGGCGGTGACGGCTGAGCAAATTGTGGTAGAGGGCGGGATCCAAGCTGGCCCCCCGAAAGAAATGGCTCCCCTGCTCCTGATGAAACTGGCGCAGCAAAATGCGGGCTTCGGTGGCATTGACCAAATGGGGTTGCACCGGGAGTTCAAGGGTATAAAACAAACCGATTACCTTCAGCACCAGCGTGCGGAAAAGGTAGACATTGAGCGCTCCGATCGGCTGCTCTAAACGCTGATAGACCTGCTGGCGAAAAGCCTGTTCCAGTTCGTTGCGGTTGCCCACACAGATCAGAATCTGTTCTGCGGGAACACCCGCTTCGAGCCACGCAAAAAGACGGGCGACCAGGGCTGTGGTTTTGCCAGAGCCCCGGTCGCCCGTAATCAGGGTAAGACTCAGGTGTTAGACCCGTTCCAGGTAGGTGTCAGTGCGGGTATCAATACGGAGCTTATCCCCAATATTGATAAACAGGGGCACCTGAACGGTGGCACCGGTTTCGAGGGTGGCAGGCTTGGTACCGCCCTGAGCCGTATCACCGCGCACGCCGGGATCGGTT
>DLGM01000331.1:5782-6207 GCA_002482705.1 Cyanobacteria bacterium UBA7694
CGGTTTCGGTGACTTCCAGCTCCACAAAGTTCGGGGGCTCAACGCCAATGATATCCGTGCCGTGGAAAAGAATTTCCACGTCACTGCCCTCTTTGGTGTAGTTGAGGACGCGCTTGCCGAGGACATCGCGGTGGATGCTCATTTGCTCGTAGTTGCTGGTATCCATAAACTCATACTGTTCACCATCTTGGTACAGGAACTGCATGGTGCGCTTTTCAATCGAAGCTTTTTCGAGTTTTTCACCAGCGCGGAAGGTGTTTTCACGGTTGCTGCCGGTGCGCAGATTTTTGAGCTTGGTGCGCACAAAGGCGGCGCCTTTGCCCGGTTTTACGTGCTGGAATTCTACTACCTGCCAGACATCGCCATCATAAACAATGTTGGTGCCAGGTCTGATGTCGTTCGATGAAATCATGCGTGTCTCCGTC
>DLGM01000304.1 GCA_002482705.1 Cyanobacteria bacterium UBA7694
GCCGCAGGGCGGGGGGGCAGAGAAGAAACAGGGCGAGGTGCAGCCGCCGGAGGATTTGTTTTACAATTGCGGCACTCCCCATGGTGTTGTGGGTACAGCTTTTGACAATCCGGGCAGCGCGTTAGCATAGAATCGTCCTTCACATCGAGTCGGTCATGCTACTATTCTAGTATAAATAATAAGGGATGCAACTTCCCCGGCCATATGTGCATCAGCGAAAGTATAAATGCTCACACACCGGTAATAGGGCACCCATGTTAAAATAAAAGCTGACTGACTCTGCGGTTCCGGCCTTTAGCAGAGGCTGTTTTAGCCAGCTTGCTAAGCAGCTATTCTGTATTTTTGGCTTAAACTGCACGGCTTTGTCAGAATCTAGCTTAAGGGTGAAGTTGCTCATGACCAAGGGTTCGATACACCTGAAAATAAGCGTTTTTCTGCTCTTAAGCATGTTTTTTTTAAGTGGCGCAAAAGTTCCTGTTAAAAGCGGAGGGCGCGTGACCCACCTCAGTGGAACGGCCAATGTGAAGCTCAAACAAATTGTGATCCCAGGGCAATCTGTAATTACGGGCAAAACGGGTCGTGTTGAACTCACGTTCAGTGACGGCAGCCGTTTGCGGATTGGCCCGGCCAGCAATTTTCAACTGGTTCTGCATAATCCCGCCCAACAGCGCACGGTCGCAAAACTGGCCCAGGGTAGTCTCTGGAGCAAAATCAAACCGGGTAAAGGCAAAAAGATCATGGTCCAAGGCCGTCACAGCACTGCGGCCGTGATGGGTACCACTTATGCCCTGAGCGTGAATAACACCCAAACCAGCACCACGGTGCTTGAGGGCAATGTCGGCGTCCATCGCCCCTTTGAATTTGACACGCTACAGACGGCCGATCAGGCATTAAATTTGGCACCGTCCACTTTTGCAGCCCCTACTGCCCCCCCACCGAGCGGCCCCCCTCAAGTGATTGAAAAACCCTTCCACCAGATTCCCAATCCGGTGAAGGTGGTTCCCGGTCCTTATGAAGTCAGCCCCGACCAATGGCTGCAAATCATTCAAAATCAACGTATTAATATGCGTGACAATGGGCAAGCACAGATCGAAACTATCGACCCCAAAGCCCTTGCCTCCGCCGACGAGTGGTTCCAATGGAACCAGCGCATGGATACCCAAACGGTCAAAACGGAATAAAGGAGATCAGGAATGTATGCGCTTCGTTGAAACCATGAGTGGTCAGGACCTGGCCGCGATCCTCCAGTCTGCTGCCGAGAATCAATTTACCGGCGCATTAGAGGCCAATACCAGCAACGTTTTCGCTACCGTTTGGTTACGCGAAGGTCAAATTCTTTATGCCCGTTCGTCCGAAAGTACGGGGCTAGGCGAAGCACTTCTGTCCCTGGGCCTGATCCAACGGGATGTACTCGATGAGCTTATGCGTCAGGTTGATGGCCCCAGTTATCTGCAAGACTCGATGCTCGACAGTATTTTGATTGAGCAACAACGGGTACCCGCCCAATTGATCACCTATGTACGGGCCTTCCAGATCGCTGAAGCACTTTTTTCGATTGGTGAATGGGAAAAAGTCGGCTACGAAATGAAAGAAGGCATTCAGCCTAAAATCGGGGCTGTTGATCTTTTGCCGGTGCAATTCCCCTGGTTGCCATTCCTTACCGAATATGCGCCCGACTGGCCCCGCATCCGCCAACGGGTGGGTCTTCCCAATCAGTTGTTCCGCCAAAAGCCCCTCAAACGTCGCGATCTGCAACTGAGTACGGAAGAAGAAAAAGTCTACAATGTCATTGATGGCTACCGGCGCGCCAAAGAAGTCATCCTCTGGAGTGGCCTCAACTACTACACAGCGCACAAGATCATTTACCAAATGCTCGACTCTGGGGCCATTGACATTGTCGAACGGGAAAGCTTCCGTCCCAGCCAGTTTATGTCGAAAAACATCAGCGACAAACTGCAACCCATTTTAAAATTACCGGGCGTGATCAGTGCCTTCTTGGTAGATCGCACCGGCAAAATGATTGTCCAAGACCGCTCAACCTCTGAATACGAAGAGCTCAAAGAACACATCAAATCGATGGCCACCATCTTTGTCAAAACCGTAGATGACTTTGAACGCAATTTGCCCAAGGATACGGAAAGTGGTCGCGTTGAGCAAATTCTCACCGAAAAAGAAAATGGCACCAAAACCCTGCTCATCATCAGTGGCTCCGTCATTCTGGTGATTGACGCCACCGGTGACGTCAACTGGGGCCTGCTGCGTCTGACAGGCCAGCGTACCCTGCTGAGCGTCCGTATGCAGCTCTTCAGCCAATAAGCGAGGGTGTCTGATGCAACTTGTGATTGGCAGCGATCATGCTGGATTTAACCTGAAACAACATCTTGTCCCCTGGCTGGAAAAACAGGGGCACAAGGTGCTCGATTTGGGGCCCTCCACACCGGCTTCTGTTGACTATCCCGACTTTGCCGCAGCGGTGGCCCGAGCCGTGGCCAATGGCAGCGCTGAACAGGGCATCTTAGTCTGTGGCTCAGGCATTGGCGTAGCCATTGCCGCAAATAAAATTGCGGGCATCCGCGCCGCCCAATGTTATGACCTGATTTCAGCCCGCCTCTCCCGCCAACACAATGACGCCAATATCATCACCCTCGGTGAACGTTTAGTGACGCCCACAGTCGCCGAAGAAATTCTCAGCGTTTGGCTGACCACCGCTTTTGAAGGCGGTCGCCACAGTCAACGCATTACCAAAATACACGCCCTGGAGGCCCCAGATGCTGCAGCAAACTCTTGACCTTATTCAGGCCAGCGATCCTGAACTGGCCGCAGCCATCGCCCAAGAATGGGCGCGCCAGGAAAGCCATCTCGAACTGATTGCCTCAGAAAACTTTGCCAGCCCGGCAGTCATGCTGGCTCAAGGCCATTGTATGACCAACAAATACGCCGAAGGTCTGCCCGGCAAGCGTTATTATGGCGGTTGTGAATTTGTCGACATTGCCGAACGTCTGGCCATTGAACGCGCCAAACTGCTGTTTGGCGCTGAGCACGCCAATGTACAGCCGCACTCCGGTGCCAATGCCAATATGGCCGTGATGCTGGCAACACTCCAACCCGGCGACAGCATTTTGGGCATGAACCTTTCCCATGGAGGGCATCTCACCCATGGCAGCCCTGTCAATATCTCAGGGCTCTATTTTAAATCGCACTTTTATGGGGTAGACCCAGATACAGGGCGTATTGACTACGACGCCCTCTTAGAAACCGCCAAACAGGTGCGCCCGAAAATGCTGATTGCCGGGGCCAGCGCTTATTCCCGCAGCATCGACTTTGCCCGCTTCCGCGC
>DLGM01000327.1:0-4756 GCA_002482705.1 Cyanobacteria bacterium UBA7694
CGAAAGATACCGGCTCTTTTCCGTATAATCAGGGCTAGTATTTGATGCCCAAAGTATAGTATATAAATCAAGAGAATCCATTCATGAGCAAGCCATTAGACCCTATTTCTCAGCTGGATCGCGCCCGGCGCTGGTTTTTGCTGGCTACCCGTGAGTCGTCCCCGGAGGCACGCCGTGCCTGTTATCTCAAGGGGCTGAAGCACTGCAATGCCCTGTGGGCGATGCCGGCGCTTGCCTTTGCTCATCAATTGGCTTTGCTTGAAATCGTGCATCACTTGGTACTCAGTCTGCACATGGATGCTGAACTTTGCGCCGATGCCGACACCGATTTGATGGCCCACTATCAGCGTCTGTGTGAAGATCCTGAACACGGCCCTTTGATAGCGGTGTTGCGCGCTCAGCATCTCTCTTTAAGAGCCCTTCAACAAGTCGATCCGGCTCAACGATTGCACCTTCTGCGGGCCGCGGAGCAGGATTTTTTAATGGCCCTTGAAAGGGGGGAAGACCCCCTTTTACATATTGCTCTCTCTTATACCCAATGGGCCCAGGTTCCACTCTTATCTCCGGGGCACAAATTTCTCGCGGCAGCACGCCTATTACAGCGTTTGACCCAGCTCTTTCAGAACACGCCCTATCGCTTGGTGATGGAAGCGCCTTTGGTACAATTGCTGGATGAATTGACGACCACATTGGTGCCTGAACAGGCCGTAGGCCTGTTAGTGGCGGTCCACCAAAACCAGCTTTTGGCCCATCATCCCGAGGCTCAGCCCCGTTATGGACAGCGTTTTGTTTTGTTGGAACAACCCCTCGTGACCCGTTTAGCGCCTGATTCGGAGGCTTACCAACAACTGATTGATGGGTTTTTGACCAATTGTAGCCAGCTTTCCCCGTTTGTGATTTGGCGTGAGCCGCGCATTATCGAGTGGTTGGAGCTGTTCCGACAGGTCGGCCCAATCTGTTATGACCATCCGCGTTATTTGCATGCCTTACAACAGTTTGAACACTATGTCTTACAAATGCTCTATTTGCCAGAACGACCGCGCGAGCCCGTGTGGATGATCTGGTCGCAGTCGGTCAATGCCATTTTGGCTTTGGCCCCCTGGGAATTGCGCGCCGCTTATCTCACGCCTATGGCTGAGAAAATGAGGGGTTTATTGCATGACCAGTTGCTGACGCCGGAAGCCTTTCAAACGGGTTGGCTCAGGCTGTTGTGGCTGCATTTATTTAGCTATTTTTGGGAGCCAGAGTACATTTCATTCGTTTTGGACCTCTTGCTTGAGGGCTACCGAGAACTGTTTACCCCCCAAGAAGAGTTACACCCATGTTTGACCTGTGAGCACCCCATGATCTTTCAAGTATTGGCTGCTGCTGAAGGCCCCATTTATCGCCTGGTGCTCAATTTTGTTAATCGCTGGCACCAACTCGTGTTAGATATCCATTATTGCAACTGGAACCTGAAGGGGTGGGCCATGTTATTACATGATCTGGCCATGCACCGCAATGTCCACGAAGCCCGCGAACTCTTAGAGTTGGCCTGTGTGAAGTATGAAGCGGCCCGGGAACTCGATGAAGAAGACGCCGAGTTGTTTACCTTGTGGGGCGAATGCCTTCAGGATCGGGCGGCTTGCCACCCGGATGCCGAAGCCACGACCTTTCGTGCCCAGGCCGACGAAAAATACCGCCGTGCCCTGGAGCTGATCTACCGCGCCTCTTAGGCTTTTGCGCCTTCGGTGGCGAGCACTTCGCGCCAGCCTTTGCGGAATTGTTCGATCAGTTTGGTGGGCCCATAACAGCGGATCTTAATCTGGTTATTGGGCAGATATTCTTCCGATTGGATCGTGGCAATTTCGTGCAGGCGTGCTACCCATTTGCTGTGGCGCAGGGGGATCACAAAGGTTTCTTGCTTGAACTGATCGGCAAAGGTATCGACAATCAGCTCTTGTAACATGTCCACATGTTCGCCGGTGTGGGCCGAAATGGTCACGTAAGGGGCATTGGCGGGAATGTGCCGCCAGATCTCCTGCTGTTGCTCCGGGGTCGCCAGATCCATTTTGTTAATGGCGTAAACGGTGGGTTTGTCTTTGACATTGAGCTGGCTTAAGACTTCGTCTACGGCCCTAATTTGCTCTTCTAGCACCGGAGAAGTCATATCGACCACATGCAGCAGCAGATCGGCCTGCAAGGCCCCCTCTAGCGTGCTGCGGAAAGAGGCGACCAAATGGTGGGGCAATTTGCGAATAAAGCCGACCGTGTCGCTGATAGTAAAGGCATGGCCGCCCAGCTCAATTTCGCGCACGGTCGAGTCAAGGGTGGCAAACAGGCGGTTTTCGACCAGTACATCGGCGGAAGTGAGGCGATTAAACAGGGTCGATTTGCCCACGTTGGTATAACCGACCAGCGCAATCGTGAACTGGTTAATGCGGTTGCGCTCGCGCAGATTGCGCTGTTTTTCGATCAGGCGCAGGTCTTCTTCGTAGCGGTCAATCTTTTTGCGGATTAAGCGGCGGTCGATTTCGATTTGTTTTTCGCCCATCCCGCCGCGAACCCCGACACCGCCAACTTGGCGCTCAAGGTGGGTCCATTGGCGTTTCAGACGGGGCAGGAAATATTTCATGCGTGCCAAATCGACCTGAATTTTGGCCTCTTTGGTTTGGGCACGTTCGGCAAAGATGTGCAAAATGACGTCGCTGCGGTCCATGACCCGGACGCCAATTTGTTTTTCGAGGTTGCTGATTTGGGCCGGAGAGAGTTCATTGTCAAAAATGACCACATCAGCGCCTACAGACAGGGCCAAATTGCGTACTTCTTCGACCTTGCCACGGCCAATATAGGTCGAGGCGCTGACCTGTTGACGGGCTTGGGTACAGCGTCCCAAGGTGGTGACCCCGGCGGTGTCTGCCAAGGATGCCAGTTCATCGAGGGAATAGGAAAGTTCCCAGCCCTGCATATCGCCCAGTTGGACGCCTACTAAGACTGCTTTTTCGGGGGGGGCTTGGGTATCTAACACGGTAAATTATCCTCAATGATGCTTAAAAGCAAGAAATCGTGTGTATTTTAGCATCAATCGTAAAGAAATTGTAAGGCAATAGGCAGGCGTTTACCCCAGTGATACTCGTTATGCTGCCCTTCTGGGTCATTGATCCACAAAAAATGTTCTCCATCAATGAGCCCTTTGGCTTCCAATAGGGCGACCATGGCTTCGGCATCTTCGAGGGGATCCGTGTCCCAATCGATGAAGGGTTCATCTTCTGTTTCCATTTCCTCTTCGCCTTCCAAAGCCCCACAGTCGATATAGAGGCGCAATACGTCGATATTGGCCAGTTCACTGACCCCACTGATGTAGTCGTACATCGCCCCTTCCCCGACCCATAAAGATGGGGACATGGCAATGGCTCCGCCAAAGAAGTCGCTGTGTTCAAAACACCCGTACATGGCCAACATCCCGCCTAAAGAAGAGCCCCCCAAAACGGTGTTTTCAGGCCCTTCAAGCAGGCGCAGACTACTGTTGACCAAAGGATGCAGGTCCTCACGGATCCAGCGCAGTAGGTCATTGGCGCGGGGTGTTTGGCCCGGTTCTGCGGGCCAGGGGCACAGTTCTTCATCGCGGTTGGGGCCATGGTGAATCCCCACGACAATCGGTACCGTCAAGCCTTCAGCAGCCCGTGTATCGAGCACGTGGTGGAGCTGCCAGCCAGCAGGCCACTCCCCTTCGGGTTCATAAAGATTTTGCCCGTCAAAGAGATAGGCCACCGGGTAATACTGCTCGGGGTTAAATTCATAATCTGGGGGCAAATAGATCGTCAGCGGACGCTCTCCATCAATATTGGGAATACGGATCGGAGCTGTGGTAAAGACCGATCCCTGCTCTGGCCAAGAATATACCAGTGCATCGAGGAGTTCAAAATCTTCATCCATGGTGTGTCCTTTCTAGGCGCGTTTCCAGGCCGTGACAAAATTTCCAATCCAGGAAAAGGCGATCCAGCCAAAAATATAGGCAACGCCTAAATAAATGGCGGGGCCACTCAGATGCAAAAGGCCACATACCGCTGCCAGGGTCGCCACACTGGCTAAGCCCGCTGTATACAGGCCCAAAATTTGACGGGCGGCAGCGCTGTCGGGGCCAAAACTGCCTGCGATGGGTACCAACAGCGATAAGCTAACGCCGCTGCCCCAGCCAAAGAGCAGGGCCAGAGTGAGCAGGCCTAAATTCCAGCTCAAAATGGCAATGGCAATGCTCACAAGCCCGCCCCCACCGAGCAAAATAAACCAGTCGGTGGCTTGTTTTTCTCGTTCCGACAGCATCAGGCTCCCATAAGGAGTGGTGCGCAACAGCAAATTAAACAGGGGATCTGAGACCCAAGACATGAGGTTAAAGACAAAATAGAGCCCGAGCATGACTGCGACAATGCCGTAGGCCCAGGATTGCCCTTTGGCCAGAGATACCAACAGCCTTGCTCCGAGTAGGATTGTGAACAGGACCACGAACTGATGGCCCCGTCCAAAGCGTCCAATCCAGAAAAAATAGCGCAGCATTAGGCGATAGATCCAGTAGCGGGCTTTCAGGGCCTCCAACATGCCGCTGCGCGCTGGTTCGAGGTTGGGATCCAAGCGCAGGGCCTCCTGAAAAGCCTCTAAGGCGGGGGCATATTCCCCTTTCTCCAGCAGTGTCCAGCCGCGTTGGGCGTGGACGGTGGCGTCTTCTGGGGCCACTTCCAGCGCTGTATCAATGGCCGCTTTGGCCTCTTCGCCACGTCCC
>DLGM01000327.1:4775-8362 GCA_002482705.1 Cyanobacteria bacterium UBA7694
TCAGTTTGAGCAGTGCCATACTGCGCAAGTTGAGGCATTGGGTATGCTCGGCATCTAAGGCCAGCCCGGCGTCCGCGTCGGCCAGGGCTGCTTTCCAGTGGCTGTCTTCAAGGGCGAGGCTGCCCCGGAAGGCAAAGTATTCGGGGCTGTCAGGGTCAATGGCCAAAGCGGTATCAATGGCGCTGCGAGCGGCTTTGGGGTGGTGGTTCCCATGTTCGACCACCGCCAGAATATAATGGCAAAAGCTGGCGTCTGGAGCCAAATGAATGGCTGTTTGGGCCTGTTCTAAGGCCTCTTTGGGGCGCTGTTGCTCATGTAGGCAGAGGGCGAGCAGGGCACGGGGCAAGGGATGTTCAGGATATTCGCCCAGGATCTGCCACAGTTCTTGTTCTGCCAAGGTATAACGTGCTTGGGACAATAGCAACTGAATGCATTCAATCTGGCCGTTCACGGAAGTTTTAGCCAGGCCTTGACCTCGTCATACAGGCCGCCCTGATTGGCATAGAGCACGTAGTTGCGGGCGGTATTAAACCACTCGCGGGTGGTGGGCCGGGCCTGTTTGAGCGCTTGTAAGAGATCTTTGTGGCTGATGGGGCCTGGGATTCCGGTGCGAATCGCTTCTTGCAGTTTGCCTTCAATGGCAATGTCAATCAGAGCCTTGAGATCGGCACCTGAAAATCCTTCGGTTTTGCGCGCCAGCTCGTTTAAATCGAGATTTTCAGTGGGCTTTTGTGCGAGCAGTAACTGTAAAATGGCGGTGCGCCCCGGCCCATCTGGCGGGGGGACAAACAAAATTCGGTCAAAGCGGCCCGGACGCCGGAAGGCGTTGTCCAAATGCCAAGGGGCATTGGTGGCGGCCAAAATCAGCACGCCTTCATTGGATGCATTCAGGCCATCCATCTCGGCCAGAAACTGATTGATCAGCTGACGCCCGGCGCTCTGGCGCAGATCACTGCGGCTGGCACCCAAGGCATCCACTTCGTCAAAGAACAGCACACAGGGAGCTGCGGCTCGTGCTTGCTCAAAGATGGCGTGTAAATTGCGTTCGCTTTGGCCAAGCCACATGTCTAAGATTTCGTTGATGCCAACCGAAATAAAATCGGCTTTGACCTCTCCGGCAGTGGCGCGGGCGAGATGGGTTTTGCCACAGCCAGGTGGCCCATACATCAGAATACCCCCGCCAATGGTTTTGCCATAGGCTTGATAGAGTTCAGGGTGTTGTAAGGGGTGGATAATTTCCAGGCGGATCTCTTCTTTGAGGGTTTCCATGCCGCCAATATCGGCAAAGGTTGTGGCTGGACGTTCTTTTTCGATAGCCGGGGCCTGTTCTTCGACAAAGGCATGGTGAGGGACTTTGACGGCCTCACGTTCTGGCTCCGGGGGAGCGACGGTGGGTTCGGTGTTCGCAAGGGTTGGGGGGCCTTCGGGAAATAAGGCACCATTGAGCAGGGCTGCCAGGCTTTCATCTGCGAGGCTGGGATCTTTCTGGACCCCTTGCTGGTACAGTTGCAGTGCCCGGACCCGTTCTTGACGACGTTCTAAAAGGCGGGCACAAAGCACAAAGGCGGCAGCAGGGGGATCGGGTTCGGCGAGTAAATCTTCCACCAGCGCCAGCCCGGCGGAGTCTTTGTGGCCTTGGTAAAAGGTTTGTGCCAAGCCTAAGCGGATTTGGGGGTGGGTAGGGGCTAGCGCCAGTGCCGCCCGGTATTCAGATTCGGCAGCAGCAATATCCCCCTGGGCCAGCAGTAGGTCGGCCAAGTGGCGGTGCAGATGGGGGTTTTCTGGAGTGGCTGAAACGGCCTGTTTAAGGCTGATCAGAATTTCGTCATTAAAGCTCATCAGGGTTACTCCCGTGGCGGTCGCTTACCCTTGTATTGTAGCCGATGCCGGGGCTGAAATTGCTTTATTTCTGGAGTTGCCAAATGCCATCCCAGCGCTTTGGCGCTGCGCCACCCAAATTTTCCATACGCTGGCATAAGGCTTGCGCGGGGCCATCGCCTTGGGCGCTGAGGGGGGATAAAAGGGCAGTGGCTTCGCGCCAACTGCCGTGGCGGTAGGCGGCTAACCCGGCTTGATAGGTGGCCAGGTCTGTGGATGAATCTAAAGGCAGCCAGGTATAGAGGGTGACCGGCGTGTCACGCCCTGTCACCCGTACCGTATCAATCTCTTGCAGCCGTTGGCGATTGGGCAATTGGTCGGCCAGTTCGCCCGAGAGCAGAATGCCCGTTTGATATTCTTTATTGGCCTGTTCTAAGCGGGCCGCTAAGTTGACCGTATCCCCAAACAGGTCGAGATGGTTTTCTTTTTCGAGCGGAGTAACGGGCCCATAACTCAGGCCAATGCGCACGTGTAGCCCCGGAAATGCGGGGATCTGGGCCATATGCTGGGCCATCGTGTTGGCGATTTCCAGGGCTTTGATGCCCGGATGATACAGCGGTGAAGGAATGGGCCACAGGCCAAAAGCCGCCATCAGACCATCACCGAGATTTTTAATCGGACAGCCATAGGCTTGTAGAATGCGGTCTTCCAGTTTGCTCAATTCGCCTTGGAGCATGTGGTTAAAACTGGGGCCGTGTTGTTCAATCAGCCGGGTGGAGTTACTCAGGTCAAAAAAGAGTACGGTGCACTGGTTTTGATAACTGGGCAAGGTTTCGGCACTGGCGACAATTTCCAGGTGTTGATCGGAAATTTGTAGGTGATCACCGGCCCGGATCGGGGCTTGACTGACGAGGACTTGGTTGAGCAAAACGCCGTTGGTCGAGTGCAGATCACGCACCACATAATGGTGCCCGAGGCGGTAAATAGCTGCATGAGCCCGTGATACGGAACGCGAGTCGAGGCGCACATTGCAGGTGGGGTCACGGCCAATGATCGCGGGGCTAGGGGGCAAAGGCTGCACTTGCTCACCCAGGCGCAGTGCCAAGCCTTGGACGCGCGGCTTTACGTCGATGGCACAGCCAATAAAGGTGGCGTCTTCATCAAAGGCGTTATCATCTTCATAGGCTGAAAAGGCGGCTAATAAGGCCAATTCATCGGGGTCGAGATGGTCTGTGCTCATAGATTAAGAAAAGTGCTCACTTTTTCCCTGACTTGCTTTTTATATTGTATCGTTTCCCGCAGATTGCGCCAAATGTGCCGCCATGACTCCCTATTTTCAGATTTACCCAAGGGGATAATTGTTATAAGATCATTGATTTTTTGTTAAATCGCGCAGCAGCCGCAGGCTTTCGCGAGATAAGTAGACACGGATACCTGTCTGTTTTTAGCTTATGTGAATACGAGGAAGTACGATGACGTTTAGCCCAATTAGCAATGGATCTGCTGCCAATTATGTACCGCCGATGGCGTATGCGCCTACGGCCAATACCCGTTCTGCGGCCCCGGAGCAGGAAGAAAAAAACGCTTCCAAAGGGTCGGATGATATTGATGAATTGCTCAGTCAACTGACGCAGCTCATCAATCGCTCGGTGGCTGCTAAAGACAGCAGTGCCCCGGATGCCTTGATGGCCATGCTGGCTACAGGTGAACACCCCACCGCCGTTGAACTTCCCCCAGAATTGCTGCAAATTCTTGATGAAGTACTCGGT
>DLGM01000082.1 GCA_002482705.1 Cyanobacteria bacterium UBA7694
ACCGCAGCCCCTTAACCGGAAGCGGCATTCGTTATCATCCCGAGCGGTTGGCTGATGAAGACACCGTAGCAGCCATGCGCCAACAGGAAGCCGGGTACGTAGAGTCGAAAGATACCTTGACCGTCTTTTATCGGCTCAATGCCCTGGGCTGGACCTATATGGCGATCGCCGATCGCAACACCGTCTTGAGCGGAGACCCCCCATGAGTTATCAAGATTGGCTGGCCACTTTTAACCCTGAACAATTGGCTGAAATCGAAGCCCTCTATCTGATTTATCAAGAGGCACACCCCACGGGTGATCAGAGCGGCTTTATGGCATTTTTGCGACACCAGGGCTGGCTCTTGCCCAAATCGGGTCACAGTGTTGATGACCTGCTGCAAACCATTACCGCCGACATGGCCAATCCTTCTGAACCTAAGATTCATCCCCGCCGTGGCCGTCAACATTACCTATTTCTCGATTTTTTAGGTGAAGGCGATACCGGCCGCATTGATTTGGTCAAAGAACACACGCTCCAGCGCAAAGTCGCCTTTAAACGCCTCAAGCAAAATTCAGATCCACTGATTTTGCGGCGTTTCCTGAATGAGGCCCAGATCACCGCCCAGTTGGATCATCCCCACATTGTCCCCATTTACAGCCTGGAAAATACGGCTCAAGGCCTGGCCTACACCATGAAACGCATTCATGGGCGCACCTTCCGAACCCTGATTGATGAAGCTGCGGGCAAACTTCCACCGGGCACCAGCCGTCTGCCTATCTTAGATCAACACCAACGCCTCGATTTTTTCCTGTCCGTATGTGATGCGGTCGATTATGCCCATAGCCGGGGCGTCATTCACCGCGAACTGGAACCCTCCAATCTGATGGTCGGCAACTTTAACGAAGTCTATGTCATGGATTGGGGGGCTGCCCGTGTCACCCAGACGGTCGCGCAACCGGTCGAGCTGTTATTGCCCAGTGACGCCAGCGCCGAAGATACCGAAGGCGTTCTGGCCTCAAGCTTGGCCTATCTCTCTCCAGAACAGGCCAATGGGGCTTGGGAAACCTTGGATACCCAGAGTGATCAATTTGCCCTGGGCCTGATCTTATGGGAACTATTAGCCCTGAGACCCGCCTATAGCGGCGCAGAAGCAGCCATTTTGATCAAACAGACAACCCGGGGTGAAGTGCCCGAACTGACCGGGCCCCAAGGCGAAAAAATACCCGCCGACCTCAGGGCCATTGTCGCAAAAGCCACGGCTTTACGCCCTCAGGATCGTTATGAAAGTGTCAGCGCCTTGGCCCGCGATTTACGGCGTTATATGCGCGGGGAAGCGGTTCTGGCCCGGCCTGACACCCCGCTTCTCAAAGCGGGGCGCTGGCTCGCCCGGCACCAAGCTGAAACCCTGAATGGCGTGGGAACCATTGTCTTATTAACCGCCCTATTTGGGGTCTGGAGCCTCTGGAGCCAACAACAGGAGCTGGATCGGGCCCGCACCCGCGAAAAAGCCCTCAATCAATTTTTAGCGGCCGGTTACCAACAGGGGCGCAAAATCGATCGGCGCTTTCAAAAGGTCGAAATGGGCGTTGAAGGCCTCAATGCAGTCACCCTCTCGCACCTGACCCAAAAGCAACCCCAGCGGGAACCCTATTACCTGCACGGCAAATTTACGCCCCCCGATTTAGCCTATGCCCCCCAATTTCAAGGCCCGGTCAGCATTGACTGGAATATGTCGGCCAAAAGTTATTACAAACCCGAAGCCGAAGTGCGCGACGATCTCGAAAAATTATCGCCCCTGCGCCATTATGCCAAACGGCTGCTGCTGCGGAGTGCCACCGAAGCGCCCCTGAGCCCGATTGAACAGCGACAACGGATTGGCACTCAAGGCGTCCCGATTACCTACACCACCATGGTGCTTAAAAATGGGGTGGTGGTGTGGCAGCCGGGGGGTGAATTCAACGCCCCCACTTATGATCCGTTGAAGCGCCCCTATTGGCGCTTAGCGGCTCATACCCACGGGCGCAAATGGGGGAACCCGTATGTGGATGTCAGCGGTGTGGGCATGCTGCTGACCTGTGCCACCGCCATGTATGATCATCAAGGACAATTTTTGGGCATTTCGTTTTTAGACACCAAGTTTGATTATATTATCCAAGCCCTTCTGGCCACGCCTACCCGCTTAAAAGCCGTAGAAGGTAGCTTCATCTTGGATGACCAAGGGCGAGTTGTTGTGCGTTCCAGTCAAAAGGGTGAAAAGTACAATGCCACCGTCCACCCAGACCTTAAGTTGCCCCCGTTTGAACAAACTCAAGTGTTAGCTGCCGTCAAGGCCAACAAAACAGGTCATGTCATTGAAACCGTCAACGGTCGCCAGCGTCTCACAGCTTATTACCGTCTCCATGCCTTGGGCTGGTATTATGTCATTCAGGCCGATTTAGAAACCGCGCTTGCAGCCGTTCCCGAATCACAGATGCCATCGCGCTAGGCACAAGCTCTTGGGCTAACCCCCTATAATCTAGCTAACTACAGAAAGTTGTTGCCATGCTGAAATACACTGCCACACTTGCTCTCTTACTTCTGGTACTCCCGGCTCATGCTCAAGACCGCGCCGCAGTTATGGATTTACGTCCCAAAGGCAATATTACCGCCAGTGATGCCAGTATCCTCACCGATCGCATTCGCAGCCTGATCGTACAAAACGGAACCTACCAAGTCATGGAACGGGAAAATGTTGACCGCATCCTGCGCGAGCAGGGCTTTCAGAGTACCCAAAGCTGTGATACCACCGACTGTTCCGTCGAAATTGGCAAACTGTTGTCGGTACGCCATATGATCACCGGCAGCGCCAGCCGTCTGGGCAATTTGTATTCTCTCAACCTGCGCATTATCGATGTCGAAAAAGGCACGATTCTGCGCGATGAATACAGCGACTGCCTATGCCCGCTCGAAAGCTTAATGACCCAAACAGCTCCTGCTCTGGTACGTCAAGCTCTGTCCCTGCCAAGCATGCCAGGCAATAGCGCCACCCCCAGCCAACAGTCACCTACTGCTCTAGATGACGCAACCCCTGTCCGTCAAGCCAAACCTTGGCTGGCATACATTGAAGCGGGATTCCCCCGTTACGCCAACCTTGGGGCATGGTACAACGCGAACCCCTATTTTGCGTTGGGTGCTCAGGCCGGTGCCATGACCGGAAGTTTTACCGTCAACGCCTATGTCAGTTTGGCCCCTCGGATCTATTTTAACCCCCACGAACTTGCGGGTTTTGTGGATGTACTGGCCAGCGTCAATTTTCCCTCAAGCCCAAGCCTATGGCTCACCCCTCGCTTAGGCATTGAATACCGTCCCAAAATGTCCGGCCTGACCTTCAGCCTTGCTGCAGGCATCCCTTTCTTGGGGGATGCAGGTTATATTGGCAACAGCTATACCGGTGCTCCCATCTATTACCGCAACGCGTTTGATGTCGCCACGGGCATTGGCTGGGCCTTTTAAATCGCCCATAAAAAAAGCCCGCTGAATCAGCGGGCTTTTTCGCTTACGGGTCGTTAAGCGGTCGTCGCCGGTTGCACAACTTTTTCAAGCAGGATCTCAGCCACGTCTTTGACCTTGATTTTATCCGTGTGGCCTTCGGCATTGACACCGTCTACCATCATGGTTTTACAGAAGGGGCAGCCCACGGCAATTTGTTCAGCCTTGGTTTCTGCTGCTTGGCGGGTACGTTCGTTATTGACGCGCACCGAACCACTTTCTTCTTTCCACATCTGGCCACCGCCAGCACCACAGCAGAAGCTGCTGTCCTTGCTCATTTTCATTTCGACCTGTTCACTGCCTGTAGCAGCAATCAGATCGCGGGGAGCATCATAGATTTTGTTATGACGGCCCAGGTAGCAGGGATCATGGAAAGTGGTCAGCAAACCGGCGGTGGAATTGTTAACCTTGAGCTTGCCCGCCAGAATCAGCTCGTTGAGCATCTGGGTATGGTGCTTGACCTCAAAACGGCCCCCAAAGTCGGGGAATTCGTTTTTGATCGTGTGCAAGCAGTGGGGGCAGGTGGTGACAATGCTGGTCACACCATACTCATTGAGGGTTTCAACGTTTTCCTGAGCCAGGCTTTGGGCCAGGTACTCGTTGCCACAGCGCCGAGCCGGGTCACCATTACACTTCTCTTCTTTGCCCAGAATGGCAAAGCGCACATCAGCGGCCTGCATCAACTGCGCAAAAGCTTCGGACACCTTTTTGGCGCTGTCATCATACGAACCGGCACAACCGACCCAGTACAGGATGTCGATATCTTTGATATCGTTGATTTCACCCATGGTCTTGATCTTGTGCATTTTGGCCCAGTCAGCGCGCTGGCTTTGGGCTTGGCCCCAGGGATTGCCCTGACGTTCCAGGTTTTGGAACATCACGTTAAACTCATGGGGGAACTCTTCCTCTTCCTGAAGCTGGTGCTGGCGCATACCAATAATATCGGGGATATGCTCAATGCCCATCGGGCACATTTCCATACAGGCACCGCAGGTAGTGCATGACCAAAGGGCGTCTTCGGTCATGATGTGGCCCACCAAGGGGGTTTCCGATTTTCCCGTGGTCATAAGCTGTTCTTTTTCTTCCATGATCAGGTGTTTGGCGTTGACCACCATCCATTTGGGAGACAGCTCTTTGCCGGTGCGGTTGGCCGGGCAGACATCGTCACAACGGCCACATTCAATACAGGCAAAGGTATCGAGCACGTTTTTCCAGGGCAAATCTTGCAGGTACTGAATCCCGCCCATGTTCATGTCTTCATCGTCATCATCCGACTCAAACATGGCCACCAGATCTTTTTTGTAGTCAACCTTGCCATAAGAAGCTTGGCGCTTGAAATAGAGGTTGATGGGCCCGGCCACCAAGTGTAAGTGCTTGGAGAAGGGAATGTAACAGGCAAAGCCGAGCACGCAGAGAATGTGAACCCACCAAGAAACGTGGTACAGGAACACCATGATGCCCTGGGGCATACCGGTAGCATGCATCACAAACCCAAACGCCGCACTCAGGGGGCGGAACCACTCAAAGGTATAAGCGGCGGCATCCCGCTGCATCCAGGCAATGGCCAAACCTTCGGTTGAGACATAAGAAATCATCAGCAACGAAATGAAACAGATCGTGATCAGTGATTCCAGCCAAGGGTTTTCACGGGACTCACGGTTGACCAACACACCTTGGTCTTCAGGAGGAGGATACAGCGCTTTGGGCTTTTGCACATAACGGCGATAACCCAGCGAGGCAATCCCTAAAAAGACCAGCGCGGCAAACATATCAGCCACAAAAGCGTAACCGTGGTCAAGCAAGGGGCTGATAAATGCCAGCAGTGAAAACTCAACATTGTTGGTATAAGCCCGCAACACGTGGTGGGTTGTGGCGAGCAAAAAGGCAAAGAAGCCGACAAAAACAAAGGTGTGCATCAGCCCAACGATAGGGCGTACGCCCCGGAAACACCAGTAAAAAACATCATAAACCGTTTGCCACAGGCGCTTAGGGATATCATCCTGACTGGGATGACGCTCCTCGGGCTTACCAATGGACACCAGCTTGTACTTGAGGTTGGCCCCATAGGCAGAGGTGGCAATCAGCCCGAGCATAACGAGGGTATAAGCCCCCAGCTCAATGGGAGTAAAATAGATACCGTGGTTTGACATGATTGCTTGTATACTCTTTGAGATAGAATAAAGGTTCCCGCAAGCGGGAAGTAGAGATGTGCAGGTGCAGCCAGAAGCAAAAAATGGCTGTTTAACAGCAGTTGAACTCACCTGTACTAGGGCATTTTAGCACAGGAATGGGCTGCACTTTCGCAATCATCTTCCACCCCATTTATACAGCGCATCACAAAACCAGGTCAAGGCTCTGAACACAAGGGTTTGCAGATTATTTTAAATTTTTTGCCAGCTTTTCCAGCGTTGCCGGTGAAACATTCAAACCGGCTTTCTGAATGTCTTTCACCACCAGCTTCGGACCGCTGTACACCTTGCGCCAGGTATTATTGTGCCGTTGATACAGCGCATACAAAGTTTGCTGATCGCGCTGTAATGACACCAGCGCCAAGTTTTGCACCGTACTTGAAGCCTGCACAAAACAATCAGCCGAACTGGCGCAAAAGTCGCGTTGAGCCTGCGTTTTTACCGGCTCTACCGTCGCTTGATTCTGTGCCCCCCGCGCCCGCTTCAACGCGGAATTTGTCACGGAGGCTTCAGCGCCTGTCCCGATCATCCCTACCACCACTAATACCACAAGATATTTCATCATCACGCATTACCTTCAAGAGCACATTTTGTGTTTGACACAGATCAGGGAGCAAATCATCTGCTTAACGTTTCCATTCCCCATCCAGTCGATCTATAAACCCCTCCCCTTCAAGAGCAGCATAATAAAAGCACAATGTAGATTGATTATTATAAATATATCAATATGTAAGCTTATTTTTAAAAGTATTGTGCTTGTATTTACTCCTTTAAAGGTCTTGTTAAGTTTTTATTTGTTCTCAGCTTGGGTGCTTGCAATCACATTCCCTGAGCACTATAATCAAAATTGAAGCACGAAGAAAGCGTCCTTGCCTGCAAGAGAGAGGTAAGTTTCGTTAGACCTCTAGCTTATCTAAAGCAGAAGACAAGGTGACAATTTTTTCGTAAATATTGCAAGGTATGCCGACAATCGGGGCGAAACACCCAAGCAGATTGCCCGCTAAGTGGCAAGTTATGGCTCCTTCAATCCGCTTCAGGTCCGGCCCATGTTTTCAGACTTCCAAAAGTTTGAGAACATGGGCTTCTCTCTTGTTCTCTCCTGGGAGCCCAAGCCTTAGCGCGCGCAGCGGAAACCCGTCGATGCATTGCGATGGGTCGGCTCAATATCACTGCGGTTACTGGCCCGCAGAGCTGATGGGTCATGGCCAAAACCCCCGCCGCGCAGCACCTTGGTTTTGCCCTGTACGGGGCCTGGTGGGTTCTGCTCCGGGGCTTGCCGGTAGTAGTGGGGGTCATACCAATCTTGCACCCACTCCCACACATTGCCAGCCATGTCATACAAGCCATAAGGGCTGGTACCCGGCGACTTACTGCCCACAGGCCGTAAACCGGCCTCTTCCCCCATGCACCCGGAAAAGGCTGCCCGATCACAGACCACCTTGTTATCTCCCCAGGGATACAATAAAGCTTTTGTGCCCCGTGCCGCTTTTTCCCATTCCGCCTCAGTAGGTAAGCGCTGCCCACCCCACTGACAATAGGCCTGCGCATCGTACCAACTGACACACACCACCGGGTGATTCGGTTGCTCAACCGGGTTCCAATTCACTTTGCCAAAATCGCAGGTGGTGGGAGCCCGATGGCCGGTGGCGTCGATAAAGCGTTTATATTCAGCCTGCGTCACTTCATAACGACCCATGTCAAAAGTATCTAAATAAAGGGTACGCACCGGGCTTTCATCCCCTTGCCCGAGCTTCTGCTGGTCGCCACGAATAAAAGGCCCGGCAGGAATACGCAGCATTTCACCGGGTTTCAGCGCCCCATAACTGGGAGATGTTTGCACCGGTAAGGCACTGGATACCACAGCACCGGGCTGAATCATATCATTGAGACGCAGCGCTACGCTGTCCCCCAAACGAATCACCGCTTCGGGTGACAGGCTGGGCACACTTACCGGCGACACACTGCGAGTTTCTGTGGTTTGCACATCCACAATCCGCACGTTGAGGGAATAACTTCCGCCAAAACGGGTAACACTTCCCAACACGATATAACGAGCCCCCAACTGTTTTCCCAGGGTAATCGCCGAATTGGGATCCACAAATGCCGATGCCTGATACCCCAGTTCTTGCAAGGTCTTTTGCAGTTGGGCCCGCTCTACCAGTATAAATAAGTGCTCGCGGCTCCCCAGATGGGTACTGAGAATTTCGGCAGCAGCCACGCCGGTCGAAGGCTCGACACCCACACTTTCCAGATTCACCACGGCAACCTTGGGTTTAGAATCAGCCCAGTTGGGCACAGCCCAACCTATCAGCAATGCAAATACCAGTGCAAACGAAAGCCATTGGCGCATATTCTCTCAACTCCTACCCCTTCAGTATACACGCCTGAAAATAAGATCCCGAATCACAGCCCAGTGTGCCAAAACAATCTCAGCATCAGATTTTGCATCTGATTTCGGTCCGGGCAAAAATATCGGGGCATATACGCCTCAAGCAACGGGTTATAATAGACGCATCATCTCTAGGAGCATTAGCTTATGCCGACAGACTTTATTGCCACTTACGACAACGCCCTGAGCCCTGAGTTCTGTAAGCATCTCCTGGAAAAATTTGAGCGCAGCGATCAGAAATACCCCGGTATGACTGGGCAAGGTTATAACCCCTACGCCAAACAGAGTCACGATATTATGCTCAATGCGCACCCAGAATGGGCGGATGAACTGGCCCATATCGAAGAGGTAACGGCCCGGCATCTGGTGCAATACATGCGGGCCCACAAATTCATGATGACCGGGGCCCTCACCCTCACCATTCAAGAGCCCCAAACGGGCCAACCGATTGCCATCACCAACGATGTGCTGGATATCTTGGACGACTCCCTGGTCGAAGGCTTAATGATGAAGATGTACCGTTTTGGCACCGTCAACCTGCAAAAATATGAGCAGGAAAAAGGGGGCTATTTTCATTATCACTCCGAAATTTACCCCCAGGCCAACGAAGCCAAACGGGAAGCGCTACACCGTGTGCTGCTGTATATGTATTATCTCAATGACGTGAGCGAAGGCGGCGAAACCGAGTTCTATTACCAAGAACGCATGCTCAAGCCCAAACAGGGACAACTGGTGATTGCCCCCAGCGGATTTACCCATACCCACAAAGGCCATATTCCCCGCTCCGGGGACAAATACATCCTCACCTCCTGGGTACTGTTCCAGTACGCCGAAACGCTGTACGGTTATTCGTTTAAATAATGTACCTCAGCCAAATTTGGGTTTACCCGGTCAAAAGCCTGCGCGGATATCCCGTCACACAGGCCGAACTGACAGCCCGTGGTTTGCAGCACGACCGCCGCTGGATGATTGTGAATGCCGAGGGGCAATTTTTAACCCAGCGTCAGATACCGGGCATGGTGCTGATCCGGGCCTACGGAGCCAAAGATCACTTACAACTCCAGATCCCCCACCTGGGAGAAGTCCAGATCGGGATTCCGAAGGAAGCAGATGCAGACCCGTTGACTGTGACCGTCTGGCGCAGTCAGTGCCGGGCTTTGCGCCCCCGCCACCCGATCCACAACATGCTGAGTGAACAATTGGGCCAACCCTGTAGCTTGGTCTATATGCCCGACACGACCCAGCGCGCCATCAATCCGGGCTACGCCCTGAGCCCCAATGATGCAGTCAGTTTTGCCGACGGTTACCCCTATCTTTTGGCTACCGAAGCCTCTTTGACAGCCCTCAATGCGCAATTGGCTGAACCCGTTACCATGGAGCGTTTTCGCCCCAATCTGGTAATAACCGGAAGCACCTCCTTTGCGGAAGACCACTGGCGCGATCTGCGCATCGGCGATTTTACCTTCACCGCGGTCAAACCCTGTGAGCGCTGCGTAATGGTCACCATTGACCCGGATCAGGGCCTCACAGCCAAAGAGCCTTTACAAACTTTGGCCCGCCTACACCGGGTCAACCAAAAAGTCATCTTTGGGCAAAACCTCATTGGCCATCACAGTACGGGACAACTCCAGGTGGGTGACCCGGTCGTTATCCTTTAAGCAACTGTTTGGCTGCTGCCAAACCAGAGTTGACCGCAGCCTCGACTTTGACCCCTTCTCCAAAGGCATCTCCGGCTAAAAGCAGGGGTGGCGTTTGTATCAGACGGGCAAAGGGTTCAATCAGGGTTTGGGCCGGTTGGCTGTAGAGCCAATTATGAACATGGATTTCAGTCGGTTGGGATTTCACAAAGGGCTGCACTGCCTGCCACAACAACCGCGCATTCTCGTCTTTATCCCCTTTGTAGTGCTTGCGGCTGAAATGGGGCGTGGCATGCACCGTGACACATTCCACCGGAGAAATGCCTTTCATGCGGTTATCAGCAATCCACTGAATGGGCTCCGTGGGCTCATTGAGAGCAATTGCTCCGGGTTCGGGAATCCCGGTTGGTCCATCCAAGAGCGCCATCAAAGTAATACAGGGCTCATACTTCACCGCAGTGAGACGCTGGTGTTGTTTCTCATCAGCAAAGACCACATTGCTGTTTTTTTCGAGTAAGCTCATGGCCTGGGGCAAAGGGGCCGTGATCAGCAGTGCTTCAGCTTCGTCTACCCGGCCACTTTCACAGGTCACCCGCCAGCTACCCGGCAGTTGTTCAATCTGGGTGACCTTTTCATTGAGGGCAATATGGAGGTTTTCTGCCAAGAATTTGGCCACATCAGTCATGCCATGGGTACCCCGAAAACGCAGGTACCCGTCAAACGACTCCTGACGAAAGGCATTTAAAAAACCACGGCTCCAAGGCTGTATGACCCCTGCATCCTGCATGTCCTCCGCCAGAATACGGAAAAACATCGAATGCACCGAAAAGAATTGCGCACCATGGTCAAAAACGGCCTCTCCAATGCGCCGGGTTGCCAAACGCCCACCTAAGCCCTTCGACTTTTCGAGCAGGGTTACCTGACAGCCCTTTTTTTGCAGATGCCCAGCAGCAATTAGCCCAGCCAAACCTGCGCCAATGACAAGACAGGATTGAATCATCACACACGTGTCCTTTAGTCAGGGTAAAAAAACTATTTTGACACTGTAACATGTTCGGGCGGGGTTACGGCGAGAGCACGATACAAGCAAGGGCTAAGGCAAGGACACAAGGTTTTGTGTTCTTGCCTTAGCCCTTGTTACACGGGTAATCCAAAACTCTCTTCGTTTTGGGTCAGGGCTTCGAGCTTTTCCTGCTGATCAGCGGCAATCAGGGCATTCACCACTTCATCGAGATCCCCATTGAGGATTTCCCCCAGTTTATAGAGGGTGAGCTTAATGCGGTGATCCGTCACGCGGCTTTCAGGGAAGTTGTAGGTGCGGATGCGCTCACTGCGGTCCCCGCTACCCACCAGCGATTTACGCGCTGCGGCTTGCTCTTGGGCCTGCTCTTGTACTTGACGATCATAGAGTTTGGTTTTGAGCATGGCCATGGCTTTTTCGCGGTTTTGGTACTGGGAACGCTCTTCTTGACAAGCAACCACAATACCACTCGGTAAGTGGGTGATCCGGACAGCCGTTTCAACCTTGTTGACGTTCTGGCCCCCTGCACCTCCGGAACGGAAAGTATCCATCTGGATATCAGCCGGACGAATTTCGATTTCGACCGCTTCATCCGCTTCGGGAATAACCACCACCGTGGCCGCCGAAGTATGAATTCGGCCTGAGGCTTCGGTGTCCGGTACACGCTGCACGCGGTGGGCCCCAGATTCATATTTGAGGGTGCTGTAAACATTGTCGCCCTCAATCGACATGATGGCTTCTTTGACCCCGTTGAGACCCGTTTCGTTGAGGGTCAGGAGCGAGACTTTCCAGCCTCGGCCTTCCGCATAACGGGTGTACATGCGCATCAAATCGGCGGCAAACAGGGCCGCTTCTTCACCGCCGGTACCGGCCCGCACCTCAAGGAGAATGTTTTTTTCATCGTTGGGATCTTTGGGCAAGAGCATAATGCGCAGTTTTTCTTCGAGAACCTTGTGACGCTCGTTGAGTTCTTCAAGTTCTTCTTGGGCCAGTTCCCGCATTTCTGGGTCTTGCTCACTGCGCAGCACATCTTCAGTGCTGGCAATGCCTTCTTCGACTTTTTGCAAGTCGTTGTAGGCGGCGACCTTTTGCTCTAGCTCAGAGTGAGCACGGGCATATTTTTGGAAACGCTGCTGGTCACGCAAGACATCCGGGTCGCCCAGCAACTCGGTTAACTCATTATAGGTACGAACAATAGACTCAAACTGTGCGATCACGATTTCAGAGATTCTGCCATTTCTTGAATCAGGGACAGTGCTTTGGACACCGACTCCTTCATTTGATGAACCCGGTCACTTTCAGCCCGGATTTCGTCAATCAGGCCAGTGAGGGTGGTGAGGTTGAAGTGCTCTGCACCTGTCATATCTGCGGTTGGAGCGGGGGCTTCAGGCGCTGGATCGGCGGGAGCAGCCACTTCTTCAACGAGGACCACTTCCTCGACCACAGACGCTTGGGAGTCTTCTTCGTCTGAGTAGACCGGCTCATCTTCGCTGCTTTCAACGCTGGCATAAGTGAAAGAGGCAGAAAACTCTTCCGGGTATTCTTCTTCAGGTGTTTCGACCACTGCTGCAGCAGGCTCTGCCGCATAGGCCGTGTGGCCAAAATCGTCTTCTTCAGCCAATGCCGCATCCAGGGCATCAAACTCTGAAGCCATTGAGGGCTCATGGATAGCATCTTCGTAAGCGGGGTAATCGGTTTCAAGCAGGGCTTGCTCTTCGGAGTAAGACGTCTCTTCAACGGCCAACTCATCATCCATGAGTTCCTGCTCTTGCAGATGGGCTCCGAGAGAGCTCAGGGCGCTGGAAAAGTCGGTTTCCATTTCAGCATTGTCAAGTTCTTCGCCTTCATCCCAAACCTGAGTGGTTTCAGAATCGCTCATGTGTTCGTCCCTTCTTGGCATGGTCTACACCGACAAAGCGCGTCAAAGCTTGACAGGGCCTGTCTTCGTTTAGTAGATCAGCTTAACACAGATGCCCAAGCCAGTCTACGGGCTAGGAAGGCAATCCTCAAGGGGGAAAGGAACCTCGACGCCCCAGAGACCATATGCTAAGATAAGGGATATTTAAAGGCCAACGCATCTCAGCGGCCCACCACAGAGAGATTCAGGGCATGAGCACATTACCCATCAGCGGCGCAAACCAAGTCTGGCTTCAGATTGTAGCCGAACATGTCCCAGATCGCCGGGAAACGGCCATTCGCTACAACACCAAAAAAGTGATGCTCAAGGCCCATGGCCATGCGGCCTATTACGACATTCAGCTCCCCCCTGAACAAACAGCCCTGGCCTATTCGATTACCACCTTGGCCCATCCCCGTCCAATCAGCGCCATGCGTCAGTACCCCCAACTGATTGGGGTGCTTGCCAGTTTAGCCGATATATTTGGTGAAAACCCGCTGCTTGAACTGATTACCCCGGAAGCCACCCAGCAAGTCGATCAGGAAGCCGCATTGGTTGAAGTCGCTGTCCCGGACGAGCCCATTGCCCTGGAGGGTTCAGCCGAAGCCATGGCCCTGACCGACTCCTTATCCAATGCCCTGAGCGCGTTCCAGCCCGGTGCCCGCAAAGGGCCACTGGATTTTATCGTGTGAGCACTGAACGCTNNNNTCAACCCCGTGCGTCTTGGCCTATGAATACATCATCTTCGGCGGTGCCCGTGAACGACAACCTATTGGCTCTGCTGCACAGGGCCGAACGAGGTGATTCTCAAGCTTTTAAAGAGGTGGTACAAGCCTTTATGCCGGGTCTCTACAGCGCAGTGTATGCCATTACGCCGCATCACGAAGAGGTCAATGACATCCTCCAGGACACCTTTATTAAGGTCTTCCGTTCGCTCAAGCAATTGCGCGACAAACGGGCCTTTAAGGGCTGGCTTTACCGCATTGCCATCAATACCGCCAACAGCCGTTTGCGCAGCAGCCAGCAGCGCCACGAAACCATGGTTGAAGACGATACCCTCTTCCAAAATATGAGCACCCCCAGCAACG
>DLGM01000381.1:0-158 GCA_002482705.1 Cyanobacteria bacterium UBA7694
ATGCGATACGCCCCTGCTATAATGAACAGCACATATTGCAGAAAGGCACTGACTGCCCATGAAGATCCTGCTCCGCAGCGCCCTTGCGCTCAGCCTATCCTTGGCCTTTATTCCCACCACCCTATCGATTCTGCCCACGGCAATCCACAGCGCCCAGG
>DLGM01000381.1:194-6321 GCA_002482705.1 Cyanobacteria bacterium UBA7694
TCGTCGAGCATTTCACCCTCGAAAATGGCCTTAAAGTTTACCTCTCACGCAATACTCAGACCCCGCGCTTTTATGCCCAAATTGTCATTAATGCCGGCGGCAAACACGACCCGTCAGACGCAACCGGCATTGCCCACTACCTCGAACACATGCTATTCGAAGGCACTTCGGCCATGGGCACCCGCGATTATGCCCAGGAAAAGGCCCTGCTCGATCAAATTACCGCCCTGTATGAGCAGCATTTTAATGAAACCGACGAACAGAAACGTTTAGCGCTACAAAAACAGATCAATCAACTGTCAGTGGCGGCCAGTCAATTTGCCATTCCCGGTGAAATGGACAGCCTCTATTCCCGCCTTGGGGGCGAAGGGCTCAATGCTTACACCTCCAACGAAGAAACCGTCTATCTGATCGATCTGCCCAAGAACCGCCTGGAGCAGTGGGCCAAAATCGAGAGCGAACGCTTCCGTGAACCGGTTTTCCGCCTCTTTCAATCAGAACTCGAAACCGTCTACGAAGAAAAAAACCGTAGCCTCGACAACAAAGAGAGCATCCTCTACGAAGCCGTTGAAGCCCAACTGTATAAAAAACATCCCTATGGCAGCCAAACCATCTTGGGCAGCGTTGAGCATCTCAAAAACCCTTCTCTGCAAAAAATGTACGAATTTTATCGCCGTTATTATGTGCCCAATAATATGGCGATTGTCCTGTCTGGAGACATCGACTTGGCCCAAGCGCGCAAGCTGATCACCCAGCACTTCAGCACCTGGAAAAAACAAGACGTACCGCCCTTCCAAGCCCCCCAGGAAGCCCCCATTCAGGGCGTAGAGCGGGTCCACGTCAATTACAAGGGCGAAGAAAAAGTCACCTTGGCCTTCCGTACCGTTCCGTATGGGCACAAAGACCACGATGCCTTGACAATGCTAGACATGCTGCTCGACAGCGGTAAAGTCGGACAAATTCGCCTCAATTTGGTGCAACCCCAAAAGGTACGTGCTGCGGGCAGTTATCCCCAGTTCCACAAGGACTATGGCGCTCAGTACCTGTACGCCGTCCCCCGTGAAGGTCAGAGCCTCGAAGAGGCAGAAAAACTCCTGCTTGAGCAAATTGCGTTCATCAAGCAGGGTAAGTTTGATGCCGCACAGCTCGAAGGCATTGTGCTCGACTACGAAACGGGCCTCAAAGGCCAAATGGAAAGCAATGAAGGACGAGGAGGGCTGATGGCCCAAGCCTTCCTGCATGGCAAAACCGTCGAGCAGATGATGCAACGCCCCGAACAGCTCAAGCGCGTGCGCAAAGAAGACATTGTACGTGTCGCTCAGGAGTATTTCGGGAACAACTATGTCGCCGGTTACCGCCACGACAAAGACTACACCTTCCCAGCCATTGCCAAGCCCAACCTCGAACCGGCCCAGCTCAATCCCAATCAGCAAAGTGCCTTTGCCCAACAGGTCGAAAGCATTGCCACCGCTGCCATTGACCCGCGCTGGGTCGATTACCAAAAAGATTTTAAAGTGCGCAATTACGATTTGGGGGTCTTGCAGTACCATGTCAAAAACCCCATCAACGATTTATTTTCCTTTTCCGTCAGCTACGAATTTGGCGATAAACAATACCCCGGCTTTTGTTCGGTCATGGACGAACTCAATTTTGCGGGAACCGGCAAAATGAGTGCAGCCGATGTACAAAACGCCTTTTTCCGCATGGGTGTCAATGCCCATTTTGGTTGCAGCGACTATGGCTTTTACCTCTCGCTCAGCGGCTTAGATAGCAAATTTGAGCAGGCTGTGGCTCTGAGTGAACAGGTCCTCTGGAATGGCCAATTGGATGAAACCCGCTTCCAAGCCAAAATTGCCAACCAGATCAGCAACCGCATCGATCAAAAGAAAGATGTGAACACCCTGCGTCGCGCCCTCAATAGCTGGGTCAACTATGGCGAAGAGTCTGGCTACCTGGATCGTCCTTCTGCAGCCGAGCTCAAACAGCTGAGCACCAGCCAGTATGGCGACATGGTAACGACTCTCAAAAAGCAAAATTACACCCTCAGCTACATGGGACAGTTGCCCATGGACCGGGTCACATCCATTGTCCGTCGCTATCACCAGCCCAAACAGCTCAGCACACCTTTATTGCCCGCCAATGTGGCCCCGCCGACCAAATATACCAAGCGTGAACAGGGGCCGGTTAAAATCTATTTCTTAGATTTCCCCGGTGCTCAAAGCCATATTTCGCTGCTCAAACCGGCTCAAGCCCGCACCCTCAAAACCAATGATATGCCTCTGGCCCTGTATAACCAATATATGGATGGCGGCATGGGGGCTGTTATGTTCCAAGAAGTGCGGGAAGCGCGCTCCTTGGCTTATTCAACGTGGTTATACGGATTCAGCGGCAGCCGCCTCGGCGATCAGGGCGCATTCCAAGGTTATATCGGAACCCAAGCTGATAAAACCCTCGAATCCCTGCGTTTGTTTATTGACTTGCTCAATAACCCCCCTCAAACCGAAAATCACTTCCAGCGCGCCCAACGGGCTCTCGAAAATAGCTATCGCACCAGCTATATCGGTTTCCGTGATGTGCTCGGCTCCGTAATCGGCTGGTCATATCTGGGTTATGACAAAGACCCCCGCCCAGAACAGTTTGCCCAGTTGAACAATCTCAAGCTGACCGATGTCAGTCAAGTGGTCGACCAACACATGAAGGGACAGCCCTTGACCTTCACGATTGTGGGCGACAAAAATAAAATTGATCTCAAGGCCTTGGCCCAGATCGGTCAAGTGGAAGAAGTGCCTGTGGCACAGCTCTTCCGCGATTAAAGCATATAAAGGAACACCCTATGAAAAAAAGACTCTTAGCTTCTGCCCTGTTGGGAGGCGCACTCTTGCAGCCAGCCCTGGCGGAATCCCCCAAAGTCCAATTGGCACCAAATGCCAACTCTGTAGCCCCAGCCAAATTACAGATTACCGACCTCAAAAAAGGCACCGGGAAAATGACCGTCAAAGGCAAAAAAGTGACGGTGCACTACACCGGCACCTTGCTCAATGGCAAAAAGTTCGACAGTTCCCTCGATCGCAAAGAGCCCTTTACCTTTGTCTTTGGCACGGGTCAGGTGATCAAGGGCTGGGATGAAGGCCTGGTTGGTATGCGCGAAAGCGGCAAGCGGAAGCTGGTGATCCCGGCCCACTTGGCCTATGGCGCACGTGATCTGGGTGTGATCCCGCCCAATTCGACCCTCGTGTTTGAAGTCGAGTTGATCAAAGCCGAGCAGTAAACCCACAGCGACATCAAGGCCCCTTATTTAGGGGCCTTTTGTTTTGGGCATACTGATATTACAATGAACTCCATTCTTGCCCACGAGGTGTTCTATGATTGATCACGCCCACCGCGAACAGTTCCGCAATAAACTCAGCAGCATTGCCTATTTGCTCAAAACACAGGGTGGTACAGTTGCAGGCCCCGTGGGGGAACTGGCCGAAGAGTTTAATAGCGGAGGTGCCAGCGCTGAAAAAATGACGGAAATGCTGGAGCGTTTCTGGAACCTGCCAGAAAGTGAAAGACAACCCATCATTGATGACCTGTACCGCATTGAGGACGAATTACAACAGCCCCAGGAAATTCTCAGCGAAGGCTGGAATATCTTCGACGAAGACTAACCTCTGGTCAGTGTCAGAGGGGGCGGCTATGCTGATGTAGGAGAATTCATCATATGTCAGACGCCCCTTCCGCCCGTATCCGCCTCAAAGCCAACCGTGATAAGTCCGTACAGAACCGCCATCCCTGGGTATTTTCCGGGGCCCTGGGCGACATTGAGGGCAATCCCGAACCCGGTGACTTGGTCACCGTCTGTTCCGCCAATGGCCAATTCTTGGCCCAAGGCTTTTATAACCCCACCTCCCAAATTGCCCTGCGCCTGGTGGCTTTCCGCAAAGAGCCCATCGACCGCGAATTCTGGCGTGAACGCCTGGCCCGTGCCCTCAATTTCCGGGCTCAGTTTGTGCCCCAAACCAATGCCATGCGCCTGATTCACGGCGAAGCAGATGGCTTCCCCGGCTTGGTCGTAGATCGCTACGGGGATGCCCTGACCCTGCAAATTACCTCGCTGGGCATGGCCCGCATGCGCCCACTGCTGCTCGAACTGCTGCACGAAGCACTCCAGCCCAGCCTGATCGTTGAGCGCAGCGAATCCCCCTCTCTCAAAGAAGAGGGCATGGAGCCCGTGCGTGCCATCCACCACGGTGACTCAACCCTGGTTGAAGTGCACGAATATGGCGTGCGCTTTGGCGTTGACCTGATGGTCGGGCAAAAGACCGGCTTTTTTATTGACCAGCGTGAAAACCGTCAGTTGATTGGCCGTTTAGCGGCTGGCAAACGCCTGCTCAATTGCTTTTCGTACACCGGTGGTTTCAGCCTGACGGCAGCCCTGCAAGGCGCCCATACCACCTCCGTCGAAATCAGTGAACCAGCCCAGGCCCAAGCCCAGGACAATTTCCGCCGCAATGGCCTGAACCCGGACGATCACCGCTTTGTGGCTGCTGACGTGTTCGGTTTTCTGCGTCAAGCCCAACCGGAATATGACGTGATCGTGCTCGATCCTCCCGCTTTTATGAAAAGCAAAAACCATCTCAAGCAGGGTACTCAGGCCTACAAAGACATCAACCGCTTGGCCATGCGCCAGAGCATCCCTGATGGCCTGTTATTGAGCTGCTCATGCTCCCACTTCCTCGACTGGGATCTGTTCCAGAAAATTCTGTTTTCAGCCGCCGTTGAATCCGGTCGTCAGGTGCAGATCCTCGGACGCCTCAGCCAGCCAGCCGACCACCCGGTCAGCCTCTTCCACCCGGAAGGGGAATACCTCAAAGCCTTCTTACTGCGAGTGGTCTGACATAGCTGCTCTGTAGGGATGCACGGGTGTATCCCTACAAAGTCTTTGTAGCGTTAAACAACCGGGTCGTAAGGTTTATGTTCAGTGGCTGCCCCCCGAGTAATAAACAGGGCATCACCGGGCTCATGCACCACGGCCCGGTGCCACACATTGCGCGGCACAATCACCGTTTCATGAGGCAAAAGCGAAACCACCTTTTCCCCTTCAGGCAACTCCAAAACCAAATCCACCCGGCCCGTCAGCAAAACAATCACCTCTTCACCAGCGGGATGGCGCTCCCAGACCAGCCAACTGGCCCGCTGGGGACAAACGCACAATAAACGGCCCTGATCCACATCCACAGGGGCTTCCAGAGTTTGCCAATAGGTATCACCCCCGGGAAAAGGCGTGACTTCGGCCCCATCAGAGAGATGAACGTAGGTATCACTGAGATTGAGTATAGGTTCCATACACATGTTTCCAGGAATCAGGATATCCTGATTCTGCCTGAGTGTACGCCCAACGTCAACCCCTAGTAAGGGGGCAAGTAAGAGGCAATCGCATTGCCCCTCTTAAGGCGACAGGGCGTCCAAGACACTCACAACGCCAAAACCGTAAATATCGTCACGGCCCACCATCCCCAAATCACGGCTGGTAGATTCAATGCGCTCACGCACCTGCTTAGGCTTCCAGGTGGGGTTACGGCTGAGCAACAGCGCAGCTTGTGCCGCGACTACGGGCGTAGCCATCGAAGTCCCGTTCAGAGAGGCATAGTTTTTAGACAGACCCAAACGGTTGGAGCTGACTTCGTAGGTAGGAAAGGTCGAAAAAATGTTGACCCCTGGGGCCACGACATCGAGCTCCGGCCCGCGATTGGAAAAAGAGGCCAAAATATTGGTTTCGTTGGTGGCACCGACGGCTAAAAACTTACTTGCGGCGGCGGGATATCCGATCTCGCCCCCCTCATTGCCTGCGGCAGCAACAATCAGAGCACCCTTGCTTTCGGCATAAGAGGCCATAAAATTGGCCAATGTGCGCATCACCAAACCACCGGGAGGAGAGCCGAGGCTGAGGTTGATCACTTTAGAGCCGTTATTGGCAGCATAAGCAATGCCCTTGGCAATATTAAACAGGCTGCCGGAGCCATCTTCCCCCAACACGCGAATCGCCATGATTTTGACGTTGGGAGCGACCCCGGCCACCCCTTCGTTATTGTTGAGGGAAGCGGCAATAATACCCGCCACATGGGTGCCGTGACCATGGCGATCT